>NZ_CP030048.1:6002272-6302386 GCF_015291665.1 Bradyrhizobium sp. CCBAU 53338
GATCTTCTCGCCAAGCAGCGCGGCAGGATACGTGGTGCGGTAGGCGATCCGGCCGGTGAATTTGACCGGCGCGGTGTTAAACAGGATGTCGCGCACGGCTGAATGAACACCATCCGCACCAACGACCGCGTCGGCAACGGCGCTGGTGCCGTCGGCAAAGGTGAGCCGGACGCCATCGCTGGCCTCGTCGAGGCCGACGAGCTTGTGATTGAGCCTCACGAACTCATCCGGCACCACACTTGCGAGCGCCGCATGGAGATCGCCGCGATGGGCGAGCAGATAGGGCGCACCGAACTTCTCCTCCGCGCTCTCGCCAAAGATCATGTCGAACTTGATGTCACCGCTCTTCCAGTCGCGGTTGTTCCAGGAGCGTGGATAGAACGACTGCTCACGCATTCGCTGCTCGAGTCCGAGCGCGCGCAACACCTTCATCGCGTTACAGCCGATCTGGATGCCCGCGCCGATGCGAGCGAACTGCGAGGCCTGTTCGTAGACCATCACATCGATGCCGACGCGCCTGAGCGCCGCGGCCGTTGCCAGCCCGCCCATGCCGGCACCAACGATCGCAACCGAAAGCGGCCTTGCCATCGCGCCCCCACCCTGTCCGTCGCACGGCTTGAATGCCGAGTCGTCGTCTACGCTGGCCGAAAACCCGCCCGCTCCAACGCCGCCCGCACTACGTTGGAGCCGAGTGCATCGAGAAAGGCCTGCACAGCCGGCCGCTGCTTACGCGCCGTCACCAGCGCAAAATCATAATGCTCTTCCGCGAACGGAATGAAACCGAGGCCGATTGCATGGGCGACCGGCGCAATCGTCATGCCCCAATCGGCGCGGTGCTGCGCGACCGCCGCAGCAACGGCGTTGTGCGAACGCGGCTGGTTCCAGTATCCCTCCGGCCGCGCGCCGCCGAGCAGACGGTCGATCAGGATGCGCGTGCCGGCGCCCTGGTTGCGGTTGACCATGATACAGGCGGGGTCGGCGAGCGCGGCCGCGACAGCTTCCTTCGCGCCGAGCCCATCGAAGCGCTTGTCGCCCTTGCGGAAGACGACGCCCTGCATGCGCCGCCAGCCCGGCAGGAGCTCGAGCCCATCGGCGAGATAAGGCGTGTTGTAGGTTTCGCTCTTGTCGTCGAACAGATGGATCGGCGCGAGATCGCATTCGCCGCGCTTCGCTGCCGCAAGTCCGCCGAGGCTACCGACCGCGATCGAGCGCACGGTGAGGCCGGCATGCGAGAGCGGTGCGGTGACGAGATCGAGGCCGGTGCAATGGCTGCCGACGATCACGAGATCGGGCACCCGCACATGAGGCGTGAACAGCGTCACCTCGGCCTCGGTGCCCGCCGGCATCTGGTCGGCGAGCGCATCGATCCGCAAAAAGCCGTCGGCCTGCGCGAACGAGGTGATCGCGCCGGACCCCTTGCCGGTGGGATAGGCAATCAGCCCGTCCTTACCCTCGACCAGCGAGACCATCACGAATTCGGTACGTCCGAGCTCGGACGCGATGCGCACCGGCACCGTCGCACTCACCTTGGCATCGGAGCGCGGCGGCAGCCCGGCCATTCTGCGCAGCACCGGCACGATCATGTCGTGGAAAGTGAACATCGCCGAGGTCGGAAAGCCCGGCAGAATCACCACCGGCTTGCCGCCGCACACCGCAAGGCACAGCGGCTTGCCAGGCTTGAGCGCGACACCGTGGGCGATGATGCCGGGTTGGCCGAGCCGACCGATGATCCGATGGGACAGGTCCCCCGCGCCCTTCGACGTGCCACCCGACAGCACCAGCATGTCCGCATCGGCCAGCGCCGAGCGCATGGCGGTTTCGAGCTTGGCTTCGTCGTCGGGAATCGCACCGAGGAAGATCGCCTCGCCGCCGTTCTCGTCGATCGCGGCGGCGACGATCGCGCCATTGGTGTCATAGATCGCGGCCGGCGGGAGCGCCTCGCCGGGCTGCACCAATTCGTCACCTGTCGAGATGACAGCGACACGCGGTCTCCTCGCAACTTTCACCTCTGCAATGCCGCAGGCCGCCAGCATGCCGATCTCACGCGAGCCGATGATCGTGCCAGCGCGCAGCAGCGCTTCGCCGCGCGCGATATCGGAGCCGGCGTAGGACACGAATTGTCCCGGCGAGACCGCGCGACGGACATCGATCGCATCTGCGCCGGCCGGCTGGGTGTGTTCGACCATGACCACGGCGTCGGCGCCACGCGGCAGCGGACCGCCGGTCGCTATCGGCGTTGCGGTTGCTGTCGCCACTTGCCGCTTGGGCGCGGTGCCGCAGTGAATGGTCTCGCCGTTCAGCGCCAGCCGCACGGGCGCGCCTTCGCCAGCGGTTGAGAGATCCGCCGATCGCACGGCAAAGCCGTCGACATTCGAGCGGTCGAACGGCGGTACATCGATCGGCGCGGAGATGTCTTCAGCCAACGCTGCGCCGAGCGCATCGCCAAGCTTGCGCGCCTCGTTCGGGATCGGACGCGGGAACAGAGCAGCTTCAAAGCGCGCCAGCGCCTCCTCGCGCGAGAGGATCTTGAGAAACTGCTCTTGCTCGAGCGCGCCGCGGTCTGGCGGCTTTGGGATCATCACCATGCCGGAATCCATATCATTCCCGCATCAGATAAGCATCGACCGACTCGCCCACCGCAAATCCCTCGTGATTGGCAGGAATGAGCAGCCATGCATCCGCGCGGGCGACGGCCTGGAGCGGCCATTCGCCCACGGCAAGCGGCATCCACGCCTGATGTTCCTCCGCGAGCAGCGCGACCTCGGCGATGCCGACGCTGGACGCGATTTTTCGCGCGAGCGGCAAGGGCGCTGTGCGACGCGGCTGCCGCCCCGACAACCGATCCATCAGCGGAAGCACCAGCGCAAGCCAGACCGCGTGAGCCGGACCAGGCGACCCAGGCAAAGCGAGGACGGGAGCTTTTCCGAGCCGCCCAGTGGCTGCGGTGCGTCCGGGCTGGAGCGCAAGACCGTGGACGAACCGTGCTCCGCGCTGAGCCAACGCGGTGACGGTAGCATCCGCCCGACCGACGCCGCTGCCGCCGATCGTGAGCAGGAGATCGCAGGCCGAGACATCGAGCGCCTCGGCGATCGATGTCGCATCGCGCGAAGCGGCCTCATCCGCGGCCACATCGAATCCCGCCGCGCGCGCGAGGCCTGCGATCATCTGCATCGTCGCGGTTGCGCCCGGCACGTTGACGATGCGCAGACGCGGTCGCCTGACACTCATCTTGTCCGCGCCCGCGACACGCGCGAGCAGCAGAGCCACCGCATCGATGGGACATCCCGCGGCGGCCGCGGGTGTGTTTTGGGCAATATCGCTACCGGCGCGCGCGACGCCCTGCCCCGGAACGCCCTCCGCCAACGCCTGGGCGAGTGGGCCCGACAGCTCGACTGCGTCGATATCGAGCACGCAATCACACCCTGCCGGCAGCACGTCGCCGGCGTCGACCCACACGGGAAGCTCGGTCAGAGGCAGTGGCGAATAGGAGGACGCACCGACAAGATCGTTGGCGCCGAGCGCCCAGCCATCCACGGCGGCGATGTCGCGCGGCGGCCGCGCCGGCAGCAACGGCGTCCCCGCAGCGATGCAGCCGGCGGCTTCCGCCAACGGCAATTCGATCGGCATGACGGGATCAACGCCGCGCAACAGCGCAGCGAGCGCGGTATCGAGCGGCGTCAGCGAGGGCGGCAGGCGTTGGGTCATGCCTCATGATGGACCATGCATCGCGTGGTTTTGCAACCGCTCGCGCCCCGACCATCAACGGGCCGACTTGTCTGCATTCGGAAAGAACACTTGTTGACCATCGACCTTGTAGCCGGCGATCGCCGCCTGTCCCTCCGGCGAGACCAGCCATTTAACGAAAGTCTGTCCCAGGTCCTTCTTGACGTCCGGAAACTTTTCCGGGTTCACGAGCATGACACCGTACTGATTGAGCAGGCGCTTGTCGCCTTCGACGACAATGTCGAGATCGCCGCGATCCCTGAAGGCGATCCAGCCGGCGCGGTCGGACAGCACATAGGCTTTCGCCGCGCGTGCGGCGTCGAGGGCAGCCGTCATGCCCTGCCCGCTCTCTCGATACCAGGCGCCCTTGGCACTGGCGATGTCGATGCCGGCGACGATCCACAGCGCGAGCTCCGCCGCGTGGGTGCCGGAACGATCGCCGCGTGTCACGAAGGGCGCGCTCCTGGCCTCGATCGCCTTCAGCGCCGTCGCGATGTCCTTGCCTTTCACGCCGGCGGGATCGCTCTTCGGCCCGATCAGGACGAAATCGTTGTACATCACGTCGTAGCGCTTGGTGGCAAAACCGTCGGCAACGAATTTCTCCTCCTGCGGCCGGGCGTGCATCAACACGACATCGGCCTCGCCTCTGCGCGCGCCGTCGAGCACCTCGTCGCTGCGGCGTGCGATCACCGTTACCGCAATGCCTGTTTTGTCACGGACAATCGGCAGCAGATAGTCGAGCAGGCCGGAGTCCTCCGTCGACGTCGTCGACGCCAGGACAATCGCGCGCTCCTCGGCAGGTGAGGCCACGATGCCCAGGGCAAGGCCGCAGAGCAACGCAATTGCAACGGTCAGTCGGCGAACGGCCATGACGGGTTCCCAGTGAAAACGACCCGATCATGATGATCGATTGCGCCGCACTCGTGACGGATCCGGTCGTCGCGAGGCCAGCAAGAAATAGAGCTGGGTTTAGGCTTACCGAAGGGCAAGTTCGCGATGCGCCGGTCGTCGAGCCGAAGTGCGCCATTCGGGAAGTTTTGGCAATCAACCGGCACGTCGATTGCACTCACGCGTACGAGTGCAGGCTCCAAGGCCCGCAACCATCAACGCCTCGCAAGATCGTCAACCAAAATCAAAACACGCGTCAGGATATGTTGCAAAGCAACGAGATCATCGGGCATGGTCCGCGCGGACAAAAATTCGAAGTGCAGAATTCCACCTGCGTTGAACGTCAAAAAGAAGCAAGAATTTGCATAGGAATGCAGGATGGAATTCCTGACGACCAGCGAAGCCGCTGACTATCTCCGTCTCGGCGAACGCAAGCTCTACGAACTCGTCACCAACGGCGCGATCCCCTGCACCAAGGTGACCGGAAAATGGCTCTTCCCGCGACACGAGCTCGATCTCTGGGTGCTGTCGGGCATGGCGCGCCCCGCCGGCATGCTGACGGCGGAGCCGCCGCCGGTGGTGGGCGGCAGCCAGGACGAACTGCTGGATTGGAGCCTGCGCGAATCCGGCTCGGGCCTCGGCTCTATGACCGAGGGCAGCGCGCGCGGGCTCGAACGGCTGCAGCGCGACGAGGTAATGGCAGTGGCCGTGCACTTCCACAGCCTCGATGCCGAGGGCAACCTCGCCGCTGATGCCAGCGTGACGGCGCTGCGGGACGCACCGGACCTGCACGATGCGCTGCTGGTCGCATTCGTGCGCCGCGAGCAGGGTCTCGTGCTGCCGCCGGGCAATCCGAAGCGGCTGCGCGGGCTCGCCGACGTGCTTGCGCTCGGCGCCCGAATGGCGATGCGACAGCAAGGCACCGGCGCGCAGATGCTGCTCGACGTGCTCTTGACGCGCGCGGGCGCCTCGACGCGGGATTTGCGGCGAGTGCAGACGCCCGCCCTCACCGTGCCCGATCTCGCCGAACTGGTCCGCGCCGGACAGGCCGATTGCGGCGTCGCGACGCGCGCCGCGGCGCGGTCCGCGGGCCTCGATTTCGTGCCGCTGGTCTGGGAGAATTTCGATCTTGCGATGCGGCAGCGCAGTTATTTCCGCCCCGCCATGCAGGCCCTGATCCGGTTCCTCGGCGAGCGGCGGCTGCGCCAGCGCGCCGAGGAGCTGACCGGCTACGATCCCTCGCCCGCCGGCCAGATCCGCTTCGCCGGCTGAGATTGACGCCCACCCCAAAATAGTTGCAAAAGAAACCAATTCAGCCGGGCCGTACCCGGCGCAGGCAACTTTCGGCCAACGTGCCGGATCAGGGGAGGACAAGCGTGAATCCAATGAAATTTGGACTGCCGGTCGCGGCCGCCTTGACGGCGGCACTGCTGTCGGGTGCCGCAACGGCGCAGGTGTCCGACGACGTCGTCAAGATCGGCGTGCTCACCGACATGAACGGCCCGGCCTCCGCGCCGACCGGCCAGGGCTCGGTGACGGCGGCGCAGATGGCGATCGACGATTTCGGCGGCACCGTGCTCGGCAAGCCGATCAGCATCGTGATCGGCGACCACCAGCTCAAGGCCGACATCGGCGCCGCGATCGCGCGACGCTGGTACGACGTCGACCAGGTCGATCTGATCGTCGACGTGCCGGTCTCGGCCGTGGGCCTTGCGGTGCAGAACATCGCCAACGAGAAGAAGAAGCTGTTCATCACCCACTCCACCGGCACCGCCGATTTCCACGGCAAGTTCTGCTCGCCCTATGCGATGCAGTGGGTGTTCGACACCCGCGCGCTCGCGGTCGGCACGGCCGATGCCGTGGTCAAGCGCGGCGGCGACAGCTGGTTCTTCATCACCGACGACTACGCCTTCGGCCATTCGCTCGAGCGCGATGCCTCGAGCGTCATCACCGCCAATGGCGGCAAGGTGCTGGGCTCGGTGAAGCCGCCCTTGGCAACGCCCGACCTCTCCTCCTTCGTGCTGCAGGCGCAGGCCTCCAAGGCCAAGATCATCGGCATTGCGGCCGGCCCGCCCAACAACATGAACGAGATCAAGACCGGCTCGGAGTTCGGCGTGTTCAAGGGCGGCCAGCAGATGGCCGCGCTGCTCGCGTTGATCACCGACATCCACGGCCTCGGCCTGCAGGCCGCCCAGGGCCTGTTGCTGACGACGTCGTTCTATTGGGACATGGACGACAAGACCCGCGAATGGTCGAAGCGCTATTTCGCCAAGATGAACAAGATGCCGACGATGTGGCAGGCTGGCGTCTATTCCAGCGTGATCCACTATCTCAACGCCATCAAGGCGACCGGCACCGACGATCCGCTCAAGGTCGCCGCGAAGATGCGCGAGACGCCGGTCGAGGATTTCTTCGCCCGCAACGGCAAGCTTCGCGACGACAATCTGATGGTGCACGACCTCTGGCTGGTGCAGGTGAAGACGCCGGAGGAGAGCAAATATCCGTGGGATTATTACAAGATCCTCGCGAAGATCCCCGGCGACAAGGCGTTTGGGCCGCCGGACCCCGCGTGTGCGCTGGTGAAGAAGTGACGATCGCTTGAAGCGATCGTCCTCACGCGTCAGCACGAAGCTCGAGGAGCCGAGCGAGGCGATCGGCTCGGACTGTTTCGAATGGGCCGCCCCTGCGTCAACATCGACGCGGGGCGATGTAGGCAGCGAGCGGTTTTTGTGAAAGCATGCCCCATAACGACAATAGAACAATGGGAGGCATCATGTTGCGAATCTTGCGTAATGCTGTTTTCGGTTTGGTCATTCTTTCAGGTCTTTTCGCCGCCGCCCCTCCCGCCTCCGCCGCCTACCCCGACCGTCCGGTGCATTGGCTGATCGGCTTTGCCGCCGGCGGCCCGGTCGACATCGTCGCGCGCATCATGGCGCAGGCGCTGTCGGATCGGCTCGGCCAGCAATTCATCGTCGAGAACCGCGCCGGCTCCGGCGGCAACATCGCGGCGGGTGCCGCGATCAACGCAGCCCCCGACGGCTACACGCTGCTGTTCGTCGCGCCCAACAACGCGATCTCGACCTCGCTCTACAAGAAGCTGCCGTTCGACTTCCTGCGCGACACCACGCCGGTCGCCAGCATCATGCAGCTCACCAACATGCTGGTCGTCTCCAACGCGATGCCGGTGAAGACGGTCCAGGAGTTCATCGACTATTGCAAGGCCAACCCGGGCAAGATCTCGTTCGCCTCGTCCGGCAACGGCACCTCGGTGCACATGTCGGCCGAGCTGTTCAAGGCGATGACCAAGTGCGACATGATCCACGTGCCCTATCGCGGCTCCGCGCTCGCCTTTCCCGACATCATCTCCAACAAGGTGCAGCTGATCTTCGACAACCTGCCCTCCGCGCTCGAGCAGTCGCGCGGCGGCAACGTGCGCGCGCTTGGCGTGACCTCGCCGCAGCGCTGGCCCGCCTTGCCCGACATGCCGGCGATCGCCGAGACCGTGCCGGGCTTCGAATCGGTCGGCTTCTACGGCATCTCCGCGCCGAAGGGCACGCCAGCCGACATCGTCGAACTCCTCAACAAGGCGGTCAACGAAGCGCTGAAGGACCCGAAGGTGATGGCGCGGCTGACCGAGAACGGCGGCATCCCGAGGCCGATGACGCCGGCCGAGTTCGGCAAGCTCGTCGCTGACGAGACCGAGAAGTGGCGCAAGGTCGTGGAGTTCGCCGGGGTCTCGGTGGACTGACCGGCGGGCCGGCGACCCGCCATCGGGCGGCGGGACGGAGGGGAGTTAAGGGTCCCCTCCCGGCAAAACGCGAAAACAACCCCATGCACAGTAGAAAGTCAGGCGATTTCAGCCGGTTACGGTAGGGAAAATCAAAAGCCCCCGGAAAACGGTTGACCCGTCGGGCAAAACAGGTTCATAACGGCATCATCGCAAAATTCGGTATTTCAAAAACCATCTCCGGTGCGGCGCCGAGGTTTCCGCTGCGCCCGCCGCGGCATTGCACCCCCGCCTCCATCCCTGTAAACGAACCGCGCACCGTTGCCGGCCGCGCGTTCCTGCGAGCCGTCTCGCGGCGGGGCCTGTAGCTCAATGGTTAGAGCCGGCCGCTCATAACGGTCTGGTTGCAGGTTCGAGTCCTGCCGGGCCCACCATTCCTCGAAAGATCAAAGCCTTGGCTCCCGGATGCCCGCTGGTGGGACATTTTGGTGAGGGATTCAGGCCTGTTCGCTCCCTCGTATCTGGCCGTGTCGCGTCACGGCATCTACTATTTCCGTTGGCCCATACGCGCTGCGTCGATGGAGCGCAGATCATCAAGCGTGAAGATTTCGCTACAAACACGCGATCCGAAGGAAGCGATGCGACTGTCACGCGCACCAAGCTATTCGGCTCAACAGTTGATCCAGTACGGCACCGAGCGCGGAATGAACTGAAGTTAAGTCACGAAGCCATGTGCCTTTTGCAACTAGCGCCGCCTCGCGGGGGGCACGGGGGGAACTACGCAAGCCAATTCCATTAGATGCCCGCGCGAATTTTTTATCCTATCTGCATTTGCAAAGACGCCACCGACTCAATCTACAATTGCCTTTTTCACAAACGACCCAGGACACTTGAATGACTGATCGGATTGTTCGGCAACTAATTCCGCAACCTGCCGAGCCAAATCAAGGACAGCTATTCTCTGAATACGCTGAGACGCCGAACGTCGTGCTATTGGGCGCGCCCGGGGCTGGGAAAACCCACCTGTTTATCGAAGCCGCAGCCAAGAACGGCACGCGAGTTACTACCCGGGACTTCCTCAACATTCCTGCCTTTCCCGCCGCGACAACATTGTTCATCGATGCGCTCGACGAGCGTCGAGCAGGACGCGGTGACCAGAGCACGATCGATGCCGTCGTTCAAAAATTGTTTGATGTTCAGCCAAAGCAACTTCGCATCTCCTGCCGCGAAAGCGACTGGCTCGGCTCCACCGACCTCGCAACGTTTCAGCCCTACTTCAGCAGCCACGGAGGCTACGTAGTCTTAGCACTCGAAAAGCTGACCACGGAGGAGCAGCGAGCCGTCCTGCAAACGCAAGGCGTGACAAATCCGAACGCATTTCTAGAACAAGCAGTAGAACGCGGCCTGAATGACCTTCTTACCAATCCACAAAATCTCGTGATGCTCGCAAAGTCTGTAAAGGACAAGAATTGGCCACGCAATCGGACTGAACTATTACAGAATGCTACTACGCTGCTGTTATCCGAACACAATCCCACGCGTGCGCGTTCGGGGGATGGTGTCTACGGGGCAGATGAGCTTCGCGCACCAGCGGGGGCTGTTCTGGCGACACGCCTAATAAGCGATGTGGGCGGCGTAAGTTTAGCCGACAACGAAGCGGTAGATGAATATCCAAGTTACCGAACCACACCATTCCCTGACCGGGATAGAGTCCGGGCCGCGCTCGGTCGCCGGGTCTTCATTGGAAACGGCGACGAGGCCGCAGATTATACTCACCGCACGACGGCCGAATAAAGGGATTGACACACCGCCCAAGCTAGCCCTGCTTTATGAGCTGGCAATCCATCTTGCCATCGGCGTCGATAATTCTCAATTCGACGAGCTCTATTATTACGCAGACTCTCATTCACATCTCTCCGCTGTTCGAGGTCGCGTCATTACCTCTCCGTTGGAAGATTGGCGACGAGAAGATGCTGCACGCGCCTCTCAGCAGGCTTCAGACGATGAGCAGAGCGCGATTGCACGTCGCCACGAATTCGAGCGCGACAAGTCAGAAATTGCATCTGGAAGACACTTAGGCTGGCTACAGTGGCTCGCAGAAATTTACTTCGACGAGAACATGGAAGCCACGCCGTATCAACGACTGGAGCAGAAAATTGGAGCTGAGAATGCCGAGGTAGCTATTGCGGGCTTCAAGGCTTGCCTTCATAGGACCGACTTACCTACGGTTAAAGACGTAGGGAAAGCCAGCGCACAAAACCGCTATCCAAAGTGGTGGTACGCCCATACGACGCAGTTGGACCGTCTGTACACCGCAGACCCAGAGGCAAGCGGATATGGGATATACGGTGTATTTTGGTTTGGTCCAAAGCGCCCCCGAAAAATCCCTGCCAGACCGGACGGCGGAAGATCGCCCAGTACCGCAATGGAAATGTTGGAGATTTTGACCGGGATGATACCAGCTCAGAAGCGAGAGAAATTGAGCGTCGTCGTACTGGATGTTTCGGGCCCAGCTGGCGCGCAAAAGAACCCAAAAGGCAACCGACTAAAGACTTCTTCATCGCGCAAGCGGAAGGGAGCGCTTGGCGCGGAGAAGAACCCTAAAGGGACAAAGCGACGAGGCAATCGAACAAAGGTGCCTCCACCTCAAAAGCGGAAGCCGAGCGTTGTTAGGAAGGGAGCAAAAACTTCTGCGTCTATCAAGTTAGGATCGAAGCGTAAGAAGAGACAGTAGGTCACGCCTGTGGAGATGCTCCGCCCAAAAGCGGGACAATGGTCCGAGTTACCGGCTGAGTTATCGTCCTTGTCCTAACGTCGTCCGACTTTTGATTAGTGTCTGTGCGTTGCCTCTTGTTGTCTACGTTGCTAAGTAGAGCACAAAGGTGGGACATTGTGTCCTTCCTACCCAACCAGAGCGCCGGCAAAACTTTGGCTTTCTTGCGATGGTGGATGCTCCTGCCGGGCCCACCACGCTTCGCCCTTCGGGCTGCGCGTGGCGCAGCCACGCAGGAGCCCGAAGCACGAAGCGTGTCCGGCGTAGCTGGAGCAAAGCGGAAACGAAGACGGACCGTTGCCGCAAGCTCCGCCTCGAACTCCAGCGCATCGCAACTCCGCATCACTCAAGCCGAGCCATCGTTCCAATCGGTGCAAGTGAGCTGCTGCCGGCTTGATGGACACCCGGTTAAGCTAATCCCACCTTGCGATCGAACGCAGACGAAAAGCAGAGCAAGTCGATCACGCCGGTCGTCTCCGGTCGCCTGATCCCGTCGTCAGCTCCCTCGATCATTGCTCCGGCAGGCAACGCTTCACGGCAGGACGGGTTTGCAGATTCGCACGAATTGCACCGCCAACCCGTGCATGATGCCGCGGATGTTACCCGCCGTGAGGCAGCCGCGGATTGCGAGGACATCGACCGAGGCTCACTTAACTGCTCATCGTTAGGTCCATTGGAGACATTGCCATGCGATCGGGTCTGGTCTTGAGCCTTTTGATTGTCCTGTGCGCACCGGTCAGCGCCGCTATGGCGGCCCAGGGACATCGGCATCATGCAACTGTTCACTCCACCCACGTTTGGACGAGAGGGCCCGCTGCCGCCTGGGCCTATTCGCCGGCTGCGCCGGCGCGCCCTCAGCCGACCCCGCACTACGATGATCAACCAGAACCAGGTCACAATCCGTTTGCGGGATGGGGCGGTTAGTACCGGACGCCATCGCAGCGGCGCGGGTCGCTGCTCCCGGCCGCCGGCCGCAATATTTCGGATGCGCCTTGCCGGTTCGACCAACCCGCGGCAGTTCCCAGCACACTCGCCTTAACAAAAGTGGTTACTCAATCATTGACGCTCCACGGGGACGCAAGTCGTGACCGCCCTTCGCGCCGAGCGCGCCGCTGCGCCGGCCCTCGCATGTTTGGGCAAATCGGGTCGAGCACGTCGCCTGCATGATCTTTCGTTCATCCGCCGCGGTTCATTAACGACGCAGTGCGAATTGGCTTCTGGAGAAGCCCATCTTTGATAAATTTCGCATAGGACCACAAAGGCACCAATCCAGGCCGGCCGCGCAACTGGCCGCGTCCCCCTGGACGGCGAATTCAGACGCGAGCCGTTCGTGAACGCGACCACCCGGTTCACCGGCGAGGAGAGTTGAGATGCAGGTCAGATCGGCGCTTCAGATCAATTTGCATCCGCTGGACGTGCGCCATGCCGTTCACACGCTTCCGCATCAGCTCGACGTGTGGGGCGATCAGGTCGATCGCATCGTCTTCACTGTCGACACCAGGCAGAGCAGGAGCGGCCGCTACACCGGCAGCGCCTACGAGGAGTGCCGCGGACGCCTGTTTGCGCTGCTGGAAGCCATCGCGCGGCAGTCGCCGAAGGCGGAGATTTCCGAGGTCGATTATTCGCCGGCGGCGTTGGAGGCCGTGCGGCAGCGCTATTTCTCGACGAGCCGCGTCTATCCGGAAAAGGCCTTCGATGGCGGACCGTTCCATGCCTATTTCTACGGTCTGTTGAAGACCAACGCCGATTATGTGGTGCATATGGACAGCGACATGCTGTTCGGCGGCGGCAGCCAGGTCTGGCTGGAGGAGGCGATCGGCTGGCTCAAGACCACGCCCGACGCACTGTTCGCCGGACCACTTCCCGGTCCTCCCCGCGCCGACGGCACGCTCGGCGATTTGCACGGCGGGTTTCCAGGCTTGACCCACGTCCAGCCGCCCGAGCGGCTCGCTGCCGCCTACCCGGCTTACCGCTTTCGCACCGTGAGCACGCGTATCTTCGTTCTCGATCAGGTCAGGTTCGACGCGTCGATCGGGGCGCTGGACCTGGTGCGCCCGAATCTCCGGCGCCGGATCCGCGCGAGACTGTTCCACCAGTCGCCACTGACGATGCCGGCCGAGGAGATCATCTCCGCCGCCATGCTGCGCAGGCAACTCTCGCGGATCGACTTTCTCGGTTCGGGCGCCGGGCTCTACTCGCTGCATCCGCCGTACCGCACCGATACTTTCTATCGCGAATTGCCACAGTTGATCGCTCGCGTCGTCGCCGGTGCGATACCGGACGCCCAGCGGGGCGACTATGACGTCAATTCAAGCATGTTCGACTGGACGGAGGCGCTTCGGCAGAAGACCGTCGGCCGCCGCCTTGCCCGCGCCGCCCGCACGCTGATGTCGAGCTGAGCATCATTGCCGCGCGGTCGCGTGGCCGAAGCGGAGCGGAAGCCGGATCGGGCCGCCCGTCAAACTGCCGCGAGCAACATCGCCCATCGCAGGAACATCGAAAGCTGCGCGCCGTTGGTGGTGCCCGCAACTGGAGAACAGACATGAAGATTGTTCCATGTGTCGGCATGATCGCCGCGGCGATCGCCGTGACCACGGTGGCAACCCCGAGCTTCGCTCAAGGCCCGGGTCCCTGCACGAGCTCGGGCAACATGGCCGTCGGCGCCGAAGGCCCCGCCATGAGTGGCGGCCAGTTGATGGCCGGCGTCGGAAATTGCCGCCATCGCCACGCCAGGTGGCGCGACAGCTACGGCTACTATCAGGCGCCGGCCCGCGGCTATTACGACCGTGGCTACTACGACCGCGGATATGACGGCCCTGATGTCACGATCGGCGTTGGTCCCGGTCGCTGGTGAGAACAGAGGAGAGGCCGCCGTCAGGGCGGCCTCTTTCGTTGCGAAAAGGCCCTTTCAGGCGGCGCCAGGTTCGCACCAGCCTGGCACCAGGGAATGCCGCGGCGCGGAGCATCCCGACGATTTCAGCGACACCAGCGGCGCTGGTATCTTGTCTCGATCCAGCGATCGCGGTCCACGTCAGCGTCGGTCACCTCGCCGGCGCGCGCGACGCGCCCGCCTAACCTTCCACCCGGTATAGCCGCCACCGCGCCGGCACGCCCTTGAGCTGATGGCTGCCGTGATCCCTGAGGCGGATCTGGGATTGCGCCGCGAGCAGGTCCTTCACCGCGCTCGAGACGAGGACTTCGCCGGCGCGCGCCTTGGCGGCGACGCGGGTGCCGATGTGGAACGCGAGACCGACCATCTCGCCGCCGCTGATCGTGTATTCGCCCGCGTGCAGGCCGACCCTGATCTCGAGGCCGAGCGTACGCACGGCCTTCTGAATCGCGGTTGCGCAATTGATTCCGGCGGCCGGCGCCTTGAAGGTCGCGAGCACGCCGTCGCCGGTCGTCACCACTTCCTTGCCGCGCGACGACTTCAACTCTTTCCGGACCGCGGCGTAATAGAGGCCCATCACCTTGGTCCAGCGCGCATCGCCGAGCTTTGCGGCCTTTGCCGTGGAGCCGACGATGTCGACGATCAGGATCGTGGCGAGCGCCTGCTTGAGGTCGGCGCTGCCGTTCGCGGATTTGCGCCGGGTCGCGATGGCGCCGCTCAGCGGCTCGTAGTCATGGCTGCGCCGTCGTGCGATCGCGGATTTGGTGTAGTCCTGCGCGCGCTGCGCGGTGCCGCAACGGATGGTTTTCTCCTGCGGCAGATGCGTCCAGTAGACCTTGCGGCCCTTGCCGGCGCCTTGCACCTCGACCGCGCCCCATTTCAGGAACACCGCCGAGCCGACCCGCCGCACGCACCACGCCTTCGAGGTGTACCCTGAGACGTTCGACTGATGCAGACCGATGCGAAGGAATTTGGGCATGACGGAGCGGCGATCGCTGGACCATTTTTGGCGGAGCTGAAGCGTAGTTGGACGCCCGCACCTTGGCAACAGCAGCGCCCATCACCCCCTGCCCCTCCCAACCTGATCAAAATTTCATGCAACCGGCGATTTTCCGTGACGTTGATCCTGCGAAGGCAGGATGAACTTTTGAGCGACAGGGAGAACGTACAATGCGTGTTGCCATCTTACTTGCGACCACCGCCACGATCGCACTGGGCTCTGCGGCGTGGGCAGCGTCCAACAAGGACAATACTCCGCAAGCGTCGGACATCCGGCAGGACGTGACGAAGACCTTGCAAAAATCCGGATACAGGGACATCAGCCTCGCGCCGACCTCGTTCGACGTGAAGGCTGTCGATAGCGACGGAAATCCGGTGAGGATGTCGATCGGGCCGGACAGCTTCGCCGAGATGATCACCGTCAGCGACAGCCATCCGAGCGCCACGGATCAGAACGCCAGCGCGGCTCGTCCCGGCAATGCCGGCGACTACGTCACCGTCCAGAAGTCCGACGATATTGCATCCAAGCTCATCGGTCTCGACGTCTACAACAACGACAACAAGGACATCGGCACCATCAAGGACATCGCGCTCGACCAGAGCGGCCACGCCAACGCCTACATCCTGTCCGTCGGCGGGTTCCTGGGGCTGGGCGAACATTATGTCGCGGTCGCCCCCTCGGCGATTCACGTCACCTACAATGACAACAAGTGGCACGCCGGCATGAGCGCCACGGCCGACCAGCTCAAGTCGGCGCCGGAATTCAAGTACAGCGGCCGCTGGGGCGGCAGCGTGACCTAGCCCGGTCGCCGAGGTCAGCATACCTCTCCCCACCGTCCGGCCTTGGGAGAGGCCCCGGCTCCCCGGGGCTTCTCCCCGTTGGCCGCCGAGACAGTGCCGCCACGGACGACGAGGCCGGGCCGGCCGCGGACGCGATATCGGCGCCGCCGTTAGTCTGCGCGTTCGCCCGGCTCAAACGCAAACAGCTCGATCGGCTCACTGAAACCGCGCACCGCGTGCTGGCCGACCCGCTCGAGCGCGAACTCCGTCGCCACGAGCTCGGCAAAGTCGCGCGACAGCAGCACCCTCTTGCCGATCTGCTTGGTGAGCGCCTCGAGCCGCGAGGCCATGTTGACGGCGGGACCGATCACGGTGAAGTCGAGGCGGCTCGACGATCCGATATTGCCGTACATGACGTCGCCGACATGAACGCCGATGCCGTAATTCAACGGCGCGCGGCCCGTGCCGTCGTTGCGCACGTTCAGCGCGGCCATGGCCTTACGGGCCTCGGTGACGGCGCGCAAGAGGTTGGCGCAGGCGTCGGGTTGGCTCAGCGGGAAGATCGCGAGCAGGCCGTCGCCGATGAATTTCAGGATCTCGCCGCCGTGTCGCGCGATCGGGTCGGACATCGCGTCGAAATAATCGTTGAGGAGATCGATGACGTCGTCACGCGGCCAGTTGTCGGAGATTTTCGTGAAGTCGCGCAAGTCGCAGATCATGATCGCGGCGCGCACCGTCGTGCCGGTGCCGCGCCGGGTGGCACCGGCGAGGATCAGCTCGCCGGCATGGGAACCCACATAGGTCTCCAGCAGCGTCCGCGCCAGGCGATTCTTGATGCGGATCTCGCTGACCAGCGCCAGCACCGGCAGCAATTTCTTCAGTGCGGCGACGTGCGCCGCATCGAAGCCGCCGGGCCGATCGGTTGCGAAGGTGACGAGATGGCGCTTGCCGAGGGTGTGGTAGAGCGGCCAGGCGACATAGTCGGTCAGCCCCATCGCCCGCATCTCGTCATAAAGCGCATGCTTGCGGCCGCGCGCGGGATCCTGCTCCAGATTCTCGCGTACTTCTGTCGCGCCGTCCTGCATTTCGTTGGCGGGGCTGCCGATATATTCGGAGCGTTCCCGCACGTCGAAATCGACCCGCGCGATCTCCGCCTCCCGCATGCCGTCGGACCACATGAACCGCGCCCCCAGCCATTGCGGATGCTGGATCAGGACATGAAGCGTCGACCGCTTGAGCGGAATGCCGGCCTGCTGGATGCGAATGCACATTTCCGCGAAGATGTTGTCGATGAAGCGCTCGTTGTGCGTGCCGTTGGTCAGCCAGTCGACGACGCCGTCGGCTTGCGTGGCAGCGGAAATCCTGTCTGGCGCGTGCATATCCTGGCCTTCGGTCTTCATCCGGGCAGATATCGTGTTCCGGATCGGCCGCGTCAACCTAGCCAGTTGCACGGATTGTGCGCATTCGCACGATCGCCCCCTAGCCGGCGGGCCGAATCGACCCCAGCACGGCGAGCCCCGAGACGAGCGCGAGCTTCGACGGCTCCGTCAGCTCGATCTTCAGCGTGCTGCCGGCGGGGATGACAAATTGCTCGGAATTGAGTCGAATGCCGCAATCGCTTGATACCGCATAGACCAGATGCGTTCCGGCAGGCAATGACCGCTCGCCGGGCTCCTCAAGCGCCGCCAGCTCGATCTCCGCCGCACCGCGCCGCGCCATCAGATTGACGACCTCGACCGGGCCGGCCTCCAGCTCGGTGACGATCTCCATCTCGCCGGTGAAGCGCGCGGTGGTGAACGGCTCGCGCTCGTCGAACTCCTGGCCCGGAGCCTTCAACACCAGTCCGCGCCCGGCGATCACCATCTGCAAGCGGTCGATGCCAGGCATGTAGGAGAAAGGCCCCGGCGCCACGATCGGCGTCGAGGCGAAGCGCCACAGCAGGCTGTCCCAATCCTTCACCGCCGCACCTGGCCGATGCGCGTCCGCGATATCGGTCAGGATGCCGCCGCCGTTCTTCCAGGGCGAGCGGGTGTAGTCTTCGGATTTCAGCAGCGTGGTTTTCATGAATTGCGGGCGTCCCAGGAGAGGATCACCCGCGCATCAATAATCGTCTCACGCCTTGGCGTCGAGCGGCGCCTCGTTCTCACGAGCCTTTCATCCCCCGCTCTTCCCGCCATTCAGCTTCGGCAAGGTCTCGACGATCTTCTGCTTGCCGTCGACGATCTCGGCGAGGAAGCTGGCGCGGTCGATGTCGCCGTTCTGGTCCCAGCTTGCTTCCATCAGCATGCCCGGGGCCTTGTCGGGTGTCAGGGTCAGGCCCTTCATCGCCGCGCCAAACGCCTTGCTGTCGAACTTGCCGATCTTCTCGGTGACGTATTTGACGAGGTAGACGGCGGTATAGCCCTTGATGCCGTTATGATCGGGCAGATATTTGAAGCGCGCGGAAAACTTCTTCGCGAATTCCTGGATTGCCGGCACCGGCGCGTCCGCCGAGAGGCCGACATGGCCGCGCACGCCGTTGGCGGCGGGGCCGGCGAGCTCCACCACCTTCTGGCTGAGCAGCGTGGTTTCGCCGAACAGCGGCGTCGACAGGCCCTGCCGCTTCGCCTCGATCAGGAAGCGCGCGCTCTCCTCCTCGTTGGTGTAGATGAAGGCGGCATCGGCCTTGGCGCCCTTGAGCTTGATGACGTCGGAGCCGAAATCGACCTGGCCCTGCTCGGTGGAGATATCGGCCGCGATCTCGATGTTGCGCGCCTTCATCTCCTTCACGAAATTGTCGTGACCGCCCTTGCCGAAATCGTTGTTGACCCAGAGCACCGCAACGCTCTTCACGTTCAGCTTGTCGTGCAGATAATTGGCGATCTTCGGCATCGAGAATTGCTGGCCGAAGGCGGTGCGGAACACCCACGGATTGCCCTGCGTCGTGATGTCGGCGGCCTCGGCGCCGACGATCTGCGGAATCTCGGCTTGCTGCGTCAGCGCCATGTTGACCTTGACCGAGCCGGAATAGATCGGCCCGAGCACCACATAGGGATTCTTGTCCAGGACCTTCTGCACCTGCGCACGCGAGATGCCGGGATTGCTCTGGGTGTCCAGATGCTCGGTCTGGATCTTGCGGCCCAGAATGCCGCCGGCGGCGTTGATCTCGTCGACCGCAAGCGAAACGCCGTCGCGCCAATTGGTGCCGGAGACGGCGCCGGGGCCGGAAAGTTCGATGACATCGGGGATGTAGACGGTGCTCTGCGCGCGGACCGCGCCTGCCGAAAATGCTGCCGCCAAGGCGATGGCGAGCGTGCCTGCAAGATGTTTCATGATGTCCTCCCTTTGCTTTCTTGTTTATGACGCGTCGAAGCCGAGCAGTTTCGCCGGCGTTCGCCACAGCAGGCGATGCTGGTCGCCTCGATCCGGAAACAATCTTGTCAGCACCGCGAGCAGCGGCCCGTAGTCGAGCCGCTCGGCCGCGCGCAGGAACGGATAATCCGAGCCCCAGACGCAGCGATCGAGCGTGAAGGCCTCGACCAGCGCGGCGATGAATGGCCAGGTGTCCTCGTACGGATGCGGCTGCTGCGAGAACTTGTAATAGCCTGACAGCTTGACATGCGCCTCGCGCTCGCGGCCGATTGCGAGCAGCGCCTGGAACGCCTTGCCTTTGACTCCCTGCCCGACCGGTGGCCGGCCGCAATGGTCGAACACCAGGCGGACCTGCGATTTGTCGATCAGCGGCAGCAAGTCGAGCAATTGATCCTGCTCGACCTGGATCTGGAGGAACAGGCCGAGGCTTACCAGCTTCTGGAGCAGCGGCGCGGTGTGGCGATAGTAATCGGCGCCGTGGAACGGCACGTTGAAGGCGACGCCGATGACGCCGGCCGACTTCAATCTTTCGAGTTCGCGGATGTCGACGTCGTTCTCGACCACGGCGACGCCCTTGAAGCGGCCGCCGCCCTGCTCCAGCGTATCGAGCAGGATGCGACTATCGCTGCCGTAACCGGTGTTGGTGGCGACGACGAGTGCATGCTTGACATCGAACGCGTCGAACACGCGGATGAGCTGCGCGGCCGTCGCGATCTCCTGCCCGCTCGGCCGGTACGGCGTGTCGGCGCCGTAGGGAAAGCGAACGGGATCGAGTGCGTGGATGTGGCAGTCGATCTTGGGGCCCGCCGGCAATGTCATGGCAAAGCTCCCCGCGCGGTTCAGAACGTGGCTTCGATGGCCTTGATCAGCTCGGGCGTGACATCGGGCATGACGCCGAACCAGGCCTTGAAGGCAAGCCGGGCCTGGTTGAGCAGCAGGCCGAGCCCGTTCACGGTGGCGCAACCGCGCGCGCGCGCCTCGGCCAGGAACGGCGTCTCCAGCGGCGTGTAGATCAGATCGGCGGTGAGCGTTGCAGGCCTCAGACGCGACAGGTCGATCTCGAGCGCGCTCTTGCCGACCATGCCGCGATCGGTGCAGTTGACAAGCAGCGCGACGTCACCGAGCGCGGCCGCACGATCGCCCCACGCGACGGTGCTGACGGCGGAACCGAATTCGGTAGCGATCGCTTCCGCCTTCTCGGCCGTGCGGTTGGCGATGCGGATCTCGCGCGCGCCGTTTTCCAGCAGCGCGACGACGACCGCACGCGAGGCGCCGCCCGCGCCCAGCAGCAGGATGGGGCCGGCATCGCCGCGCCAGTCGGCCTTGGCGTCGCGCAGGCTCTGCACGAAGCCGTTACCGTCATTGTTGAAGCCGGACAGCGTGCCGTCCTGCTCGACCACGATGGTGTTGACGGCGCCGATACGCCTGGCGGTCTCGTTGACACGGTCGAGCTGCGCCATCGCCGTCTGCTTGTGCGGCATGGTGACGTTGCAACCCCGGAACCCGAGCGCGACCAGGCCGCGAAGCGCATCTGCGAGGCGCTCCGGCTTCACCGCCAGCGGCACATAGGAACCGCGGATGCCATGCGCCTTCAGCCAGTAATTGTGAATGACCGGCGAGCGCGAATGCGCGACCGGCATGCCGATGACCCCCGCCAGCCCAAACCCATCCGCCTGCGACATGCTGCGATTCCCGTCCCTGACACGCCTTCGGCGTACGACCATGTTATTTGGTCATATGTACAAGACATCTAGAGGGAATGGCTAGCAGGCGCAATGTGAATTTGGGGGTGGGCAAGGCCCGCAGATGGCGCAGAAGCCAGCCCAATCTCTCCGTCGTCCTGGCGAAGGCCAGGACGACATCGGAGAGGCATCGCGCCTCGTCTCACATCCCGCCCGGCGCTCGGCCTCCGTCACCTCGGCCGCCTATCTCCTGCCGCTGTCATAGACTTTCATGCCGGCCGCGGGATCGAGATCGGTTTCGGTCGCCTCGGTGACGCGCGCCATCATCATGTAGAAGCCGAGCGCGACGATGGATTCGACGATCTCCTGGTCGCTGAAATGTTTTCGCGCGGCGGCGAAGATCGCCTCGGGGACGCGGACGTTCTCGACCACCTCGCGGCCGAACTTGAGCAGCGCACGCTCGGCGTCGTTCAGCGCGACGGCATCGTAATCGCCACGCTCGACCGCATCGATCTGGGCCTGCGTGCAGCCGACGCCGAGCGCGATCGGCACGTGCTGGCGCCATTCATAGGCGCCGCCCTCGAGCTGGGCGGCCTGGAGGATCAGCAGTTCGCGATTGACCGCCGAAAGCTTCTGCTTGTGCAGGATCGAATTGCCGAGCCGCATCGCCGGGATCATGTTGGCCTCGGCATGGGCCATCATGCGGAAGATGTTGAGCTTGACCGGCATGCGGTCGAACGAGGCGCGGATGTCGCCGCTCGTCGCTTCCGGATCAATCAGGGGCAGCCTTGCCACGATTCTCTCCCTCGGTTTTTCTCTTCTCGTTGGCGTCATTGCCCGCCGCAATCAGCGACGGGAAGGAGGCGAGATAGCGGTCGATCGCCTCGCGCGCCTCCTCCAGCCGGCTCGCCGAGCTTGCCGGGCCGCGCTCGTTGGAGCAAGTATTGAAGTCGAGCGATCGAGGTCAAGTGAGCAGGTTGCAAACGGGAGCGTGGGCATGAGCCGCATCTTCGGCGCGGTGCGCCAGAACGGATATGTGGTGCGGGACATCCAGGCCGCGATGACGCACTGGATCGAGGTGATGGGTGTCGGTCCCTGGTACTACATGGACCGCGTCACGACCGACTGGTTCCGCCACCGCGGCCGCGACTCTTCCGTCGAGATGAGCATTGCGCTGGCGAACTCAGGCGATCTCCAGATCGAGCTGATCCAGCAACGCAACGATGCGCCCTCGCTGTACAAGGAATTCCTCGACGCCGGCCACGAAGGCCTCCAGCACATGTCCTACTGGAGCCACGACTACCAGGCGCTTTACGACAGGGCGATCGGGCTCGGCTACACGGTCGGCCACGAGGGCCAGATCGGCGGCGACAAGGGGCGCTTCGCCTATTTCGACACGCAGGCCCATCCGGGCACGATCATCGAGATCTCCGACATCAGCGGCACCAAGGGCCCGTTCTTCGAGAGGGTGCGGCAGGCGGCTCTGAACTGGGACGGATCGCGGCCGATCCGCGAGGTCGGCGGCGCGAAGTCGTAGGCGCGCTCTCCGGATCCCTGCTGGCGCCGGAAAGGACGATCTGTGTAACATGAGCCTCGTGTCTGAACCTTCAGCGAGGCAAGCATGTCCAGCACTGACAAGGTTTTCGCCGGCTCGGTCCCGAAGCTCTACGACGAATATCTGGTTCCGCTGATCTTCTCCGTCTACGCCGACGACCTTGCCAGGCGCATCGCCGCGCTGTCGCCCTCGGATCTGCTGGAGATCGCAACCGGCACGGGTGCTGTGACGCGCGCTGCGGCGGCGCTGCTGCCGTCGGGTGTCCGCTACGTCGCGACCGACCTGAACGAGCCGATGCTCGAGGTGGCGAAGCAGCGCCAGGGTGACGATCCCCGCATCACCTGGCGTCAGGCCGATGCGCTGGCGCTGCCCTTCGACGCCTCGGTGTTCGACCTCGTCTGCTGTCAGTTCGGCGCCATGTTCTTTCCGGATCGCAGCAAGGGTTATGCCGAGGCGAAGCGGGTGTTGAAGCCTGGTGGCACGTACCTGCTCGGCGTGTGGGACCGGATCGAGGACAATGTGTTCGCGGATGACGCGACCGTCACGCTCGGCAAGATGTTCCCCGACAATCCGCCGCTGTTCATGGCGCGGACGCCGCACGGCTATCACGACAAGACCGTCATCAGGGCCGATCTCGAACGCGCGGGCTTCAAGGACATATCGATCGAAACGGTGACTGCGACGAGCCGCGGGCCCTCCGCGGAATATGTGGCGATCGCGTATTGCCAGGGCACGCCGCTGCGCGGCGAGATCGAGGCCAGGGATGCGAGCAGGCTCGAGGCCGCAACCGACGCGGTCGCCGAGGCGATCCGGAAACGCCACGGACCCGGACTGGTCGAGGCCAAGATTCAGGCCCTGGTGATCACGGCAAGGCCGTAGCGGCAGGAGTCGCTACGCCCTCGCCACGCGCCTACCAGAAACTCCGCTGCATCGGCTGCGTCGATTGATAGTACTGGTACTGGCCGCGCCGGCGGGGATTGACCGGCTGCGGGGCGGGATCGCGCTGCCCGAAGAAGAAGAAGCTATTGCCGCCGAAGCCGCCGCCCCAGCCATCGTCGCTGGCCATTTCGACGGACGGTGCGGTCGGCTTGCGGGTGATGAAGCCACCCTGCGGATGGTTGCTCAGCACTGCGACGAACTCGGTGCGGTAGTTGGTCTCGGCGCTCAAGGGCTCGTCGGAGATGATGATCGACGAGCGCGGCATGGCGGTCGGCCCGATGCGATCCCATACCTCCTGCGGGATGGTGATGCGGTCGAGCGCGTCCTTGGCGTTGTCGCCGTCGTCGATGGAGACCACGCTCCAGCGCAGGCCCGTGTCGTTCTTCGCCATCGCGGTGAAGATGTGCGTGCCGATCGGCTGGTCGGGATTACGGATGGTGACGGGAACCTCGATGCTGGTGTCGAACACCTCGCCGCCGCCATCCGGCGCCGGCTTGTGGGTGTTGCGCCGGACATAGAGCTTCTGCGTCGTGCGGCTGATGTAGACCGAGACCGGCCCGAGCGCGAGTTTTGCGTCGGTCGCGGCTTTCACCGCATCGGCCTTCTTGGCCGCGGCGACCTTGGCCGCTTCCTTGGTCGCGGCAACCGCGTCGCGCTTCGGCTGCGCGGCAGCCTTGGCGGCGTCGAGCTGGCTAGCGGCATCGGCGGCCTTGGTCGCGGCCTTCTGCTTCAGTTCGTCGGCCTTGGCCTTGGCCTGGTCGCTCTTGGCGTTTGCAACAAGCTTGTCGGCATAGGCGTTCTCGGCATCGGCGCGGGCCTTCTGCTGCTCGAGCTTGCGCAGCGTCGCCGGGAGCGACTGGGCATCCTTCGCTGCCGCGACGGCCGCCTTCTTGGCGTCATCGGCCGCGCTCGCGGCCACCTCCGCCTCGGCGGAGAGCTTGTCGGCACGCGCCGGGGCCGCCGCAATGGCCTCCTTGCTCGGCACGAACAGCGAGGGATGCGCGAAATCCACCGGAGCGGCGTCGTTCGGCGAGATGATCACCCGCATCCCGATATTGGTCTTGTCGAACAGGCTCTCGGCGAAGCCGAAGGGCATGCGGATGCAGCCATGCGAGGCCGCGTAGCCGGGCAGCGGCCCGCCGTGCAGTGCGATGCCGTTCCAGGTAATGCGCTGCATGTTCGGCATCCAGGCATCGTCATACATGGTCGAGTGGTGGTCCCTGTCCTTCTCGACGACGGCGAAGACGCCGGCGGGCGTTTCGCGTCCGGTCGTGCCGGTGGAGACCGGCGCGCGCAGGATCCAGCCCTCGGAATCGTAGAACGTGACCTGCTGGCTCTTGATCGACACGATCGCCATGATCGGCTCGCCGGCCTCGCGCGGTGCCACCGCCTCGGCGGTCTGGCGCGGCTGCTTGGCGGCAAGGGCGACGCCGGGGAGGGCCAGCGCAAGCGCCGCCGCGAACATCACAATTCCGGGAGCCCCGCAACGCCGCATCGCTCCATTGGCTTGCGCCGTCGTCATCAGGTCTTTCATGCCATTCCCCGGTTGCCTGTCCGTACTTGGTCCATCAGCGATCAGATTGCGATCTTTGGATTAAGAAATCGCAGCCACCATCCGTTCCGTTTCCGGCGATATTCAGTCCGTTCCGGCGACGAAACTCTCATATACGAGGGTCCGTTCCGGCGGAAGTGCAGTCCACGGGCGGGGCTGGCCTGAAGCTGGCAGGCGAGCTGCGGCGGAATGTCCGTCGGAGGCGTCGCGGAACAGGGTGTGACCGGAATCACAGAGGTCAGGACATGGCCGCATCGCCGGCCGGCAACGGCGAAGAGCAAACTATC
The DNA here is from genome assembly GCF_015291665.1 of Bradyrhizobium sp. CCBAU 53338. Classification (NCBI taxonomy): domain Bacteria; kingdom Pseudomonadati; phylum Pseudomonadota; class Alphaproteobacteria; order Hyphomicrobiales; family Nitrobacteraceae; genus Bradyrhizobium; species Bradyrhizobium sp. CCBAU 53338. Next base: position 6,027,419 of record NZ_CP030048.1, read on the forward strand.
GGAGGATGAACAGACCTTACGGCGCGCCAACGGCCTTGTTCTCCACCAGCGTTTCGATCTCGGCGTCGCTCAGGCCGGCTTCGCGCAACACTTCGCGCGAATGTTCACCAAGGCGCGGCGCCATGCGGTGGATGCCGGCCGGGCTTTCGGAGAACCTGGTCGCGGGCCGTGCCTGCCGGATGCGGCCTTCCGTGGGATGATCGATCTCCGCAAACAAGCCGACGGCCTCGAGATGCGGCTGCTCGCCGATCTCGGTCAATTTGGCAAACGCGGTGTGCGGCACGTCGAGCCGCAGCAAGAGTTCCTCCCACTCCGCAGTGGTGCGGGTCGGCCCGATCTCGCTCATGCGGTCGTAGATCTTGTCGATGTTCTGCGAGCGCAGCACGGGGTCGCGTACCCCGAGTTCGTCGCTCAATTCAGGGCGACCAACGGCCTCGAAGAAGGCGCACCAATTGTCGCCGGAATAGGGCAGCATCGTCAGCCAGCCATCCTTTGTCCTGACCGGACGCCGGTTCTTCATCCGCTTGTAGCCGGTCGGCCCGATCGGCGGATCGAAGGCGTGGCCACCCAGCATCTCGATGCTGTTGAAGCCGGCGATCGTCTCCAGCATCGGCACCTCGACCATCTGGCCCTTCCCGGTGCGCTCGCGTCGGAACAGAGCCGCAGAGACAGCGCCAACCATCGCCATCGCGCAGATCTTGTCGCCGATCAGGCTGGGGACGAATTCCGGCTTCTCGTCCGATCCGATCGACGATGCGAGACCCGAGGCCGCCTGGATGATCTCGTCGAAGGCCGGGCGTGCCGCCCAGGGGCCGTCCTGGCCGAAGCCGGTCGCCGCGGCATAGATCAGCCGCGGGTTGAGCTTTGCGCAGTCGGCGTAACCAAAGCCGAGCCGCGCCATCGCGGCGGGGCGCACATTGGTGACGAGCGCGTCGACCGTCGGGATCAGCCTTGCAAGCGCCGCCTTGCCGTCCGGATGCTTCAAATCGAGCGCGAGACTGCGCTTGTTGCGGTTGACAGCCATGAACTGACCGCTCATGCCGCGGTTCCGGAACACGCCGGTGTAGCGCCAGGTGTCGCCCGACGGCGGCTCGATCTTGATGACATCGGCGCCCCAGTCGCCGAGCATCTGCGCGGCATAGGGACCGAACAACACGCTCGTGAGATCAAGAACGCGAATGCCGCTCAGAGGGCCGGTCGGTGTCGTCATATGTCATCACTGCTGTTGGAGGAAGCAATCACGGGTGGGCGGTGGGAGGCGGGAAAGGCCAACGCCCTGCCCGCCCGCCACGATAGGTCGAGACTACTCGCCCAGCACGTCGCCGAACAGCTCCCAGGATTTTCCGTTGAACCGCCCCATCTGCAACTGGCGGATCGGCGTCACCTGCTCGACCGGGGTGCAACGCCCATGACGACGAGCAGAGCGACGGCTCCGCCGATGAACTTGAATGTTTGGCGGGGCATGCGCGGTATCTCCTTCCCTGGCATAGCGCATCGACGCACGGGCTCGCATGGCCGCGCTCGACGTCCACGATCAGCGGCGCGAGCCCTTCGGTCGGCTCGTCGATCATGATCAAACCAGGATCGCCTATCAGCGACCGGCAGCTCGTCAGAATAGACCGCCAGGGGGAACTCGCACGGATCGCGTCGTGACTGCGCTCGTTAGAGGCTGCGATAGTCCGCGATGCCCGACAGATCAGGCGTGAAGCCGAGCCCCGGCTCCTCGCCGAGAACAATCGTACCATCCGTCACATCAGCGACGGTACCGCAGAACAAATCGCGCAGCGGATTGTCATTGGCGTCGACCTCGAGCCAGCCATCGCCGCCGACGCCGGCGAGCAGATGCGCCGAGGCAAGCAATCCGATGCCGCCACCGAGATAATGCGGACAGAATGTCTTGCCCGACTTCAGAATATCGTGTGCCAGTCGAGCGCAGGCGCTGAGCCCGCCCCACTTCGCGATGTCGGGCTGAACCACGCCAAGCACGTTTTCGGCGAGAGCTTCGTGGAATCCTGCGACGCTGGAGATGTTCTCACCCGCAGCGATCGGCATCTTCGCGCTCGCATGCAGCCTGCGCCATTCCTCGCGCGGGCGGTCGGCACGGATCGGCTCCTCCAGCCAGCGCAGATCGAAAGCGGAGAGCCGCGGCAGCATCTCCAATGCCTGATCCACCGACCAACCCTGATTGGCATCGGCGGCAAGCATGCCGGCGCCGACGATGGCACGCAGTGCTGAGAGGTTGGCAAGATCGGTCTCGGCACCGAATCCGACCTTCAGCTTCAGCGCTCGATGGCCGCGCTCGAGCGCTGCTTCGGCCGTCCGCGCGGCGCCGCCGGGATTGATGCCGCTGGCGTAGACCTTGATCCTGCGCGACTGGCCGCCGAGCAGCCGCCACAGCGGCACCTGCTGCCGCCGGGCAACGAGATCCCACAGCGCGAGATCGATGCCTGAAATCGCCTGCGCGAACGGACCGGGCTCGCCGCATTGAAGGGCGAGCACCTCGGTGCCTTTGGTCAGGACGTCGAAGGCCTGAGCGGGACGGTCGAACCTGCGACCCACGAGGCCGGGCGCGAGCACTTCATTCACGAGCCGGCCGCGATGCTCCGCGCCCGGTGCGGGGAAGTTGGACCATGCCTCGCCCCATCCCTCGACCCCGTCTTCGTCGATCACCCGGACGAAGACGGCGGGACGGTTGAGCATCTTGCCGAACGACGTCACCACGGGCGTCGCCAGCGGGTAGCGATAGCAGAAGGCCTCGATCGAGCGGATGGTGAAGCTGTCAGTCATCTTGCAGCCTCTACCATCTCAATAGGCGCGCGCGAAGTCACCTTCCTGCTTGATGTCGGCGAAGACGGGAAAGCGCGCCTTCCAGGCCGCACCCTTGGCCGTCGTCAGCTTGTTGAGCCGCTCCAGCACGTTGAGGCCATCCTTGCGCAGGCTCGCCGAGACCGCGGCGCGGTCCGGGAAGTTCTTCAGCACGGCATCGAGCCAGATGGTGCGGCCCGCCAGGAACCCGCTCGCGCCCGCAGCATAGGAGTAGTCGAGCACGCGCTCGAATTTCTCGGGCTCAGCGCCCCCCGACAACAACACCCAGGGAATGCTGCGGTCGCGGCAGATATCGCCGATCGCATCGAATTCCTTCTGTGCGGCTTTTGCTTCAGCGCTGCTGTCACGGGCCGGCAGGCTGTTGGCGGCAAGCGGGCTCTCCAGCTTGAGGAGATCGACGCCGTATTCGGGCTTGGCGAACTCGCGCACGCTGTCGATGACGAGACCGGGCAGCTTGCCGGGCGATTCCACGTAGTCGGCGGTATGATTGGCGCTGCCGAGGAACGGATAGACCAGCAGCTCCAGGACGTAGGGAATGTCGTGGCGGGCGCAGTCCTCGCCGATCTCGCGCACGAAGGTCTTCTGGTGCTCGTTGACAGCGGCATCGGCGTCCGGACGGTACCACGCCAGCACCTTGACCGCGTCGCCACCCATCGCGCGAATCTTGTCGACGCTCCAATTGGTGATCGCGCGCGACTTACGGCCGCCCGCGGTCTCCTCGACGCGATGCTCTTCCAGCGTCATGATCAGGCCGCAGCGCGGAGGCAGCAGGTCGATTGCGGCGGGCACGGCAAAGTTCGGATCGAACAGCATGGAGCTGCAATGCGGTGCGAGGTTCTCGACCAGAAGTCGCTTGGCCGCCGTGACGTCGGAATATTCGACCTGGTCCCGCGTGATGCCTTTTGCCTTGGCGATGGCATCGAACAATGGCGGCCGCTGGTCCAATGCGACCATGCGAAAGTGGCCATCCGCGTCAGCAAGCCGGGCCAGGCCGCGGTTCTTTCCAATCGTTCTCATGGCTTCGTCCTCATGAATACAAGACACTCGTTGATGGTGGGGATTCCGTTGCGGCCGCCGGCGTGGCGGCATTTCATGGCGGCCGTGGCCGCCGAAAACGCCATGGCGGCACGCACGTCGAGACCGGCGCCGATCGCGAGCGCATAAGCGCCGTGGAAGACATCGCCCGCGCCCGTGGTATCGACGACGTCGACGGTGTAGGCGGCCTGCCGGTGCAGCCGGCCGTTCTCGTACCAGTTCACGCCGCCCTCGCCGCGCGTCACAGCGATGACACGGCAGCCGAAGCGCGCGAGCGCTGCGAGGGACTCGTCCTTCGCAGAGCCGGCAAAGGCGGTGAGCGCAGGCTCGGAGAAGACCGCGTGGTCGGTCAGCGGCAGCAGCCGCTCGAACACGTCGGCATCCGCCACGTCGCCATCGAGTACCGTCGCGATGCCACGCGCTCGCGCTTCCCGGAACAGCGTCGCGGCGCCCTCGACCCAGCGCGGGTCGGCCAGCACGGAGGATGCGCGCGCGACGGCTTCGAGCGGAAGCCAATCCGCGGCTTCGGGATAGAGCCCGCGAAAGTTCACGATCTGCCGCTCACCGCTGCTATCGACGATGATTCCCGAGACGGACGAGCGGCCATCGGCAAACAGCCGAAAGTTTTCGACATCGACGCCTTCAGCGGTGAAGGCCGACTTCATCTCGTGGCCGGCGGCGTCATGCCCTGCCCGCCCCCAGAACGCGACGGATGCGCCGAGCTTCGCCACCGCGACGCTCGCATTGGCGGCCATGCCGCCACCGAGCGTGCCGTAGGCGACGGCCTTGATCTTCTCGCTTCCGCCTGCGAACGGCCGATCGACGCGCCAGACCTGATCGAGCGCGGACAGCCCCAGACAGATCACGTGTACCGGCCTGGCCCTGGACGCAATGTCCGCCAGCGCCGAGAGGTCAACGATGTTGGCCGACGCGCTCACCGCAAGACCTGCCCATTGGTTGCATCGAACAGATGCGTCTTGCCCGGCTGCGGACGCAGGGTGACGCGATCGCCGACCTTCGGCCGCAGCGCCGGATCGACCCGCGCGATGGCGGAGACACCGGCGAGCTCGAAATGGATCAGCGTGTCCGAACCGAGCGGCTCGACCAGCTTGACGTCGATGGCGAGACCATCGGCGGAATCCGCCGCCACGGCGAAATGTTCGGGGCGAATGCCGAGCACGCCGTTGCCGGCCTGACGCAGACGGCCCGCGGCCTCACCATCCAGCGGCACCGCAGCGCCACTCTGCGAGAGAACCGCGCGCTGCTGGCGCCACTCGACCGGGAAGAAGTTCATCGCGGGCGAACCGATGAAGCCTGCGACGAACTGATTGGCCGGCCGCTCATAGACCGCCTCGGGCGTGTCGTATTGCTGGATCGTGCCGCTCTGGAGCACGACGATGCGGTCTGCCATGGTCATGGCTTCGATCTGGTCGTGGGTGACGAAGACCATGGTGGTCTTCAGCTCCTGCGAGAGCGCCTTGATCTCGGCGCGCACCTGCCCTCGCAGTTTTGCGTCCAGGTTAGACAGCGGCTCGTCGAACAGGAATGCCTTGGGGTTACGCACGATCGCGCGACCCATGGCGACGCGTTGGCGCTGCCCGCCCGAGAGCTCCTTCGGCTTGCGGCCCAGATAAGGCTCGATGTGCAGCAGTTCCGCGGCCCGCTTCACCCGCCCGTCAATCTCGGCCTTCGGCGTGCCCCGCAGTTCCAACGCGAACGACATATTGTGGTAGACGCTCATATGCGGATAGAGCGCGTAATCCTGGAATACCATGGCGATGTCGCGCTGCGCGGCTTGCACGCCGTTGACGCGGACGTCGCCGATGTAGAGATCGCCCGACGAGATCGGCTCGAGGCCCGCGATGATCCGCAGCAAGGTCGACTTGCCGCAGCCGGACGGGCCGACGAACACGACGAACTCGTGGTCCGCGATCTCCAGATTGAGATCGGGAATCACGGTGAAATTGCCGTAGCGTTTGACGAGGTTGCGGATCGAGATCGAGGCCATGATCGCTCAGTCCAGCGCCAGCACAGGCTTGATCAGCTCGCCCTTGGCGAAGCGGGCGAAATTCTCAGGCAGCACCGGGAGGCCGAACTCGCCGTCGACGAGGACGCGGTATTCGTCCTTGTACTTGCGCAGCAGCTCGACATTCGGCTCGAAATCCGACACCGGGAAGTAGAAGGTCCGGATCATGTAGAAATCCTTGCGGCGGAACACCTTCCCTTCCTCGATGGTCCAGGGTGCGGCGTTCTCGCCGACCAGCACCAGCGCGCCGCGCGGCAGGACGAGCTCGATGCCAAGATTGCGCGCGGCATGCGCGCCCGAGCATTCCATGATGAGCGCAAAGCGCTTTGAAGTATCGCCGACCGGGTGCGCATTCGCGCCGAACGATTGCGCAATCTTCAGTCGCGTGGCGTTGGGATCGGCGACATGGATATCGTCATAGCCGAGCGCGCGAAGCGCCAGCACGACACCGAGGCCGACAGGTCCCGCGCCCATCACGAGCACCGGTCCGGCCTCGCGCGGCGGCACCACGCGACTGACGAAGCGCACGGCATGGCCCGATGTGCCGATGGTGTCGAGCAGCAGCGGCGCAAGGCTGTCCTCGATATCATCGGGGACCGGCAACAGGCAGTTTTCCGGCACCGGCACATATTCGGCGTAGCCGCCCGGCCTGTTCCAGCCGATCAGGCTGGAGACCTCCAGGCACATCTGGGTGTCGCCGCGCCTGCAGGCGGCGCAGCGGTCGCAGTGCAGAGGAATGTAGACGGCGCAGCGCCGGCCATGCAAACGGTGACCCGGCTGCTCGACGACGCCGAAGATCTCGTGGCCGGCGGTGAACTCGGCGCCCTTGTGCCAGAGCTTGAAGTCCGAGCCGCACAGCGCGGTGCGCGAGACGCGGACCAGCACCTCGCCGGCGCCGACATCGGGCATGGCCACGCGCTCGATCGTGATGCGGTCGTTGCCGTGGAAGACTGCGGCTTGCATGATCGAATTCGGTCGGGGAGATGTCTTCATCGGATACCTAGCCTTTCACCGCGCCGAGCGTCAGTCCGGACACCAGCCAGCGCTGAACCAGAGCCGCCAGCACCAGTGGCGGCAATGCGATCAGCGTCGCCGCCGCCATGAGGGCGCCCCACTGCGTCGAGCCTTCGCCGATGAAGTTGAAGGCCGCCGCGATCAACGTCTTGGTGTCGCCATTGGAGAGCACCAGCGCAAACAGGAAGTAGTTCCAGGAGAACACGAAAGCGAGGATCGCCGAGACCGCGACGCCGGACGCCACCAGCGGCAGCGCGATGCGCCAGAGGATGCGCGTGACGCTGCATCCATCGACCTGCGCCGCTTCGAACACGCTGCGCGGGATGCCGTCGAAGGACGGCAGCAGGACCCAGATCACGATCGGCAGCGTGATCACGGCATGGCTGAGGACCAGCGCGGTGTAGGAACCGATCATGCCGACCTGCCGGAACATGACGTACCACGGCAACAGGAACAGCGTGCCGGGCGCCATGCGCGCGGCGAGCGTCAGGATCGCCGGCCACGATATCCGCGTCCAGGAGACGGCGAAGGCGGCGGGGACTCCAAACAGCAGCCCGAGCGCGGTCGAGCCGACGGTGACGATGAGGCTGTTGAGCGCGTAGCTCAGGAACGGAGTCGTCTTGGTCAGCTCGACGTAATTGTCCAGCGTCGGCGAGAAGACCAGCGTCGGCGGATAGGCCGTGACCTCGAAAGACGGCTTGAACGAGGACAGCACCATCCAGACCGTCGGCGCCATGATCAGCACGCCGGCGAGCACGAGCTGCAGGGTGTTGAGCCAGCGGATCCAGCGGTCGGTGTTGGCGGCATCGTTCATGACGTCACCACGCCACTGCGCCGCGCAGGCGATTGAAGGCGAGCACGGCACCGAACACGATCGCCGTCAGCGTCAGCATCAGGGCGCTGGCATAGCCGATGTTGAAGAATTCGAAGCCGACCCGGAAGCCGTAGATGTTGAGCGTGTTCGAGGCGTTGCCGGGACCGCCCTGGGTGGTGATGTAGATGATATCGAAGAAGCGCAGGAGATCGACGCTGCGCAGGATAGCCGCGGTGACGATGGTCGGCAGCAGCAGCGGCAGCGTGATGCGCTGGAAGGTCCTGAACGGGGATGCGCCGTCGATCTGCGCGGCCTCGTAGACGCTCGGCGGCAGGGACTGCAATCCGCCCAGCACGATCAAGGCGACGTAAGGCGTCCACTGCCAGCTGTCGATCAGCGCGACGGTCGGAACGACCCATGTCGGCGAGGCCAGCCAATCCGACGGCGGCAGGCCGACCGCCTGGAGGATGTAATTGGCGGCGCCCAGCGACGGATCGAGGATCACGAGCCACATCATGCCGGCCACGACGGGCGGCATCATGAAGGGCGAGATGAACAGCGAGCGCACGATGCCGGGCAGGCGCTTGGCGTGAAACAACACCAGCGCGAGCCAGACGCCGAAGACGAGCTGGAGCGCCAACGACAGCACGAACAGCGCGATCGTGATCCAAAGCCCGTGCCAGAATTCGACGTCGGAGATCAGCTTCGAATAATTGGCGAGGCCGGCAAAGGACTGCCTGCCGGTCGAGGAGAAGGTCTGGAAGCCGAGCCAGATCGTGTAGACGACGGGAAACGCGATCATCGCGACCGTGAAGATCACGGCCGGCGCGGAGAGCGCTGCCATCTCCAGCCTCTGCCGGTCCTGCGTGAATGTCGCAGCCGTATCAGACATGCGTCCGCTTCCCTGGGAGTGAGGTGCCGGCAGGCAGCACGCCTGCCGGCGTCAGGCCGTTACTTCTGGGCGATCAGCGCATCGAGCGCCTTGTCGGCATCGGCGCAGGCCTGGTCAACCGACTTCTGCTTCAGGATCAGATCCTGCACCGCCTGACCGATGAACTCGCGCGACTCCGGATTGGCGACGATGGGATAGCCGACCTCGGAGGAGCCCTTCGTGGCGAGCACGTCGAGCGCGGCCTGCCATTCCTTGCGCACCGGCTCTTCATCGATCCACTTGCGATACTCGGGGTCCTTGGCGACCGACGGACGCGGCGGCGCAATGCCCTGCAGAGCCATCTTCTTCTGCACTTCGGGGCTGGTCGCCCATTGCACGAAGTACCAGGCGGCGTCCGGCTGCTTGCTGTGCGAGGACACCGCCATGCCCCAGCCGATCGTGGTCGGCACCTGGCCGGCTTCTCCCGCCGGGAACGGCAACAGGCCCGTGTCCTTCAGACGCGCGCCGCCGTCCATCACCGTGCGCAGCTCGTTGGACGATTCGAACGCCATCGCGGCGCGACCGCTGCGATACAGCGCGGAAATCTGCTGGAAGCTGTAGTTGACGACACCAGGCGGCCCGAAGTCGCGCAGCAGGCGGCTATAGGTGTCGAGTGTTTCCTTGCCCTTGGCCGAGCAAAGGTTCGATTTACCGTTGGCGATGTAACTGCCGCCGATATTGTGCAGCATGTTGCTGAAGGTGTAGGCGACCGCGGGCTTGAGGCCGCGCGAGACGAACGGCGTCACCGAACTGTCGCAAGCCTTTATCTTTTCAGCCGCAGCCTCGACGTCCTTGATCGTCTTCGGCGCCTCGAGACCGCACTTCTTGAAGATATCGGTGCGGTAATAGAAGATCGGGCCCTCGATGTTCATCGGCATGCTGGTAAGTTTGCCGTTGAAGGTCGCGGCCTTGAGCAGGGCCTGGCTCAGCCCGTTCGGATCGTAGTCCTTGGCGACCTCGCTCTTCGCCATCGCGGTGAGATCGCCGTACCAGCCGGCGGCAGCGAACTGCTCGCCCTCGCGCGAGGGCAGCGTCATGAACACGTCGACTTCGTCGCTGTTCGCGTTCATGACCGTCACCAGACGCTGGCGCATCTGCTGTTCCTGATACCCGTCGACCTTCAGGGTCATGCCGGTCAACTTCTCGAAATCCGCCTTGTAGGTCAGCAGCGCCTGCGAGACCGGATTGTTGTTGGCGAGAAAGGTGACGGTCTTGCCTTTGAATTTCATCCAGTCGAAATCGGCCGCGTGCGCCTGCGCACCGACGGCCATCGCGAGAACGGGCAATGCGACATGCGTCGCGAGCATCCTGGCCTTCATCGAACTCTCCTCCCGGCTGTCCGCCTTAACTTGGCGGACCATTTTGAACGCATTTGAGCTTCACTGAAAACGGTTACAAAATAGACCTCGCATCGGCCGTGTCAAGCGATGGACAAGCCGCATAATCCGCGGATAATTTGCAAAGTTGTCGCACTTTGCGGTTCGCGCCGCATCATGTAACGTTACATCCATGAGATTGACCAACGCCAAATCTGCAAAACAGGGGATTCGCGCAGTAGCGGCCCGGGCCGGCGTCTCGACGGCCTCGGTCTCGCGCGCGCTCAACAATCCCGATGCGGTCAGCCCGTCGCTGCGTGCGCGGATCGAACAGGCCATCGATGCGCTCGGCTACATCCCGCATGCGCCCGCGCGCATTTTGTCGTCGCGCCGTTCCCGCACCTTGGGTGCGATCGTGCCGACGATCGACAACACGATGTTCGCGCGCGGCATCGCCTCGCTGCAGCAGTATCTATCTTCGGTCGGATACATGCTGTTTCTCACCACCAGCGGATACGATCTCGACGTCGAGTTACAGCAGGCGCGCAACCTCATCAGCCGCGGTGTCGACGGCCTCGTGCTGCGCGGCGACTGCCACCACGACGGACTGCGAAAGCTGCTCGCGGACAACGCGACACCGTTCATCAATGTCGGCATCTACCAACCTGACCGGCCCTATCCCTGCGTCGGCACCGACAATGAAGCCGCCGCCCATCGCGCCGCCGCGCACGTCATCGAGCTCGGCCATCGTCGCATCGGGATCGTCTCGGCGCTCCAGCGCAACAACGATCGCGCCAGCGCCCGTGTCGCCGGCTTTCGCCGTGCGCTCGCGGAGAACGGGATCGAGCTGCCTGCGCAATGGCACGTCGAAGTGCCCTATACGCTGGACGACGCGCGCGAGGCGGCGCGCTATCTCCTGAACCTGAAGGACCGTCCCACCGCCGTGGTGTGCGGCAACGACGTCATCGCCTACGGCGTGCTGCTCGAGGCCGAGCGCGACGGATTCTCCGTGCCGCGCGATCTGTCGGTGATCGGCTTCGACGACCTCGACTGGAGCCGCCATCTGCGACCGAGCCTGACCACGATCCACGTTCCGACCGGGGAAACCTGGCAGCGCGCCGGCGAATATCTGGTTCGGAGCCTCGCCGGCGAGCAGACCATCATGCATCGAGAGATCGACTTCTCGCTGGTGGTCCGTGAATCGACGGCTCCGCCACCGAAATCCCTCACGTGAGACCCCCAAGATGAGTTCGAACTTCTCACTCGCGCCCGGCTTTCATGCCGTCGTGATCGGCGGCGCCGGCGACATTGGCGCTGCGATCAGCAACCAGTTTTGCGATCTCGGCGCGACGGTCACGGCAACCGGCGCAAACGAAGCCGAGCTCGCGCGCACCCTGCTCGAGCCGCGCGCGGGGCTGACGCTTGCGGCGCTCGACGTAACCGAAGACGCGGCCGTGACGTCCTTCGCGAGCCGGCACAAGCGCGTCGACGCGCTGGTGAATTGCGCCGGCATTCTCGCGCGCGACAAGGAATTCGAGATCGAGACCTTCATGAAGGTGATCGACGTCAATCTGACCGGCACGTTTCGGACCTGCATGGCGTTCCACCCGATGCTGTCGAAGTCCGAGGGGGCGATCGTCAACATCGCCTCGATGAACGCGACGCTGGCGCTGCCGCGCATTCCGGCCTATTGCGCCAGCAAGGGCGGCGTCGTGATGCTGACCAAGGCGCTGGCCTTGAAGTGGGCCGAGGAGGGCATCCGCGTCAACGCGGTGGCGCCCGGCTACATCGAGACCGCGATCAACGCCGCCGGCCGGACCGACCTTGCGCATTATCAGCGCATCGCCGATCGTACCGCGTTCAAGCGATGGGGACAGCCGGAGGACATTGCAGGAGCGGTTGCCTTCCTCTGCATGCCGGCCTCGCAATACGCGACCGGTACCGTCATTGCGGTGGATGGAGGCTTTCTGGCGGGGTAACGGGGCGCTAGACGCCCAGCGCCTTGCGATTGAACGTCCGCAGGAAGCGCAGCGACAGCGTCCGTACGTTCGCGACGTTCAGCAGCCACGCCGCGGTGACGTAAGCGAGACCGCCGGAAGCGCTCACGATCATCAGCGCCACGATACCGGTGCCGCCGACCTGCGAACGCGCGATGAAGATCGCTCCTGCCATCGCCACGGCAGACGCAGCGATACCGGCGAGCCTGATGACGTCGAACGGCACGGGATGGGCCCGGTGCATCAGCACGACGGCGACGACGAAGCCGATCACCTCGGTCGCGAGCGTCGCCAGCGCCGCGCCGTAGATGCCGTAGCCTGCAACCAGCGAGAACATCAACACCACGCTGAGAACCAGAGTGAGGAACGACTGCGCCGCCAGCATGAACGGTCGCTCGGCGAGCTGGAAGCTGAGCTGGACGTAGAACTGATTGGCGATGCCGAAGAAGCGAGCGAGCACCAGCGTCGGCAGCAGCGCGGACACGCCGGCGCGAAAATCGACGCCGACGAGCGTGCCGACGACCTGGTCAGCGCCGAGCGCAAGCCAGACCGCGACGGGCGCAACGACGACGAGCAGCAGTTCGAGGCTCTCGGTCAGCCGTTCCCGCGTCGTGTCGCCGTTCTTCTCCGACAGCGAGCGGAACACCAGCGGCACGGTGGCCGCGGCGACGCTGGTGGCGATCATGACCATGAACTGGCGCGGCAGATCGGCAGCGACGCCGAAGATGCCGGCGGAATCCTTGCCGAGCAGATAGGCAACGATGAGCCGGTCGCTGGCCGAGTAGACCGCAACCGAGAGCCCTGCCAGCGTCAACGGCAGGCCATAGCGCGCGAGCTGCATGAATTGGCTGCGCGAAAAGCTTGCTATCCTGGCGCGATCGCTCACGAGATTGAGGATGATCCCGGCGAGCGAGCCGAGGCCGAATGCCCCGAGCAGGCCCATGCCGCCCCAACCAAGCCAGATCCCGAGCAGGCCGAAGCCGACGCTCGACACGCTGCGCACGATCGCAATCGCCGCGAACCGAAACGGCCGAAATTTGGCGCGTTCGAACTCCTGGCCGACGTCGAACCCGTTCGACATGATCGCGACGAACATGCTGGCGAGCACCAGCTCGACGCCGACGTCGCCGCGAAACAGGAATACAAGTGGTGTCGCCGCGCACATTGCGAGGACGGTCAGCGCAAACGCGACCATCGCCGTGCCGCGAAAATCCGCCTCCGCGGACATCGCCTGATAACGCGACACCGACAACTTGATCCAGGCGAAGAAGATCGCGCCCAGAATGCCCGCAATGCTCATGCCGACGACATAGACGCCGTACTCCGCCGGCGTCAGCAGCCGCGTATAGGCGGTGACGGCGAAGAAGCCGACCGCTGCGGACAGGATGTAGCTGACGAGGTAAATGGAGAAATGGCGGTTCAGCATGCGTGCACGGGACTGGCGGCCCTTGGCGATTGGACTGCGTCGCAGCATCTCCCAAGAGTGTCACATAAGTCTGCAAATCGGACCGCGAATGGGGCGGGGCGGCAGGTTTCGCGCGTTAGCGTTAAATTTGCCCTGTCCTTGAACGGGCCCTCGCGATCACCGAAAAGAAACCATGATTCCAAGGCGTCGCCCGGCGTTTGGTTAATGCGTGGACGTGACTAAGATGAACGTTGTCGAACGTTTGCGAGCAAATCCAGCCTCCCTGCCCCATGGCGGGACGGATGCGTCCCTGGTCCCGGCCTCCCCTGCGGACGGAGGCGAGCGGATGACGCTCAATTTGTTCTTCGAGGAGCGGGCTGACCGCTGGTTTCCGGGCGACCGCCACGTCCGGCCGCTGCTGCGGCGCATGCTGATCGGAAAATCCTGGATCAGCGGGCAGCGTCGCGTGTTCCTCAATCTCTGCGCCGGGCTCGACCGGGTCGGGATTCCCTATCGCGTCAACGATTACAGCTACATCCGCAAGCATCCTGAGGAACTCGCCTGCATCCTCGGGCGCCCGTTCGTGCTCGACTGGTTCGCATGGAAGAACCCGCTCCTGCTCGGCGTCGTCATGTACAACCATCCGATCGACGTGCCCGAGCGTCACCAGGACCGGCACGAGAGAACGATCCTGGTACCCTGCAACTGGTATGCGGAGATGTGCCGGCCATACTGGCCTGACGTCGAGGTGTGGCCGGTCGGCATCGAAACCGACTTGTGGACGCCAACGCCAGCCGCGCAGAAGAGCGTCGACGTGCTGCTTTACGACAAGGTGCGCTGGGAACACGAGCGCTATGAGAGCGAGCTGATCGACCCGATCCGCCGGCATCTCGAAGCGAGCGGCCGTTCGGTCGAAGTGATCCGCTACGGCCATTACAAGGAAGACGACTACAAGGCGGCGCTGGCGCGCTGCCGCAGCATGGTCTTCCTCTGCGAGCACGAGAGCCAGGGCATCGCCTGCCAGCAGGCGCTGTCCAGCGGCGTGCCAGTGTTCGCGTGGGATCGCGGTGGCCCGTGGCAGGATCCGGATTATTTCCCGGATCGCGTGAGATACGAAGGCGGCGTGTCTTCCGTGCCCTATTTCGACGCACGCTGTGGCCGCACGTTCATCGACGCGGCCGGCTTCGTCGCAGGCTGGAGCGACTTCTGGTCGCATGTGAGCGCGGGCGACTTCGCACCTCGCGATTATGTGATGGACAATCTCACGCTCGAAAAGGGTGCGCTTCACTATTACGGCATCGCTGAAGCGGTGATGCAGCGCCAGACGCGCTGAGACGGCCGTCCGTAAAAGTTAACCCAACAAAGGGAAACCACGGCATCGCAAGGCGCCGCTTGGTACGATGGTGCGTTGGTTCCGGAAGGACTGCGACCATCTGATGAAGCTCGACAGACGCGAATTTCTCCTCGGCGGCGCCGCCGCGCTCGCGGCGGGCGCATCGGCGTCGGCACTGCCGGTGTCGAAACTCGTGCAGCGCCGTCCGGGCTACGGCGCGGCCGCCACGCTATGGGACCTGCAAGCCGATCCGCGTCTCGGCGAAGCCATCAGCACCTATTGCACGCAGGTGGTGCCGGTACTGGAGCTGAAATGGCCGGTGCTGCGGCCGGACGCGCACACCTTCGCGTTCGAGCGCGCGGACGCGATTCTGGATTTCGCGCAGAAGAACGACCTGACCATGCGCGGCCATACGCTCGCCTGGTATCATGACATTCCCGACTGGACCAAGCAGATCGAGGATTCGAAGGGCGTCGAGCGCGCCTTCGTCGATCACATCAACACTGTCGTATCCTACTACAAGGACAAGCTGACCTCTTGGGACGTCGTCAACGAACCCATCCCCGACAATCCAAAGAGCGTCACCGACCGGCGCGACACGTTCTGGACGCAGCACCTGGGTAGTCGCTGGATTCCGTTGGCATTCCGCACGGCCGCGGCGGCCGATCCCTACGTCAAGCTCGCCATCAACGAATACGACATCGAGTCGGCGAAGGACTCGTTCATCGCCAAGCGCGCGGCTTACCGCAACCTCATCATGGAGCTGCTGGACCAAGGCGTGCCGCTGCACGCGGTCGGGCTGCAATCGCATCTGCACGCCGAGCTCGAGATCGACACCCACGGGCTCGCCGAGTTCGTCACCGAAGTGCGCTCGTGGGGCCTCGAGGTCTTCGTCACCGAGCTCGACGTCGACGACCAGAAGCTGACGGGGAGTCCGTCGGAGCGCGATGCCATCGTTGCCAAACGCGTCGACGATCTCCTGACGGCGATCTCGACCAGCGGGCCGGTACGCTCGATCCTGACCTGGGGCATTTCCGATCGCTACAGCTGGATCAACGGCTTCGTCAAGCGCCCCGACAAGCAGCCGAACCGTCCGCTGCCGCTCGACGGCGATTTCAAGCCGAAGCGGTTCATGGACGTGATCAGCAAGTTTACAAAGGACGTGTAAGGCCCGGCGCGGCTGCAAATTCTAGCCGTCTGAGGGCAATCCTTGCGCAATACCGCGAAAGCGCAGCGGCGCCAGCGACGATGCCCGCAGCCACCAATCGGCGACGCGATCGTCGAGCGCCGCCACCCCGCGGCCCTGGCCGGGGAAGATCCGGATCTGCTGCACTGCCTCGGCCTCGAAGCCCTTGCCCTTGCGCGCGATCTTGATGACGGCGCCTTCGCGATCGCGCTGCGTCAGCGGTACCAGCAGGCGACCACGCGGGCGGAGCGAGGTAAGCCAAAGCGGATGCGGATGCGAAAAGCCGGCATGCACGATGAT
Source organism: Bradyrhizobium sp. CCBAU 53338 (assembly GCF_015291665.1). Lineage (NCBI taxonomy): Bacteria > Pseudomonadati > Pseudomonadota > Alphaproteobacteria > Hyphomicrobiales > Nitrobacteraceae > Bradyrhizobium > Bradyrhizobium sp. CCBAU 53338. Next base: position 6,043,602 of record NZ_CP030048.1, read on the forward strand.
CACATCGGCCGGCTCGCTGATATCGCGGCAGCCGTCGCCGCTGACGACATCGACATTTGGATAGGCGCGAAGATAGGCCGCGGCGCGCGATGCGAGCCGCGCGTCGCATTCGATCGCCTGCACCCTGCCCTGCGGCCCGACGATCTCTGACAGGATCGCCGAGAAATAGCCGAGCCCGCAACCGATCTGGACCACGCGGTGCTCCTCTCCGACGCCGAGCACGTCGATGAAATGCGCCCACAGGCTCGGCAGCCCGGTGTCGAGCTTGCGGCGTGCGTCGATGGCGACCAGCACATTGTCGTAGAGATGGATGGGGTCGGCGTCGGGTGTCCGGCGGTAGCCGCGCGCCGCCTCGGTCTTGATACGCCAGGGCCCCTTCGCCAGAAATTTTTCGCGCGGCACCGTCGCGAGCGCGTCGAGCAGGCGTGGCGAGGTAATCCGCTCCCGCTTTGCAATCAGCGCGACGTAGCGGGCGCGCGCCGCCGAGAGATCGCTCATTTCACCGGGTCGGCCTGCGGACGCGCCGGCGTGTCGCCGCCGAGCTCGTGCACGAGCTGCATCGCCAGCTTCAGGTCCGGCGTCAGGAAGCCCTCGTTGAACTTGCCGACGATCGGCAGCAGCAGAAGGCTCGCATGTTCGCGCTTGCCGGCCTCGTGCGACAGCCGCGCCAGGCTGACGGCCGTCCTGAGCTCCCAGGACAACGCGCCTTGCTTGCGCGCCGTCTCGAGTGACAAGCCGAACAGATCTTCAGCTTCCTGCACCGAGACCGGATTGCCGCCCGACAAGGTGATCTCGCCTTGCAGGCGATAGACCTCGGCAAGATAGGAGTGATCGCCGGTCCGCCTTGCGGTCGCAAGCGCACCGTCCAGCGCGCGCAAGGCGGCGTCGCGCATGCCGACCTTGGCATAGGCCTCGGCGAGCAGGCAGCGAAACCAGCAGCCGGCAAGCCAGGAGTCCATGGCTTCATATTCGTCGAGGCCAAAGCGCATCTGGCTGATGCCCTCTTCGGCCTCGCCGAGCTGGGCCAGCGCCCAGCCGCGCAGGATCGCAGCCTGCTGCTTCCAATGCAGGAAATTGTGCTCGGTGGCGATGATCATGGCGCGGTTGGCATAGTCCCGCGTACCCTCGATGTCGCGCAGATGCTGGCAGAGATAGGCGCCGAACACCAAGGCAAACGCGAGCGAGAACGGATGACGGATCTTCTCCGCAAGCTGGATCGCCTGCTCGCTGTGCTGTCGCGCCGCGTCGGGCTGGCCGAGGAACCAGAGGAGATAGCCGAGATAGGACAGCGAGACGACGCCGGGATCGGTGCCGTGGCGCTCCATCAGGTCGGAATGCAGATCCGGGCTGTAGAGATCGATGCAGCGATGCAGATGATGCTGCGCGGCGGCGAAGCGCCCGCGATAAAGCATGGTCATCGCGATCGAGCGGTGCGCCTCGATCAGATAGCCGGTCTGCTGCGCCGTGTCCTCGTTCAACCTCTCGCGCTTGGCGAATTTCAGCAGCTCGACGCTGAGATCGTGCGCTCGGGTGAGGTCTGCGCGAATGAAATGACAGACCCAGAGCCCGCGGGTAGCGGCAAAGGCCTTTTCGTCGTCGTTGAGCTGCTGGCCGAGCTCGAGCGCACGAATGTAGTTTTCCTCGACCTCCTGCACGGCATAGCCCTTGGCGGCGATCAGCGCGTTGCCGAGCGCGATCCGCAGCTCGAGCTCCATCTCGTCGGCGCCCTGCATGCGCGCATTGGCCTGCACCACGCTCAAGCCCCGGCGGAGATGACCGATCGCCTCGAGATTGGCGCCGCTCTTGGCCGCCTGCTTGCCCGCCTTGAGCCAGAAGCTCGCCGCGCCCTCGCTCTGGCCGGACTCGGTGAGATGATGGGCCAGCAGCTCCGGCTCACGCTCGGTCTTCTCCGGATACATCTCGGCGAGCACCTGCGCGATGCTCGCATGCAGCTTGCGCCGCTCGCTATGCAACAGGCTGTCATGCGCCGCGTTCTGGATCATCACGTGCTTGAAGGAGTAGAGCGCGTCGGGCGGATGACCGCGGCGCATGATCAGGCCCGCTTCTTCCAGATGCGTCAGGGCCGCCTCGATCTGCTCCGCCGGCGTGTTCGCAACCGCGTGCAGGGTCTCGTAGGAGAACTCGCGGCCGATCGTGGCGCCGATCTGCGCGATCCGCTTGAACGGACCCATCCGGTCGAGACGCGCCATCAGCGAGTCCGTCAGGGTCGCGGGGATCGCGAGCTGCCGCCATGGGCCCGAGAGCACGAAGCGCCCGTGGCGCTCCGTCAGGAGGTTGGATTCGAGGACCGTCTTGGTCAGCTCCTCCAGGAACAGCGGCACGCCGTCGGTCTTGACGATGATCTCCTCGACGACCTCCTTGGGAAGCTCTCTGCCCGCAACGCGCTCGACCAGCGTCGTGCGCAGCGGCCGGCTCAACCGGTTCAGTACGAGGGTGGTGATATGCGAATGCGCATTCCAGCTCGGCTGGAATTCGGATCGCGCGGTGATGATGGCCAGGATCGGCCGGTTCTGCACCCGGTCGACCAGCAGGTCGACCACCTCGCGGGAGGTCGGATCGATCCAGTGCAGGTCCTCGAAGGCCATCACCAGCGGCATCTCGCGCGCGAGGCCGAGGAAGTGGTTCACGAGCGCCGCGACAGTCGCGTCCTTCTGCTGCTGCGGCGACAGGTCGAGCGGCGGATAGCGCTCTCCGGTCGGGATCGCCAGCAGAGCGGCAAACAGCGGCGCCACCTGCTCGATGTCGCCGTGTGCTGCGGCAATCGCCGTTTCCAGACTCGCCAAGGACAGCGCGGACGCATCCTCGCGATCGAGTCCGAGCGAGAATTTAAGCTGCTCGACGAAGGGATAGAACGCAGTGGAGGTGTAATAGGGCGAGCACTGGAACGAGACCTGTCCGTGCCGGTCACCTGAGATCCGCTCAAATATCTCCTGGATGATGCGCGACTTGCCGATGCCGGGCTCGCCGAACTTGACGACGACCTGACCGTCGCCCTCCTTGACCTGCTGCCAGCGCGCCATCAGCAGCGCGATTTCCTCCTCGCGGTTGACGAGCGGGGTCAACCGCGTGCCCATGGCGGCGGCAAAGCGGGTTTCCACGCGCGTGGCGCGCACGACGTGCCAGGCCTGGGTCTTCTCCGATATCCCCTTCAGCGCATGGGCGCCGAGATTGCGGTAATCGAACTTGCCCTTGAGGAGCGATTGCGTCGAGGCGGAGATCACGACGCCGTTGGGCGGCGCCAGCGCCTGCAAACGCGCGGCAAGATTGACGGTCTCGCCGACTGCGGAGTCGCGCTCTTCGGTGCCCTGCCCGACGAGATCGCCGACCACGACGAGGCCGGTCGCAATGCCGATGCGAACGGCGGGCGCATGGCTGAGCGCGCCGCGCGGCTCGATCGCGCGCGCCGTCGACAGCACCCGCACGATCTCGAGCCCGGCGCGCACCGAGCGCTCGGCATCGTCCTCATGTGCGGTCGGGTAGCCGAAATAGACCAGAATGCCGTCGCCGACGAAGCGGGCGGCATAGCCTTCATAATGCTTGACCACGCGCACGCAGGTCTCGCGGAAGCTCGCAATCATGTCGCGCACGTCTTCGGGGTCGAACTGGGCGGAGAGCGCGGTGGAATCCACCATGTCGCAGAACATGGTGGTGAGCTGCCGCCGCTCGGCGCCGACCTCGCTGCGAACAGGCGGGCGCGCCGGCGCAACCGGTGCCTCCGCCGTCTCGGCGTGGAACAGCGCGGCCGTCGCCCGCTGCAGCCGCTTGCGATCGCCGAGTGGCAATCCGAGTTCGGCAAGGTCGGCCTCCGTCAGGTCGCCCATGACGTCGAGATCGAGGCGGTGCTGCGCGAACAGATCGGTGTAGTGACCAAGACCGATGCCTTCGAGCCAGCGCTTCAACCCGACTTCCGTCTCCGGCTCTTTCTCCAGCATGGTGATTCCACCCCGACACTCCCTCCGTCGAAGGGCTTAAGGTCCCTCAACCACAGATTTTGGGGCCTAAACTTCACCTCAGACTGGACGCGTTCCCTAACTCTTGGGAAGAATAGCCCAATCGGATCAAAAGGGAATGGCATTGTCGGAGATTGCATGCGGGGCGGGTGAGGTAACTGTCGGCCGCACCGCCGAAGCCAATAGCTTTGCCGATATCGGCGGCCTGCTCGCGTTTCATGCCCGAACGACCCCGGCGGCGCCGGCCCTGCTCGCGCCCGGCCGCCCGCCTCTGTCTTACGGCGAGCTCGGCGCCAGGATCGAGCACCTGCTCCGCACGCTGCGCGGCCTCGGCATTTCACCTGCCGACCGTGTCGCCGTTGCACTGCCACGCGGCGCCGACAGCGCGCTGGCCTTGATCGCGGTCGCATCAAGCTGTGCATGCGTTCCCGTCAACCCTGATCTGACGGTGGACGAGCTGCAACGCTATTTCAGCGAGATGAAGCTGACGGCTCTCGTGACGCGGTCCGACATGAACTCGCCCAGCCGTGACGTCGCCAGATCACTCGATGTTGCGGTGATCGACTTCGTGCCGGGACCGGATACGGATCTCGGCGGCTGCGAGTTCATCGGCCCTCGGGTTGGTCCGGCCTGCGCAAGCGGCGCTGCGCGCGCCGAGGACGATGCGTTCATCCTGTTGACGTCGGGCACTGCGGCGCGCCCGAAAATGGTGCCCCTGACGCATCGCAATGTGTGTCTCTCCGCCCAAAATGCCGGCCGGGTGCTGTCGCTGGCTCCGCAGGATCGGCTGCTGAATGCCCTGCCGCTGTTTCACGCCCACGGACTGATCTCCGGCCTGCTGACAGCGCTGGCGGCCGGCTCCAGCGTGATCTGCACCAACGGTTTCGACGCGCCGTCCTTCTTCGGTTGGATGCGGGATCTGCAACCGACCTGGTACACGGCGGTGCCGACCATTCACCGCGCGTTGCTGACCGCCGCGGAAGCAAACCCAGAGCGCGTCCGATCGTCGTCGCTGCGCGTGATCCGCTCGGCCTCGTCCTCGCTCGCGCCAGCGATTCTCAACGGATTGGAGACGACCTTCGGCGTCCCCGTGCTCGAGACCTATGGCATGACCGAAGCGGCCTCGCAGATCGCGGCAAATCCATTCGAGCTGCGCAAGATCGGGTCGGTCGGCCGTGCCGCGGGCCCTGAAATCGCGATCATGAACGAGACGGGCCGCGGGCTTGCCAGCGGTGAGCGCGGCGAGATCATGCTGCGCGGGCCGAACATGAGCCGCGGCTATTATAATGACGAGGCGGCGACACAGGCCGCATTCCGCGATGGCTGGTTCAGGACCGGAGACCTCGGCTATCTCGATGCCGACGGTTATCTCTTCATCGTCGGGCGCATCAAGGATGTCATCAACCGCGGCGGCCAGAAGATCTCGCCGCTGGAGGTGGAAGAGGTTCTGCTGGCCCACCCGGCGGTGCTGGAAGCCGGCGTCTTCGCCGTTCCCCATGCCAAGCTCGGCGAGAACGTCGCCGCCGTCGTGGTGCTGCGTCCCGGTTCCGAGGCGACTTCCGACCAGTTGCGCCAGTTCGCGCGCAAACGTCTCGCCGCCTACAAGGTGCCGAGCCTGATCCGCAACGTGGCGGCGTTGCCGAAGGGCGCCAGCGGCAAGGTCAAGCGCAACGCCCTGGCCGAGATGATCTCATCGGCCCATGACGACGACGAGACGCAGCTGCCGCGCAACGCGCTGGAGACCCAGCTCGCGGAGATCTGGGCCAGTCTCCTGGAACTTCCGCATGTCGGAATTGATCAGGACGTCTTCGCGCTCGGCGCGGATTCGCTCGCGGTCACGCAGATGCGTTCGCGTCTGCGCGAGCGTTTCAACATCGACTTCTCCTTCGAGGACATCTTTGATTGCGCCACCGTCGGCGCGCTGGCCGCCCGGCTCGAGACCACAGCACATCGCGATCCAACGCTGCCGGCATGGCGCGCGGGGACTGCAGAAGGGGACGCGCCGCTGTCGTTCCAGCAGCAGCGAATGTATGTGCTCTCGCGGCTCGACCCGACCCGCTACAACTATAATGTCGTCGAGGTCGCGCTGCTCAAGGGCGAGCTCGACATCGCCGCGCTTCAGGCGGGCTGCGCTGCGATCTGCGCGCGGCACGAGGCGCTGCGCTCGGTCTTCGTCGAGCGAGAGGGCGAGCCCATGCAACGCGTGCTTCAGGCGGCGCCGCGGTTCGAGCGGATCAAACTCAAGCCCTGCCCGCCGCAGCGGCGCGCTGCGGTCGTCAGGCGCGAGGCCGTGAAGCTCGCGCAACATGCGTTTGATCTTGCGTGCGAGCCGCCGCTGAAGGTCACGCTGCTTTCGTTCGACACATCCAGCCATGCGCTGGTCGTCAACGTCCATCATCTCGTTACCGATGGCTGGTCGCAGCGGCTGTTCTGGGAGGCGCTCGCCGCCGGGTATTCTGCCGCGCGTCAGGCAATCGCGGCGGTGCGGCCCTCACAAACCTTCCAATATCGCGACTTCGCGCGCTGGCAGCAGAGCTGGGCGCAGACACCGGCGGCGAAAGAGCAGCTCGATTACTGGAAGGCCCAGCTCGACGGCGTCACCACGCTGCCGCTGCGAACCGACCGCCCGCGGCCTGAGGTCTGGAGCGGCCAAGGCGCGCGTCATTATTTCGAGTTCAGCAAGCCGCTCTCGGCCGATATCCGCACTTTGAGCCAGGACCAGGGCGTCACGCCCTTCATGACCCTGCTCGCAGTCTTCCAGTGCCTGCTGTTCCGCCATACCGGACATGAGGATGTCGCGACGGGTTCGCTGATCGCGAACCGCAACCAGATCGAAAGCGAGCGGCTGATCGGGCTGTTTGCCAACACGCTCATCCTGCGCAACGATTTCAGTGGCGACCCGACCTTCGGCGAGATGCTGCGGCGGGTGCGCCCGGTCACGCTCGATGCCTATCGCAACCAGGATCTTCCGATCGAGGAAGTCCTGCGCGCGTTGCAGATCGCGCGAAGGACGGACGGCAATCCGCTATTCCGGATCATGTTCATTCTCCAGAACGCTTCGATCGAGGCGGTGCGCTTTCCCGGCCTGTCGACGCGCCGGCTGGAAGTCGACCCGAAGGTCGCGCGCTTCGACATCACGCTCGAGCTGGTCGAAGCCGATGGCCGCTTCACCGGTTTCTTCGAATACGCCACCGATCTGTTCGACGCAGTGACAATCGAGGGCATGGCGGATCAGTTCAAGACCCTGCTGAAAGCAGCCATCGCCAATCCGGAGCAGCAAATCTCGCGCCTGCCGCTGCTCACCGACGCCGAACGCAGGCGGCTGCCGGCGAAAGGCCGCCCCGCCAATTTCACGACGCGCGGCAATCTCTGCGAACGTTTCGAGCGGCAGGCAAAAAAGACGCCGAATGCCGTTGCCATATCCGACGGGTCGTTGTCCCTGAGCTATCGCGAGCTGGCCCGCCGCAGCCAGGCGATCGCGCGCTGGCTCGCGCGCGAAGGCGTCGGCGCGGAGAGCGTGGTCGCGCTGTTGGCGGACCGCGGGCCCGACCTGCTCGCGGCGATGATCGGCGTGCAGCGCGCCGGCGCGGCCTTCCTGAACCTCGATCCCGAGCAGCCGCCGGCACGGCTCGCAACCATCCTCGGATCGAGCTGCGCCAACGTGTTGCTGGCTGGGCACGCGCAGTCCACCATGGTCGACCAGCTGCTCGAGCCGCTGGTCGCGCGCATCCATGTGGCCGAGATCGAGGACGCGATCGCGCTCGAATCGACCAGGCCGGCTCGCGCGGCGCGGCGTGCGGGGGCGAGCCTTGCCTACCTCGTCTATACGTCCGGCTCTTCCGGTGCGCCGAAGGGCGTCATGATCGAGCAGCGCGGGCTGTCGAACCATCTGGCGTCGTTGATTTCCGAGCTTGGGCTCACGAGCAAAGACGTGGTCGCTCAGACCGCGCCGCAGAGCTTTGTGATCTCGGTCTGGCAGTTCCTAGCCGGTCCCATGACCGGCGCGCGGGTCCATGTCTGCAACAACGCGGTCGTGCGGGACCCGATGCTGCTGGCACGAGAGATCGAGCGGGAAGGCATCACGGTGCTCGAGATCGTGCCCTCGCTGCTCCGCGTCGTCCTCGAACGCCTCGACGAGGCGCCGATGCTGCGCGCCTTTGCCAAGCTGCGACTGCTGATCTCGACCGGCGAGCCGCTTGCGGTCGATCTCTGCCGCGCCTGGTTCGCCCGCTGCCCGAAGGTGCCCCTGATCAACGCCTATGGCGCCTCGGAATGTTCTGATGACGTCTCCCTGCACCGGCTGACCAAGGCGCCGGACACGACGATGACCAATGTTCCGGTCGGCGCACCGCTGCCCAACACCCAGCTCTACGTACTCGATCCGAACCTGGAGCCGCAGCCGATCGGCGTGGTCGGCGAGCTCTGCATCGGCGGCGCCGGCGTCGGCCGCGGCTATGTCAATGATCCCGCGCAGAGCCGGCAGCGCTTCATCCCCGATCCGTTTGCGCGCGAGAAAAGCAGCCGTCTGTACCGCACCGGCGATCTCGCCCGACGCCGTGTCGACGGGACGATCGAATGCCTCGGCCGCACCGACCTTCAGGTCAAGGTCCGCGGCTATCGTCTCGAACTCAAGGAGATCGAGGCGGTGCTTGCCGACCACGCCGGCGTCCGCGCCGGCATCGTCGAGCCGCGACGCGACGCCAATGGTGATATCAGGCTGATCGCCCATGTCGTTGCCAGATCAGGCAGCCAGACCAGCGCCAGCGAACTGCGCGAGTTCCTCAAGGGCCGGCTGCCTGTTCATGCGATCCCGTCGGCGTTTCTGTTCCTGGATCAGGTCCCGCTCAATGCCCATGGCAAGCTCGATCGCTCGGCCTTGCTGGCGGCGCCGCAACCGGAAACCGGCGGGACGGAGGCCATCGTGCCGGCCCGTCGCTTCACCGAAAAGGTCCTGTCCGACATCTGGATCGACCTGCTGAAGGTCGAGAGCCTGGGTGTCACCGACAATTTCTTCGACCTCGGCGGCCATTCGCTGCTGGCGGGTCAGGCGATGGCGCGCATCGCGCGTGCGCTTGGGGTCTCGCTGCCGATCAAGACCATCTTCGAGGCGCCGACGATCGAAGAGCTCGCCCGGCGGGTCGACGAAGCCGTGGCAACGAAGCCGCAAAAGCCGGCGGCCAGTCCCCCTCGCCTGGCCCAAAGCGGTTCGCCCTCGCTGTCGATCGCGCAGGACCAGATGATGCGGATCGAGCGGAACCTGCCTGATCTGCCCCTGTTCAACCTGCCCTTCGCTTTCCACCTCGAGGGCCCGATCGATCCGCGCCGACTTGCGCAAGCCATCGACGACATCGTGCGCCGGCACGATTCGCTGCGGACGGCATTCGGCTGGAATGGCGACGAGCCGGTCAGCCGCTTCATCGCGCCTGCCACGCTTGGTCCGGCCTTGACCGTCGAGAGCATCGGCGAGGGACGGCCCCACAACAGCAAGCGGCGAAGAGCGCTCGAGTTGAAGAAGATCGAACTCCTGATCGCGCAGGAGGCCTATACTCCTGTTAACACCGCCCGGGCGCCGCTGCTGCGGGCACGGCTGCTGCGCCTTCACCCAGCGGATCACATCCTGCTGCTGACGCTGCATCATGCCATCGCAGATGGCTGGTCGATCGGCGTGCTGTTCGAGGAACTGTCCAACCGCTACGCTACACTGGCGGGCCAGCCGTCGGTGCCTTTGCCGAAGATGCCGCTCGCGTACTCCGATGTCGCACGCTGGCAGCGCTGGTGGTGCGGGACCGAGGCCGCCCGCCGGCAGGCCGCCGACTGGACCGAAAATCTGCGCGGCGCAGCTCCCTTGTTCGACGGCGAAGCGCGACCGGGCGCGTCGACCGGTCATCATCCACTCAGCCTGGAGCACGATCTCGTCGCCCGGCTCACCGCCTATGCGCGTCAGCACAACGCCACGCTGTTCATGTGCCTGCTTACCGGCTTGAAGGCCCTGCTGCTCGCCCAGACCGGACGCACGGACATCTCGATTGCCACCGCCATGGCCAACCGCGCCCAGCCGGACACCGAGCGAATCGTCGGGCCGTTCGAGAACACGGTGATCGTCCGCAGCCGAATCACGCCGGATCTGTCGTTCATGCAAGGATTGGCGCGGGTGCGCCAAAGCGTGCTGGACGCCCATGCGCGGCAGGAGCTGCCGTTCAACATCCTGGCCGACCATCTGGAGCAGGAAGGCATCGATGCCGCATCGCTGCTCCAGGTCTATTTCACGCTGCAAAATCCGCTGCGCCAACCGCTCGACCTGCCCGACGTCGCGGTGCGATCGATCGGGGACGTCGCGCGCGAGGGCCAGCCGGTGCTGCCGGTCGACCAGACCTGGCTGTCGCTGATGCTGAAGGAGCGCCCGACCGGGATCACAGGTTCGTGCAATTACAAGGGCGATCTGCTCGAAGGCACCATGGTGGGCACGTGGATGGAAGACCTCGTCGCGCTGCTGGGCGCTGCCGTCACCCAGCCGAATACGCCGCTCGATCGGTTGCTCGCCCGCAGGGCGGCATGACCCGCTGGACAGGGCCGGCGAACAAGGGTTCACCCGCTAAAGCTGTGAATGAACAAGTTGCATCTTGATTCTTTGGTGCGGGCGCGCAAGATTATTCCCGTGTTTTGATTTGAACTGTTATTTTCAACCGGGGGAGAGTTATGGGCTTCATCAAATTTACCAAAGGCACCTCGCTGAGCGACAAGGACCGCAAGGCCCTGCAGAAGCTGCTTACCGATGAGAAGAAGAAACTTCAGTCCGCGCTAAAGGAAGTCGACGCCAGCCTTTCGGTGTTGGGCGGCTCGAAGAAAGCCAAGAAGAAAAAGTAAGATTTGTCGGCCGGGACGCCGCACGAATCGTCGGATTTCATTTCCAGATTTGGGCCGCTCGCCTGTCGAGTTGGGGTCTCGTACAAGCTTGCACCTGTGAACTGGCCAGCAATCGCCAAGGATTCGCCTGGGTGGACCGCTAGGAGCAGTCCGCTCAGTCGATTCCTGCCTGGTTGATTCTTCAGTCAGGCCGGATTTGGCCTCCGCCTGACGCTATGGGCCCGTTTGATGGCAGACGACGGCATTGAACTGTTTGTCGGACTGATCGAGAGTATCGACACGCCAGGCGACGTCGATGCGTGCCGGCGGCTGCTCTCGCTCGACGAACGCATGCGCGCCGACCGCTTCATGTTCGAGCGCCATCAGCGACAATATATCTTCGCGCACGCGATGTTGCGCATGGCGCTCTCGCACGCGGCCCCGGAGGTTGCACCGACCGATTGGTCGTTTTCGACCGGCCGCTACGGGCGGCCCTTTGTCGCGGCGCCCACGACGTCGACAGCGCTGCATTTCAGCCTGTCCCACGCCGACGGATGCGTCGCCTGTGTCGTGTCGAAGCACGAGACCGTCGGCGTCGACGTCGAGACGGTGTCGCGGCGCGTGGCGCCGCTGTCGACTGCGCTTCGCTTCTTTGCGCCGGAAGAGGTCGAAACGCTCCGCACGCTACCGGAGCCAGCCGCGATCGAGCGCTTCTTCGACTACTGGACCCTGAAGGAAGCCTATCTGAAGGCCAGAGGCTTTGGGCTCAATCTGCCGCTCGATGCATTTGCGATGCAGGTGTCGCGGGAGGCGATCGGGATCCGCTTCAAGCCCGACATCGCCGACGATCCTGCCGGCTGGCGCTTCTCGCTGTGCTCGCCCTCACCATCGCATCGCCTCGCGATCGCCGACGGCTCGCGCGCGGCCGGCGGCCTGCGTATCACCCGCAACGCCTGGCCATTCCAGGAAGCGGCGGAGTGATGGCGGCGCGGCTGCGCGTCTTTCCCGCGATCTCGCGTAACCGGGATCCCAAGAAATATGTCGGCGAGCTGATGCGGGTGGCGGAGTTCGCCGATCGCAATGGCTTCGAAGGCATTCTGCTGTTCGAAGGCAACGACGTCTTCGTCGAGCCCTGGGCCATGGCCCAGCACATCATGGCGGCGACCGCGCGATCCTCGCCGCTGATTGCCGTCAATCCTGTTTACATGCACCCGTTCACGGCGGCGAAATTCGTCTCGTCCCTTGCACAGCTCCACGGCCGCAAGGTCCATCTCAACATGATCACGGGGACCGCGATCAGCGATCTGCAGGGGCTGGGCGACGAGCAGTCGCATGCCGATCGTTATGTCCGGCTCGGCGAGTTCGTCGCCATCGTGCGCCAACTGCTTTCGAGCCCGCGGCCGGTCACCTTCGAGGGCAGGTTCTATCGCGTGAGCAATCTGCAACTGCGGCCGCGGTTGCCGGCCGAGCTGATCCCGGAATTCCTGATCGCGGGGCAATCGGACGCGGCACAGCGCGTCGCCAAGGAGAGCGGCTGCATCAAGATGCAGATGCTACCGCCCGATCTCGATCGCGGCCTCAACGCTCCCGGAATGAATTTTGGCATCTTTGCGCGCGAGAGCGGCGACGAGGCGCGACGGGCCGCGAAGGCGCGCTTCCGCGACAATCCTGACGACCGCGAGCTGCTGGCGCTCACGGTGGAGAACTCGGATTCCGTCTGGAAGCGGCGGCTCTATGAGGGCCAGAGCGGCGACCTCGCCGACAATGGCTATTGGCTGCTGCCCTACCTCACCTTCCAGGCAGACTGCCCTTATCTCGTCGGCAGCTATGCCGAGATCGGCGCGAAGCTGCGGGAATTTGCCGCGAAAGGTCTGACCACGATCATGCTGGACATGGTCGCGGACGAAGCCGAGATGCAGCACGTCTGCAAGGCGCTCAAATCGAGCGGGATGTTTTGAGGCGCCTCTTCTCTCTCCCGTTCTTACGGGGAGAGGTGGGGAGATCACCTTGCCTCTTCGAACCCCGCCAGCACCGACGTCAGGTTCGCGCCGAGAATATCCGAGAGATAACCGCCCTCCTGCACGAACACAGTCGGCAGGCCCATCCTGGCTATGGCCTGGCCGATGCGGCGGAAGCCGGGCGTGGTGACGGCAAGGCCCTTCAGCGGATCATGCTCGGAGGCATCGAGGCCGAGCGCGATCACGAGCGCGCCCGGTGCAAAGGATTCGATGGCCTTGCGCGCGATGTCCATCGCCTGGATGTAACCGTCATCGCCGGTGCCGATGGCGAGCGGAATGTTGAGATTGGTGCCGAGGCCAGGCCCCTCGCCGCGCTCATGCGCATACCCCCAAACAAAGGGATAGTAGGCGACCGGATCGGCGTGGATCGAGATCGTGTAGACATCCGGGCGCGCGTAGAAGATGCCTTGCGTGCCGTTGCCGTGGTGGACGTCGACGTCGAGGATGACGACGCGCTCGTGCTTCTGCCGCAGATGCGCGGCCGCGATCGCGCTGTTGTTAAGGAAGCAGAAGCCGCCGGCCATGTCACGATAGGCGTGATGGCCGGGCGGACGGCAGAGCGCGTAGACCGCATCCTCGCCGTCCATCACCATTTGCGCCGCGCTGACCGCAACGTCCGTCGCAGCACAAGCCGCAGCCCAGGTGCCCGGACCGATTGGAGCCGCGGTGTCGGCGGTGTGCCAGCCGAGCTTGCCGACAATGTGGGTCGGATAAGTCGCTGCATGACGCACCGGATGGATGTTGCCGATCATCTCCGGACCGGAATCGCCGAGCGCTGTCCAGGCATCCCAGGCTTCGCTCAGGAACGACAGATATTCCGGACTGTGAATGCGAGCGCGCGGACCCTGGCCGAATGTGGTCGGCTCGACCAGTTGATGCCTGCCGTCCTTCAAGCCCTTGAGCAGGCGGTCTGCACGCTCGGGCTGCTCGGTGGTGCGCTTGACGACGCCGCGAACCAGGAAGAATTGCGGATCGTGGCTGCGGTGCAGTTCGGTATGGACGGCTCTCACTCAATGACTCCGTGCTCGCATGCTTTCTGACTTGACGCGTTTTCTTGACGCGAACCGGTATCCACTTCGCTCGAAAACGCTTTGGCTGCGCCACAGATTTCTTGATCCCTGCGGCGTCCAGATGCAAGCAAGAAGAATGCCGTCCTCGTCCTCACGCCCTGCGCGGGAAGCAGATCGCCCTTGAGTTCAGCAGCGCCCCCGCTGGAGACAATGCTCGCGGCCCTGCTGATCGGTGCGGAAGGATTCGATGAAGCCGCCCTGGCGCTGGGTGACGAAGACGGTCTTGCCGTCGCTGCCACCAAAGGCGAGATTGGTCGGCTCTTTGCCTTTCAGCGCGATCTCGCGCTCGACCGCGCCATTGGGCTTCATCAGGGCGATCGTGCCCTTGAGAATGCGCGCGACATAGAGACGCCCGGCAAGATCGGTGCGCAGGCCGTCGATCGTGTCGGGCTGGAACGTCTTGACCAGCTTTGCGTCAGTGAGCTCGTTGCCACGGATGGCATAGGACCAGACCTGGCCGTTGCTGGACTCACCGACATAGAGCGTCTTGCCGTCGGGGCTGAGATCGATGCCGTTGGTAGTACCCATCGCGCGCGGCGCCGACATCACCTGCCCCCGCACCGATCCGTCCGCGGATTTCGTCATGCGCCAGACGTGGCCTTCCCGGCCCTTCCAGTTCGGATCGCTCGCATAGATCGTGCCATCGCGGGCGATGGTCATGTCGTTGGGCTGGTTCATGTCGTCGGAGTGAAACCAGACTGCGGGCTCGGTTGCACCCTTCGGGATCGCAAAAATGTTGTGCTTCTTGTAGTCGGCGATGAACATCGTGCCGTTGCGATCGAAGCGGATGGCGTTGCCGACGCTTCCTTCGGGCAATGCGGTGAAGGCCTCCGACGCCGCAGCGCCCGCGCGCAACCGGCCGATGGTGCCGGGCTTGCCGAAATTGACGACAAAAAGGTTGCCGTCGAGATCGGCGGCGGGCCCTTCGATGCCATGTGTATATTCGTCCGCAGGCGTCACCTGCACGCTTTCGAACACCTTCGTCTCGGCTGCGAGGAGCGGCGTCGCGACGACGAGCAGAATGCTACGGCAAAGGCACCAGAAAATCCTGCCGGATGTAATAGCCATCGTCGTCGCTGCACTCGCCGTTCAAGTAGGGATCGGCCGGCCGGAAGAATCGGCTGAAGCCGGGTTTGTCTACAGCGTTCCTTTGTGTCACGACAACGACCTTGGCGGCCGGTATTTCGCCGCATTCCTTGTTCGCCTTGCTGACGAACTTGCGCTGTGGCAGGCCGAGCTTGATGCGCATCGGTGTCCCCGGAACCATCCTGGCAACCAGCAGATCAACCGTGTTGAGCAGCGCCGCGTAACCCGGTTCGGTCTTCGGCAGGCCCTCGCCACCCGGCGGCATCAGCTTCTCTGCGCCGATGCCGCGCAGCCGCGCGCGCAGTCTGCCGGAGGCAGGATCGCCCGGATAGATCCAGCCATCCTGCGACAGCATGAAGCGCAGCACGGCGGCGTCCTTGTCGGCGTCCGACTGCCCCGCCTTCAGGCCGAAATCGGAGTGGCAGCCGACACAATGCTTTTCGACGAGGTTCTTCCGCAGCGCGGTGATGCGGATATTGTTCTGCGCATCCTTGGCGACGAAGGCGGCAAGCTGGTCGATCAGCGCCTGGCTGCGCGTATCACAGGGCAGCGGCGGCGGTGGATCGCCCACGGCGCGATCGATCCGGATGATGGTCTGGTTCTTGTCCTCGACCAGCCAGATCGCACCATCCTCTGCGACTGTCATACCGACGGGGGCGCCTTGCGGCCGCGCACCGTTGACGCGGTGCCAGCCGGCGATCAGCTCCTCGAACGGCGCAGCCGTGACATCCCCGGCGTCGGTCTGAAAGGTATGAGTCGGATCGGCCGCGCAACTGACGTGGTAACGCACCGGTGGCGGGGCCGGCTTCGGGAAGCCGTGGTCGTCGACGTCGTAGATCAGCACGCGGCTGCCGGTCGGGCGATAGCCGTGCAGACTGACCAAGAGCTTGCCTTCGAGCTCCGGAAACATTGCACCGTGATAATACAGCATCGAGAGCGGCGCACCGTGCGGCGGCAGCAGTGAGAAGGGCGCCTTGTACAACGGATTGCCGGTGCAAAGCGATTTGTAGACGCCCGATTGCAGTACGAGTTTGAACTCGGGGCTCGGCGTCGACAGATCGTAACAATAGGGCCAGCCATAATGCCTGCCCTGCTCGATCGCGTTGATCTCCTCGTTCGGCTTGAAGATGTCGGGTAGATCGCGACCGTTCTCGCCTTGCAGGAAGGCGTAGCCGGCATCCGGGAAATTCGGATGCAGCACCAGCGCCATCGAATTGCGCAGGCCCCGCGCGTAGATCGTATGCGGCGGATCGGGATCGTTCGGCTTCAGCGCCGGGAAGACGCCACCTGACGGCGGTGTGAACAGCCAGATCGCAGCCATGGCGGAGGCGCCTTCGGCGGCCGCACAAGGTTTCGTGATCGGCGCCGACGTGATGCAATCGTCGCTATGGGCGCCGACATTGACGAACAGCCGCCCGTTCCTGTCGAACACGAACTGCTTCAGCGGATGTGCCGCCTCATCGAGCTTCGTGCCGTCAGGTAGCGTGATGCGGCGGCCCGGCATGTGGTGGATGATGGTCTCGACCGTGCTGCGCGGGTTGTCAGCGAGGGGATCAAAGCGGAAGATGCTCTCCGCGGTCGAGGCGTAGAGCTTCTTGTCTGGACCGATCGCGAGGCCGAACGGATATTCGACGGCGGTCAGAAGCTCCTTGAACCGCTGACCGCTAGCCGCGTGCGGATCGAGCAGCAGCAGCCGGCCATCGGTGTGGCCCCAGCCACCCATGTCGGCGACCACGAACAGATCCCGGCCCGGCACCTGAATGATCGACCGCGGAAATTTCAGATGGTCCTCATCGCTGGCGACGAGGCCCGCGCAGAAGCCGGCTTTCATGTCGATCTGGACTCTTGGAAAGGCGAGATCGCCGCTGCCGCAGGTCTCCGATCCCAACACGTAGCCGCTCCTCCTCACCGGCTCGGACGAGGCCGGGGCGATGCCGAGCAGCGCTCCGAGCAAAACCACTGCAAATACACGCAGATTTCGGCGTTCGCTGGCGAATGTGAACTGGTTCACGGTGTCTCCCCGGACTTTCCGGAAAGCTTGTTCCATGGCGCCTCGGCGTCGTCCAGCCATCACCCGTCTGTGATTAAACCTGTAACGACCTTCGCGCCGACCAACCTCCGTAAATTCCCTTACCGGGCTCGACCCGAATGTTTCGGGAATGCTTGGGGTGGTAGCAGTCTGCCGTCCCAATCGCTTTCCACAGGAGGCGCTTATGGTTCAGGTCTACTTTCACTGCTCCAACACCGAGGGCACGCTGATCGACCGCTACGGCGCTGCCGTCGCCAATCTGACCGAGGCGCGCGACCGTGCTGCCCAGATCATGAATTCGATGATCCAGACGCCCGGCAGTGAAGACTGGCGCGACTGGGTGATCCATGTCGCCGACGACGACGGCGAGGAGATCTTCGATCTCCCCTTCACCGCCATGCTCGGCAAGCCGCATTGAGGTGATGCCATGCTGCTTGCTTCACTGAGCCTGCTCCGCCAACCCTTCACCTTCGTCGCCACAAAATGGCAGAAGCTGGTGCAGATCGCCGGCAACCCCTATCGTCCCGAGCTGCACTACATGCGCGGCCCGGGCCCGAAATGGCACGCCAAGTATCAGGCCAGCCGCCTGAACCGCGGGCTCTGAGCGCGCCATACCGGGCGCGGCGGGCGCCTGCCACGACCCACCGCGGTCATCCGGCCCTTTCAAGATTGAGCGTTCCTGTCTACGTTGCGCCCCAATTTTCAAGCTGGGAGCGCTTTCATGTCCAATGAATTTAGGCTGTCCAATTATCTGGCTCGGATCGGCCATGGCGGCCCTGTAAGGCCGGACCTCGCGACGCTCACCGCGCTCCATGCCGCCCATGTCAACGCGATCCCGTTCGAAGGTCTCGATCCGCTCCTCGGCCGGCAAGTCCGACTCGATCTCGCTTCGGTCCAGGCCAAGCTCGTCGACAGCAGGCGCGGCGGTTATTGCTTCGAGCAGAACGCGCTGTTCAAGGCCGCGCTTGAGACGATCGGCTTTGCCGTGACCGGCCTGTCCGGCCGCGTGCGCTGGATGTCGCCGCCAGAAAGCCCGCTCGGTCCGAAAGTCCATATGCTTCTCAAGGTCGACCTGCCGGAAGGCCCCCATATCGCCGATGTCGGTTTCGGCGCCTGCGTGATGGATGCTCCCTTGCGGTTCAAGACCGAGATCGAGCAGCCGACTGCAATGGGCACCTTCCGGCTCGGCGAGACCAACGGGCTGTTTTCAATCAGCGCCAGACAACCCCAGGGCTGGCGAACGATGTATGTCTTTGACCTGGAGCCCCAGATCCAGTCCGACTACGAGCTAGGAAACTATTTCACCTCCACCAGCTCGCTTGCGCCCTTCACTAGCACCCTGATCCTGGAACGCGTTGATGCCGACAAGCGTTACAAGCTCGCGAACCGTCGATTGACGATCGAGGCGCGAGAGGGCGAGGTGCGCCACGAACGCACGATCGACAGCGCCCATGACCTAGGCCAGGTGCTCCAAGAGACGTTCAATGTCGAGCTACCCGGCCCGACAGACGACGTCTTCGGACGGATCGGCGGATAGCCGACGCCTATTGCCGGCCCACGGAATCATTGACGCGCGGCCGCGCCAGCTTCACATCAGCCATCTCGCAGGTGGATGTTCTCGCTCACCGCAATGTGCCATTGTCCGCGACGCTGCCGCCGATTGAAGAGCCGACCGTCAACGCAACGAAGCCAAGGCAAAGCCGAAAACATCATGCCTCACCAGTTCAGCCTCAACCAAACCGTCCGCAAACCCGCCGTGAAATCCAAGGGCGGCATCGTCGCGTCGCAATCGCGGCGGGCGGCCGAGGTGGGGGCGCAGGTGCTGGCGGCGGGCGGCGACTGCGTCGACGCGATCGTGGCAACCACTTTTGCGCTGAACGTGCTGGAGCCCTGGAACAGCGGGATCGGCGGCGGAGGCGCGATGGTGCTCTACCGCGCCAAGGAAAATCGGTATGAGGTGATCGACTACGGCATGTGCGCGCCACTGAGCATCCGCGCGTCCGATTACCCCATCGTCGGAGACCGCCTCGCGACCGACCTGTTTCCGTGGCCGCGGGTGAAGGACGACCGCAACGTTCACGGCCCCGGCGCGATCGCTGTGCCAGGCGTCGTCGCCGGCATGGAAGAAGCGCACCGTCGATACGCCAGGATGTCGTGGAAGGAGCTGGTCGCTCCGGCGGCCGCGCTCGCCGGCGAAGGCCTGCTGGTGGACTGGTGGACCGAGCTGACGATCGCGGGCTCGGCGACAGACCTTCGGCGCTATCCCGCGAGTGCAGCGATGTTCTTGAAGGACGGCCTGCCCCCGAGCCCGCCCTGGAGCATCGAGGCCGAGATCCGGTTGCCGCAGGACAATTTGAAGGCCACGCTGCTGCACCTCGCCGAGGCCGGGCCGCGCGACTTCTATCAGGGCGATCTCGCCAGGAGCATCGCGTCCGACGTCAAGGCCGACGGCGGCTCCCTGTCGGTCGAGGATCTCGCCGCATTCCGCGCCCACCCGCGAGAGCCGCTGGCGATCCCCTATCGCGGCGGCAAGGTGTATGCGACGCCGGAACTCACGGCCGGGCCGACCATGGCGCATGCGCTGCGCCTGTTGCAGCAGAATTTGATGCCGGCACGCGCGCCGGATGCGGCCGCTTATGCTGAATATGCCGTTGCCCTGCAAGAGGCCTACCGCGAGCGGCTCAAGGACATGGGCGATGCCGACGGCAAGCGCTCGCTCGGCGCCGAATATCTCGCGCCGGCCTGCACCACGCATTTCTCCGTGGTCGACCGGGACGGCAACGTCGCCGCGGTGACGCAGACGCTGCTCTCGTCCTTTGGCTCGAAATATGTCACGCCGCACACCGGCATTCCCATGAACAACGGCATCATGTGGTTCGACCCGACGCCGGGCACCACCAACTCGCTCGCCCCAGGCAAGCGCTGCCTCACCAACTACACGCCTGTCATCGCCGAGACCAAGGACGGCAAGCGCCTCGCGGTCGGGGCTTCCGGCGGCCGCCGCATCCTGCCGTCGGTGATGCAGCTCGTGTCCTTTGCGATGGATTTCGACATGGATCTCGATGCCGCCATCCACCAGCCCCGCATCGATTGCAGCGAAGGCGCGATCGTCCTCGGCGACACCAGGCTGCCGGCGGATACACGCAAGGCGCTTGCCGCACGCTTCGACTACAGGGAAGCGCCGGTGCAGACCCTGCCGATGAAATTCGCCTGCCCGAGCGTCGTGATGCGCGACGGCGATACGAATTCCGGTGCGGTCGAGATATTCCAGCCCTGGGCCGACGCGGTAGCGGAAGGTTAAGGCTAGATCCCCAACCGGTCACGCACGCGGCCGGCAATCACCGCTGTTGTCACGCCGACCGGCCAGAACGCGTGCATCGGGATCGGATTGATGCCGGTGACGGGCATGTCGATCTCGGCCTTGGCGCCACCGATCAGCCGACGCGCGAGCTGCGCGCCCATTGCAGTGGAGAGCGCAACCCCGCGGCCGTTGCAGCCGAGCGAGATCAGAATGCCTTCCGCGGGCTCGTGCACATGCGGATAATGATCCCTGGTGATGGCGAGCCGGCTGTTCCAGCCGTGGGTCCAGGCCACGCCTTTCAGTTGCGGCCACAGCCGCTCGGCGTAGCGGATGAGATAGGCGACGTCATCAGGCGAGTTGATCCAGCGCATCGGCCCCCGGCCGCCCATCAGGAGGCGGTTGTTCTGGTCAACGCGGTAGTAGACCGTGATGTGGCCGCTCTCATAGAGCACGGGCCGCGTCGGCATGATCGAGCGCGCGACATCGTTCGAGAGCGGCGCGGTGGCGGCGATCGAGGAAAACACCGGCACGATGGTGCGGCGAAGCGCCGGCCAGAGATCGTCGGTGAAGCCGTTGGTGGCGAGCAGCACCTTGTCGGCATGCACGACCGCGCGCGGCGTCTCGATACGCCAGCGACTGCCGTCGCGGCGCAGCGATTGCGCCGGTGTCTCGCCGTGAACCTTCGCACCCGCCGAGATCGCGGCGCGCGCGAGGCCGCGGGCGTAGCTCAGGGGATGCAGATCGCCGCCGCGGGCGTCCAGCATGGCGCCAATGTAGCGATCAGTGCCGGTCATCTCACGCAGTTGCTCGCGATCGAGATACGTCACCGGCATACCGCGACGGATGCACTGCCGTGCGGTCTGCTCGATCGCAGCGGCGCTGGCCTCGTTATAGGCCGCGCGCAACGTCCCGTTCTGCCGCGCTTCACACGGGATCTGGTAGCGGCGAATCAGATCATGGGTGAAGTTCGGCGTGCCGTAGGAAAACTCGATCATGCGGCGGCCGAGCTCCGTGCCGAAATCGGCCTCGATCTGATCGGGATCGTGTTTCAGGCCGGGATTGGTGTGGCCGCCGTTGTTGCCGGACGCGCCCCAGCCCGGCTCCTGCGCCTCCAGCACCAGCGCCTCGACGCCCTGCTCCGCCAGATGCAGCGCCGTGGAGAGCCCCGTGTAACCGCCACCGACGATTGCCACGGATACGTTCTTGTCCGTATCGAGCGGCGGCGTCGCCACCGGCGCGACGGCGGTGTCGGCGTAGAGCGAAGGCGGCAGCGGCAGGCGCGTCATTGCAAAAGTCCGGTCAGAGCGGATGCAGCACGCGGCGCAGGAAATCCTGCGTGCGCGGATGCCGGGGTTGGTTGAGCAGCGCTTTCGCCGGCCCCTGCTCGACGATGACGCCCCCGTCGATGAACAGCACGCGATCGGCGACGTCGCGGGCAAAACCCATCTCGTGGGTGACGACGACCATGGTCATGCCGTCATCGGCGAGCTTGCGCATGACGCCGAGGACGTCGCCGACCAATTCCGGATCGAGCGCCGAGGTCGGTTCGTCGAACAGGATCGCCTTGGGCTGCATTGCCAGCGCCCGCGCGATCGCAACGCGCTGCTGCTGACCGCCGGAGAGCTGCGGCGGATGTGCATCGGCCTTTTCAACAAGGCCGACCTGGGCGAGCAGCGCGCGGCCACGCTCGATCACCTGGGCGCGGGGCTCGTTCTTCACGAAAAGCGGACCTTCGATGACATTCTCCAGTACCGTCCGATGGGGAAACAGATTGAAGCGCTGGAACACCATCGAGACTTGTGTGCGGATCGATACGATCGATGGCGCGTCGCGATCGACCTTGAGGCCTTCGACGCTGATCTCGCCGCGGTCGTAGCTTTCGAGCCCGTTGATACAGCGCAGGATGGTGGACTTGCCGGACCCAGAGGGACCGATGATGCAGACCACCTCGCCCTTCTGCACGGAGGCCGTGATGCCCTTGAGCACCTCGACCTTGCCAAAGCTCTTGTGGACGTCGCTCAGCTCGATCATTTCTTGCCCGCCCGCTTCTCGAAGTGACGGACCAGCAGGATCAGCGGGATGCTCATGGTGAGATACATCAAGGCGACCATCGTGAACACGCTGGTGTTCTTGAAGGTCGAGGACGCGATCAACTTGCCTTGCAGGGCGAGCTCGGCGACCGTGATGGTCGAGGCCTGCGAAGAGTCCTTCAGCATCATGATCATGACGTTGCCGTAGGGTGGCAGCACGATGCGCACCGCCTGCGGCAGCACCACGCGGCGCATCGTCAGCCACCAGCCCATACCGATCGATTGCGCCGCCTCGATCTGCCCCTTGTCGATGGCCTCGATGCCGGCGCGGAAGTTTTCAGCCTGGTAGGCCGAATAGGCGATGCCGAGACCGAGGATCGCGGCCTGCAAGGCGCTGAGCGTAACGCCGAGATCGGGCATCACGAAATACAGGTAGAACAGCAGCACGATGATCGGGATGCCGCGGATCACGTTGATCAGGCTGGCGCTGAGCATCGCCAGCGCCTTGATGCCGGAGACCCGCATCATCGCCCAAATCAGGCCGAGCACCGTCGAGAGCAGCAGCGAGCCGATCGTGACGATGATCGTCAGCGCGACGCCGTTCATCAGAATCGGGAAAAACTCGACGGCGTCGTGCCAGAAACCTTTCATCGGGTCGCCTGCGATGAACCGCTATCAGCCCTGAGCCTTCAGGCCCCATTTGCCGAGGATCTTGTCGATGGTGCCGTTGGCCTTGAGCTTTGCCAGCGACGCGTTGATCTTGCCGAGCAACGCGGTCTCACCCTTGCGGACGCCGATGCCGACCGAGCCGACGGTGACGGGCTTGTAGCCCTCAACGAGCCGCGTCTCGGGAAAACCGCCCTGCTTCAGGTTGTAGGCGAGGATCGGATAGTCGGCGTAGCCGGCCTTGAGACGGCCGGTGTTCACGTCACGCAGGATGTCGGGGATGGTGTCGTAGGCCTTCACGTCCGCGAACAGGCCAGTCTTCTTCAGCGCATCGACAAAGGCGGTACCGACCTGGGCACCGACCGTCTCGCCCTTCAGATCGTCCTGCGTGGCATAGGCCTTGGTATCGCTCTTCGGAACGACCAGGCCTTCGCCATAGGTGTAGATCGGATCGGAGAAATCGACGACCTCTTTCCGGGGCGCCGTGATGAACATCGCGGCGGCGATGATGTCGATCTTGCTCGAGGTCAGCGACGGGATCAGCGCCGAGAACTGCATCGGCTCGATCTGCACGTTGAAGCCGGCGTCCTTGCCGATTTCCGTGACAAGATCGACCATGATGCCCTGGATGGTGTTGGTCTTGGTGTCGAGGAACGTGAACGGAATGCCCGTCGGCGTCGAGCCGACCTTGAGCACCTGCTGCGCCGATGCGGGCGCCCCGGCGCAAAGTGCGAGCGCCGCGATTGCGGCCAGACCAATACGCTTCATCGCATCCCCCTTTGGGCTTGCCGATGACGGCGCTGGCGCATGTCCTGATCAGACATTGCGGGCCAAGCCGTTTCGGCCTATTTTCACCGATATGAAAATTTGGTCACACTTTCGCGGACGATGCAAGCGATTTTCATGCACATGAAGGAAGCGGTTTGACGTGAGCGGTGGTAAAAGAATGCGCAAACCGGCCGCCGCAAAGCCGGCGAAGAAAGCCGAGAACCGTAGCAAGAACGGCCGAAAGGCCATCGCAAAGCCGACAGAGCCCGCAATGGACGTCGCTGTCGGCCGCCGCATCCGCGATCTCAGGCGGGTCAGGCAATTCTCGCTCGAGGCGGTCGCCGCGCGGACGGATCTGTCGATCGGCTTCCTCAGCCAGATCGAACGCGGCCTGTCGTCACCATCGTTGCGTGTGCTGGCGACGCTCGCCGACGTGCTCGGCGTCGGCATCGCCGCACTGTTCGGCGCAAGCCCGAGTGCTGATGGCGCATCCGATCAGGTCGTCACACGCGGATTGCAGCGGCCCGAGCTGAAGCTTTGGCGCACGGGCGTGTCCAAGCAATTGCTGAGCCCGGCCAGCGCCGACAACAAGCTCAATCTATTCCTGGTGCATCTGGAGCCCGGCGGCTCCACCGGCGACGAGCTCTACACCCATGACGGCGAGGAAGCGGGCCTCGTGCTCGAAGGCGAGATGATGCTGACGGTGGACAGCGAGACATGGTCGCTGAAGACCGGCGACAGCTTTCGCTTTGCCAGCCGCAGGCCGCACCGGTTTTCCAATCCGGCGCAGGATGCGAAGGCCGTCGTGCTGTGGGTAAATTGCGTGACGGGGGCGGGGTAGGTTTCACCGTCATTCCGGGGCGATGCGAAGCATCAACCCGGAATGACGTCATCAATCACCCAAACCGGTGCTGATACCGCTCCACCGACAGCGCGCTCACATCCACCTCCGGCTTCTTGCCCGAGAGCATATCCGCGAGGATGCGGCCGGAGCCGCAGGACATGGTCCAGCCGAGCGTACCGTGGCCGGTGTTGAGATGGAGGTTGGCGTATTGCGTCGGGCCGATCACCGGCGGGCCGTCCGGAGTCATCGGACGCAGGCCGCTCCAGAACGTCGCCTTGGCGAGATCGCCGCCGCGCGGGAACAGATCGGTCAGGGAATGATCAAGCGTGGCGCGACGGGCGCCGTAGAGCTTGGTCGAGAAGCCCGAGATCTCGGCGGTGCCGCCGACGCGGATGCGATTGCCGAGACGGGTGATCGCGACCTTGTAGCTCTCGTCCATCACGGTCGATTCCGGCGCACCGGAGGCGTCCTTGATCGGCACCGTGATCGAATAGCCCTTCACCGGATAGACCGGCAGCGAAATGCCGAGCGGCGCAGCCATTCGCGACGAATAGCTTCCGAGTGCGAGCACGTACGAGTCGGCCTGCAACATCCCGGCGCTGGTCGCAACGCCGCTGACGCGTCCGCCATCCGTGACGATGCGGTCGATGCCGGTGTTGAACATGAAGCGCACGCCGAGCGCCTGCGCATGCTTGGCCAGCGCCTGCGTAAACATGTGACAGTCGCCGGTCTCGTCCTGCGGCAGGCGAAGCCCGCCGACGAATTTTTCCTTCACGCCTGATAGCGCCGGCTCGACCGCGATGCAGCCTTCGCGGCTCAGCGTCTCGTAAGGCACGCCGTACTGCTTGAGCACGGCGACGTCTTCGCCGGTGCCGTCGAGCTGGGCCTGGTAGCGGAACAGCTGCAGCGTGCCCTGCGCGCGCTCGTCATATTGAATGCCGATGTCGCGGCGCAGATCGCGCAGGCAATCGCGGCTGTATTCCGCGATCGGGATCATCCGGCTCTTGTTGACCGCGTAGCGCGCGCTGGTGCAGTTGCGCAGCATCTTGAGCAGCCAGACCCACATGACGGGATCGAGCTTCGGCCGGATCACCAGCGGTCCGTGCTTCATCAAGAGCCACTTGACCGCCTTCACCGGCACGCCGGGGCCGGCCCATGGCGAGGAATAACCGGGCGACACTTCGCCGGCATTGGCAAAAGACGTCTCCAGCGCCGGTTCGGGCTGACGGTCGACGACCGTCACCTCGTGGCCGGCACGGGCGAGGTAGTAGGCAGAGGTGACGCCGATGACACCGCTGCCGAGGATCAGAACTTTCACGCTTGGTCAAACTCCCGCGGCATCACGCTCGCCGCTGCAAGATAAAACTCACCAGCGGCGAGAGCAATAATCAGGCCACCTTCTTGATGGCGTCGCCGAGGATCGAGACCATCTGGTCGATGTGGTTCTTCTCGACGATGAGCGGAGGCGACATCGCGAAGCTGTCACCGCTCATGCGCAGATAGAGGCCGGTGTTGAAGCAGTCGACCATGACGTCGTAACCACGCGCACCGACGGCGCCGTCGCGCGGCGCGAGCTCGACCGCGCCCATCAGCCCGCAATTGCGGATGTCGACGACGTTCGGCAGGCCCTTCAGCTGATGCAGCGTATCGCGCCAGTATTCGGCCATCGTCGCACCGCGCGTCAGCAGGCCCTCGTCCTTGTAGATGTCGAGCGTGGCGATACCGGCGGCGCAGGCGGTCGGATGCGCCGAATAGGTGTAGCCGTGGAACAGCTCCATCTGGTTCTCGGGGCCGACCATCATGCCGTCATGCACCTTGCGGCTCGCGAACACCGCGCCGCAGGGAATGGTGCCGTTGGTGATGCCCTTGGCGGTCGTCATCAGGTCCGGCGTGACGCCGAAGAAGTTGGCGGCGAACGGCGTGCCGAGACGGCCGAAACCGGTGATGACCTCATCGAAGATCAGAAGGATGCCGTGCTTGTCGCAGATCTCGCGCAGGCGTTGCAGATAGCCCTTCGGCGGCGGCAGCACCGCGGTCGAACCCGGCACCGGCTCGACGATCACGGCGGCGATGGTCTCGGCGCCGTGGAGGCCGACGAGACGATCGAGATCGTCGGCGAGTTCGGCGCCATGCTCCGGCTGATCCTTGGCGAAGGCGTTGCGGCTGAGGTCGTGGGTGTGGCGGATGTGGTCGACGCCCGGCAGCAGGGTGGTGAAGGCGCGGCGGTTGGCGACCATGCCGCCCACCGAGGTGCCGCCGAAACCGACGCCGTGATAGCCGCGCTCACGGCCAATCAGCCGGGTGCGGCTGGCCTGGCCGTTGGCGCGATGATAGGCGAGCGCGATCTTCAGCGCGGTGTCGACCGATTCAGAGCCGGAGTTGGTGAAGAAGACGCGATCGAGGCCCTTCGGCGCGATCTCGGCGAGACGCTCGGCGAAGTCGAATGCCAGCGGATGACCCATCTGGAACGACGGCGCGAAGTCCAGCGTCATCAGCTGCCGCTCGACGGCGGCGGCGATCTGCTTGCGGCCGTGGCCGGCGTTGACGCACCAGAGGCCGGCGGAGCCGTCGATCACCTTGCGGCCGTCAACGGTGGTGTAGTGCATGCCCTCGGCCGAGGAGAACAGGCGCGGCGCCTTCTTGAACTGACGGTTGGCCGTGAACGGCATCCAGAACGAGTCGGTCTTGATAGTGTTCGGAATCTGATGAAGGGTCACGGGCCACGCTCCTTTGCTGACGCCATAGCAGAGCCACGGCTTCGATAGCGCAACAAGTCCTTTTCTGAAGACCTGCAAGCCATTGATTTTACTGGGTCATCCGGTCCATATTTGCGCGATCCGCAACACTTGCAACAGGGCCAGAGGCATGAGCGTCGACATCGGTGGACGGCTGCGATTCATCCGGGCGCGCCAGAAGCTGTCGCAGCGCGAGCTCGCCAAGCGCGCCGGCGTCACCAATTCGACGATCTCGCTGATCGAATCCAACCAGATGAACCCCTCGGTCGGCGCGCTCAAGCGCATCCTCGACGGCATCCCGATGGGACTCGCCGAGTTCTTCGCGCTGGAGCCCGAGAGCCGCCGCAAGATCTTCTATCGCGCCGAGGAACTCACCGAGGTCGGCAAGAAGCCGATCTCCTATCGGCAGGTCGGCGACAATCTGTTCGGCCGCAGCCTGCAAATCCTGAAGGAGCGCTACGAGCCCGGCAGCGACACAGGTCGCGTGCACCTCGTTCATGACGGCGAGGAAGGCGGCATCGTGATCTCGGGCAAGCTCGAGGTCACGGTCGAGGATGAGCGCCGCATCCTCAATCCCGGCGACGCCTATTATTTCGAGAGCCGGCGCCCGCATCGCTTCCGCTGCGTCGGCGGCAAGCCATGCGAAGTGATCTCGGCCTGCACCCCACCGACATTCTGAAGCGCGATCGCTTTATCCGGGATCTTACGGAGCCACCGGTATCTTACGGTGCTTGAGGTATCTCAATTTCCGCGCGGCAGTCTTCTATATGTTGCGAGCAATAGTCTAGCCGAGAGACGTTCCGGCACTGCTTCACAACCGGGCTCGCAGATGAAGATCACGCTCGCCAATGCAGAGGCTGCGCTCGATGAAGTGCAGCGCGACACCGACAAGCTCCATTCGCAGGAGCTTCGCAAGGCGATTGCCGAACACATCGAGACGCAGCGAGAGGCGATCAAGGCCCTCCGCAAGAAGCTGCATTGACGACGCGCGGCGGAGCGAGAAGATCTCACCCCGCCTTCTGTCTCAAAGCTGCGTCAGCAACTCCTCGATCCGGATCGGGAAGCGCCGCACCCGCACGCCGGTCGCATGCCAGACGGCATTGGCGACCGCTCCCGCGCTGCCGGTAATGCCGATCTCGCCGACGCCCTTGATGCCGAGCGCGTTCACATGGGGATCATGCTCCTCGACCGTGATGACGTCGAGCGGCGGCACGTCGGCATTCACGGGGATGTGGTACTCGCCGAGATTGGCATTCATGATCCGCCCGCTGCGGCGGTCGGTGATGGCCTCCTCATGCAGGGCGAACGACAGGCCCCAGATCATGCCGCCGAACAGCTGGCTCTTCACCAGATGCGGATTGACTATGCGCCCGGCGGCGAAGGCGCCGACCATGCGGGTGACGCGGATCTGACCGAGCTCGGGATCGACCTTCACCTCCGCGAACACCGCGCCATGAGCGTGCATGGCATATTCTTCCATCGCCGCCGGGTTTGGAGCGCCTGTGCCGCGCGCCTCGACCTCCGCAACGCCGGCACGTGCGAGGATCTCGCTGTAGCTCTCGCTGCGGCTCTCGTCGTCACGACGAATCAGGCGACCATCGCGCGCGATCACGCCGGCATTGCCGGCACCGAACAGCGGCGAGCGCTCGTCCTTGGTGGCGAGGTCGGCGAGCTTGGCGATGACGGCCGCGCCGGCGCTGTGGATCGCAGCACCCGCGGTCGCGGTATGCGCCGAGCCGCCGGCAATGCCGGCATCGGGCAGGTCGGACGTGCCGGCCTTGAACTCGACGCGTTCGATATCGAGGCCGACAGCATCGGCTGCGATCTGGGCAAGCGCCGTCCACGCGCCCTGTCCCATGTCATGCGCACCGATCTCCATCGCACCGGTCCCGTCACGGCGGATCGCCGCGCGCGCTTCAGCCTGGAACATGAGCGCGGGGAACGTCGCGGTGCCCATTCCCCAGCCGACCAGCAGTCCGGCGTCATCGCGCATCTGTCGCGGCTGGAGCGCGCGCTTCGCCCAGCCGAAACGCGCTGCGCCCTGTTCGTAGCAGGCGCGCAACGCCTTCGAGGAAAACGGTTTTCCCGTGATCGGCTCGACCTCGGCATAGTTTTTCAGGCGGAAGGCCAGCGGATCCATGCCGCATGCCCAGGCCATCTCGTCGATCGCGCTCTCCAGCGCAATCGATCCGGTCGCCTCGCCCGGCGCGCGCATGAACAGCGGCGTGCCGGTGTTGACGCGCACGGCGTCATGCGAAGTGCGGATCGCTGGCGCGGCATAAAGCGTATGCGAGGCATCGGCCGCGGGCTCGTAGAAATCGTCGAACGTGCTCGACACGGTCCTCGCATGATGATCGAGCGCGGTCAGACGCCCTTCAGCGTCGGCACCGATGCGCAGGCGCTGGCGCGTCGGCGCACGATGGCCGACCGGGCCATACATCTGCTCACGGCGCAGCACGAGCTTGACCGGCTTGCCGACCAGCTTTGCCGCCATGATGCCGAGCACCGGAGGGCCGGCCATCAGTCCTTTCGAGCCGAAACCACCACCGAGGAACGGGCTGCGGATATGGATCTTATCGTGCGCGATGCCGAACAACTCGGCGACGCGCGCGAGGGAGAGCATCAATCCTTGGGTCGGCATATCGATCTGAAGACTGTCGCCGTTCCAGTGAGCGACGATGGCATGCGGCTCCATCGCGTTGTGATATTGCGCCGGCGTCTCGTAAATCGAGTCGATCTGCTTGTCGGCTGAAGCAAGGCCAGCCGCGACATCGCC
This sequence comes from Bradyrhizobium sp. CCBAU 53338, assembly GCF_015291665.1. Taxonomy (NCBI): domain Bacteria; kingdom Pseudomonadati; phylum Pseudomonadota; class Alphaproteobacteria; order Hyphomicrobiales; family Nitrobacteraceae; genus Bradyrhizobium; species Bradyrhizobium sp. CCBAU 53338. The sequence goes on from NZ_CP030048.1 coordinate 6,073,739, forward strand.
AACGTGATTTTCGGACGGGTTTCCGACACCGACGACCGGCGGCACGTAACTCTTGCCGGCATCGAGACCGACCAGCGCCGGCTGAGTTTCATAGCGCGGCGCCAGCAGCACTGCGCCTTCCGTCGCCGCCTCGAGCGTCTCGGCAATCACGACGGCGATCGGCTGGTTGGCGTAGCGGACCTCGTTGCTCTGCAGCACCTCCATCCGGAACACGAAGGGATTCGTCTTGATTTCAGGATCGATCGCAAGCTGCGGCTTGTGATCCGTCGTCATGACGTCGACGACGCCGGGATGCCGCCTGGCAGCGGCGACATCGAGCGAGGTGACGCGGCCATGCGCGACGCTGGACACCGCCATCACCGCGAACAGCATGCCGGGTGGATGATTGTCGGCGGCGTAGGTCGCCTGCCCCCTGACCTTGAGCACGCCGTCGCGGCGGGTGAGCGGCTGGCCGATGCTGGAGCCGTGGCGGAGATGGGCGGGTGCGCTGGTGAGATTGAGCTCAGGCATGGATGGCTCCAGACGTCGAAGCAAGGGGAGAGGCCGGCAACGCGGGGATGCGCTCGGGCGTACCGGCAGCGGCAAGGGCCAGCGCGCGCGCGACGATGCGGCGGGCGAGCTCGATCTTGTAGGCGTTGTCGCCGGACGGTTTTGCGTCGGCGAGCGCACGCCAGGCAGCTTCCTGGAAGGCGTCGGCCGTGGGTGCGACGCCTTTCAGAACATCCTCCGCGGAGCGGGCACGCCAGGGCTTTGCGGCGACGCCGCCAAGCGCAAGCCGCGCTTCCGCGATCTTGCCGTTCTCGATCCGCAGCGCTGCAGCGGCCGAGACGATCGCGAACGCGTAGGACGTGCGCTCGCGGACCTTGAGATAGCGCGCATGCGCGGCAAAGCTGCGCGCCGCGGGTGGCAGCCGCACCGCGACGATGAGGTCGCCGGGCTCGAGCGCAGATTCGCGCTCGGGCGTATTGCCGGGCAGACGATGCAGTTCGTCGAGCGCAATCTCACGACGGCCATTCTTGCCTTCGATCTCGACGATGGCGTCGAGTGCGACCAGCGGCACGCAGAAGTCGGACGGGTGCGTCGCGATGCAGCTCTCGCTCCAGCCGAGCACCGCATGCGACCGGTTCTCGCCCGCGCGGGCATCGCAGCCGGTGCTGGCCTCGCGCTTGTTGCAGCGGCTGGCGGTGTCGTAGAAATACGCGCAACGCGTACGTTGCAGCAGATTGCCGCCGACAGTCGCGGCGTTGCGCAATTGCGCGGAAGCACCCGAGAGCAGCGCTTCGGCAACTGCCGGATAGGCCTTCGCGAACTCCACGTCATGCGCGAGATCGGCATTGCTGACGAGCGCGCCGATACGCAACGCCCCATCGGCGAGGCGCTCGATTCTGTCGAGTCCCTCGAGATGCGTGAGGTCGACCAACCGATCCGGCCGGCTGACATTGCCTTTCATCAGGTCAAGCAGATTGGTGCCGGCGGCAAGGTAAGTCGCGCCCGGTTGGGCGGCGGCAGCAACGGCCTCGACGACCGTGGCGGGCCTGACATAATCGAACTGTTTCATGCGGAACGCCTCTGGTTGGATTCGTCGGCACCGGCCTGCGCCTCCAGCACGGCATCGACGATGCCGGCATAGGCGCCGCAACGGCAGAGATTGCCGCTCATGCATTCGCGGATACGTTCGGGATCGTTGCCGGCCTGGGCTTCCTGCATCATGCCGATCGCGCTCATGATCTGGCCGGGGGTGCAGAAGCCGCACTGGAAGCCGTCATGGGCGATGAAGGCGGCCTGCACCGGGTGAAGCTGGTCGCCGTGCGCAACGCCTTCGATGGTGAGAATGTCGGCGCCGTCATGGCTGATGGCGAGCGCGAGGCAGGAATTGATGCGCTTACCGTCGACGAGAATGGTGCAGGCACCGCACTGGCCGCGGTCACAACCTTTCTTGGTTCCGGTGAGATGGAGGCGCTCACGCAGGAGATCGAGCAGCGTGACGCGGGGATCGTCGAGGACGAAGTCGCGCCGTGCACCGTTCACGGTGAGGCTGATGGAGTGGTTCATAAATGGCTCCGATCAGATGTGGACATGGCTCATCGCCCGGCGCGCCACCGCCGTGGCCGCCGCCGATATCGCATCGCCCCGGAGATGTTCCGGGCCGACACCCGCGAAGATACGGAGGCACCCTCCGCTTAACAAGGGCCGCCGAAAAATATTTGGAATTCGTCAAAAGCCCGTGTGCGGACAACGCGATGCAGCCACAGAAGGGTTCAATCTAACCAATTCGTGATCTACATTGCCTGAATGGACGACCATTCCGACCAGGCCAGAAAACCCCGCGCCGATGCCGTGCGAAATCGCGAGCGCGTGCTCGAGGCGGCCAAGGTCGTGTTCAACGCGGGCGGCCCGGAGGCAAGCCTGGAGGCCGTTGCCAAACGCGCGGGCGTCGGCATCGGCACGCTTTACCGACATTTTCCGACGCGCGAGGATCTGTTCGAGGCGGTGTACCGTCGCGAGGTCGAGCAGCTCAGCGAGCTCGCCGAGCAGTTGAAGAATGCCAAGGACCCGGTCGATGCGCTCAGGCGCTGGCTGCACTCAGGTGTCGAATTCGTCGCCACCAAGAAAGGCATGGTGGCAGCCCTGGCACTCGCGGTGCAGAGCGGGTCCGAGCTGCACGCCTTTTCCTTCGAGCGCCTGACCAAGGCGATCGGCTCGCTGCTCGATCGTGCAGCCGCGGCGGGCGTGATGCGCGCCGACGTCAGTCCCGAGGACTTGCTGCGCGCGTTCTTCGGCATGTGCTACATGCACGATCAGCCAGGCTGGCAATCCTCGGTGCTGCGGATGCTCGACGTGTTCGTGGATGGATTGCGCGTGCAGCCCGTCGCAAAGGCCAAGACGCGTACGGCCAAGCCAGCGAAGGCAGCAGTGAAACGGACGCGATAGCTCGCCCGTACTTGCCAATGGTCGTGCTAGAATCAGCACCGCCGGGATATCAACGCGGAGCCTGTCATGCGCATCGCAACCTTGGTCGTCGCAATCGCTATCGCCTTCAGCCCCCTCGCCGCACGCGCCGACGATGTCTCGGCCGCACAGGACGCGATCCGTGCGCAGGAACAGGCCTTCGTCCATGACGACGCCACGGCCGCCTACTCCTACGCAGCGCCGGCTATCCAGCAGATCTTCCCCGCACCCGAGATCTTCATGTCGATGGTACAGAACGGCTACGCGCCGGTCTACCGCCACAAGAGCTTCGAGTTCGGCGACAGCAAGATCGAAGGCAGCTCGATTGCCCAGCGCGTTCACATCATCGATGCCAATGGCGAAGCCTGGGAAGCGCTCTACACGCTCGAGCAGCAGGCGGACGGAAGTTACAAGATCACCGGCTGCTCGCTGCTGAAGGCGGGACAGGCGGTTTAGGTTGCGAAGTTCGGCCCTGTCTTGGCCGAATTCATCCGCGAGCGGATCAGCAGCGTCAAGACGATGCCGACATTGAGGGCATTCCACGCCACGCCATTGGCGAACGCTGCGGCATAGGAGCCGGTAGCGTCGAAGATGATGCCGGACACCCAGCCCCCGAAGGACATGCCGAATACCGAGGCGAAGATCACGATGCCGACGCGGGTTGCGGCTTCGCTCGCCGGCATCGCCTCGCGGACGATGATCGCGTAGCTCGGCACGATGCCGCCCTGGAACAGGCCGAACATCGCCGAGATCAGATACAACGACGTGAGGCTGTCGAAGAACAGGTAGAACACAAGCGCAAAGCCTTGTGCCAGCGACCCGAGCAGCAGCGTGCGAATGCCGCCGATCTTGTCGGCGAGATAACCCGAGCCAATACGGCTGAGGATGCCGCAAGCCATCATCAGCGACAGCATCTCGGCACCGCGCGCCACGCCATAGCCGAGATCGCCGCAATAGGCGACGATATGCACCTGCGGCATCGCCATGGCGACGCAACAGGAAATGCTGGCGATCGAGAGCAACACCGTCAGCGCGTTGGTCGAGAGCTTCAGATCCACGCGCGGAGGCGGCGCATTGGCGTGATTGCGGACCTTGTCGTCGCCGATCTGGGAGCGCAGGACCAGCACCAGGATCGACATCAGGCTCGCGCAGACCAGACCGATGCCAATGTGGGTGTAACGCCAGCCAATCGTCTGCATGCCCGAGCTTACGATCGGCGGCCAGATCGTGCCGGCGACGTAGTTGCCGCTCGCGACGATGGTGACGGCCAGCCCGCGATAGCGCTCGAACCAGTGCGAAGCCTCCGCCATCAGCGGGGCGAAGGTCGCCGAAGTCCCAAGGCCGATCAGAAAGTAGGCTGCCACGAACTGCCAAAGCTGCGTTGACAGTCCCGCGAGCACATTGGCGACGCCGAGGAAGGCAATGCTGATCGCCATCGCCGGCACGATGCCGAACTTGTCTGTGATCTTGCCGGCAATCACGCCGCCCAGCCCAAAGCCGAACATCATGAGCGTGAAGGCAAGCGACACCGCGCCGCGGGTGGCCGCGAATTCGGTCTGCACCACGGGAATCACGACCACGACCGCCCACATCCCCACGGCACCGATCGAGCCGATCACGAGCGCGATGACGAGCCGCACCCAGGCCTGACGGGAATCAGGGGCGAATGAAGGCGGCTTCTGTCCTGGGTGATTTGGCGCGTGCACGGCGCGGACCATGTTCGCGGATCGCCGCGCGGTCAAGCATCGTGCCGCGATATTGGGCATGCGCGGTGCACTGCGGTAAGAAGGAGCTTGGCGAAACCGCGCTTTGCCATTAGTTTGCAATCTGCGTGTGCAACAAGGCCGCGCGGAGCGACTGTCGGGATGTTGTTGCGGATAACGCGATCGATGCGGATCAGGGTGGGGCGCCTCATTGCGCTGGCCTATCTGTTCTGCGTGCTCGCGCCAGCAGCGGCACTTGCCTGGGGTAACGGCCCGGCGCCTTGTCTCGATGATGCGATGCTGGCTGATCTCGTGCCTATCAATCATCAGATTTCGGCTGGTCACATGCATGGGAACGCGACGCACGACCACGCCGCAAGGCATGCAAATCACCAGTCGGCTCAGGACACGTCCGCCCCTCATCATCATGACGGCAAGGGCAAGGTTGGCCCGTGCTGCGCGATGATGTGCATTAGCGCGCTGCCAGCGGATCTTCCTGACGTCGCAAAGCCGCTTCAGCCGGTTTCCGCTTGCGCGCCTGAAATCGTGGTGAGCCTGCACAGCGCAGCGCCGCCCCTGCACTACCGCCCTCCCATCACCTGATCTGACACGCGACGACGTCAGGCCGAGCGCGCATTCCGGCGCGCACGAACCTGTGGTCTCCAGACAGATCAGGGATTGCTCATGCTTACGCTTCTCGGGGCGAAGTCCGCCGCCGCATTCGCGGCGCGTGGAGGACACTTTCGATTCCATTGGCCGCTGCTGGCCGCAGCCACGTTAGCTCTTTCCAGCTGTATGCCGGCAACGATGTCAGTTGCCACCACCGCCGATCCGGCCGATCCCACGGCGAAGGTCGCGCGCGTCGGCTATCGCTCTGCGGTCGCGCCCTACACGAGCCTGCGGCCCGCAGCGCCGATGCCATGGCGCGAGCGCAACGACGCCGTGACACCGCAGCCAAAGCAAGACCGGTAGGAACGCGCCATGATACATCATACTGCGCGGGGCCTGCTCGTTTTCGCCGCACTCGGCCTCTCCGGCTGCACCGCGTTCTCGCCCGACGGCGGCATGACAACGGTCTCGGAACTGACAAGCCAGACCATCAAGAAGGACGTCACCTTCGTACGCACGCCCGAGGTAGCTGGCGCCGTCGAAGCGCGCGTGCGTCAGTTGCTGTCGCGGACGCTTACCGCAGAGACTGCCGTGCAGATCGCGCTGCTCAACAACAAGGGGCTGCAAGCTGCCTATAACGAGCTCGCGCTGGCCGAGACCGATCTTGTCGAGCAGAGCCTGCCGCCCAATCCGGTGTTCTCGGTCTCGCGCATCTCGGGCAATGGCGCCAGCGAGATCGAGCGCCAGGTCGTCGGCGACATTCTTGCGTTGGCCACACTGCCGTTCCGATCCGACATCGCGCGCGATCGCTTTCGCCAAGCGCAATTGCGCACAGCGCTGGCGACGCTACGGCTCGCAGCCGACGTGCGGCGCGCCTACGTTCGCGTGGTCGCCGGCAACGAGACGGTGGCTCTGCTGACCGACGCAAAGGCCACGGCGGAATCGACCGCGCAACTGGCGGTCAAGCTCGGCGAAACCGGTTCAATCAACAAGCTCGACCAGGCTCGCGAGCAGGTGTTTTACGCCGAAATCACCGCCGACCTCGCCACTGCGAGGCAAGCTACCACGAGCGCCCGCGAAAGACTGGCACGCCTGATGGGCCTTTGGGACGACGGCCTCGATTTCCGCCTGCCCAACGCGTTGCCGCCGCTGCCACGCCGACCGCAGGCCCTGCCGTCGATCGAGGCCGATGCAGTCGCGCATCGCATCGACTTGCAGATCGCGCGGCTGGAACTGACGGCGCTGGCGAAGTCATTGAACCTGACTGAAGCAACCCGCTTCGTCACGCTGCTCGATCTCGCCGGCATCTCCCGCCGGACCCAGGATCCGGAAGGCTCCCCGTTCCGCGAACGAGGATTCGACGTGCAGTTCCAGATCCCGATCTTCGACGGCGGCGAGGTGCGGGTACGGCAGGCGGCGGAGACCTACAATCTCGCCTTCAACCGCCTGACCGAGCGTGCCGTCAACGTCCGTTCGGAGGCGCGTGATGCTTATCGCGTTTACCGGTCGACCTACGACATCGCCAGCCACTATCAGCGCGAAATCCTGCCGTTGCGCAAGATCATCACGGAAGAGATGCAGCTGCGCTTCTCCAGCATGCAGGTCGACATCTTCGCGCTGCTGACCGAGGCGCGGCAGCGCCTCGCCTCGCTGCGCGGCGCGATCGACGCCAGGCAGAATTTCTTCCTCGCCCAATCCGAGTTGCAGAGTGCCGTCAATGGTGGCGGCGCGCCTGCATCCGGCAGCGACAATCCAACCAGCATCGCCGCGGCAGCGCCTGCCGATGGCGGCCATTGACATGGAGGCCAACATGTTTTCCCGCCGCGGATTTTTGGGCACCGCCGCGCTTGTCGGCGCGTCAGCCGTCGGCGGCCGCGTCCAGGCCGCATCGATCCCGGACGCGCCCACCATGGACAGGGCGGTCATGCAGCCGCCGCTGCACCCTGCCAGCGGCCCCGACTATCGCCCCGTCGTCACGCTCAACGGCTGGACATTGCCGTTCCGCATGAACGGCGACTGGAAGGAATTCCATCTCGTCGCCGAGCCCGTGGTGCGCGAATTCGCCGAGGGCATGAAGGTCAATCTCTGGGGCTATAACGGCCAGTCGCCGGGACCGACCATCGAAGCCGTCGAAGGCGACAAGGTCCGCATCTTCGTCACCAACAAATTGCCCGAATACACCACCGTGCACTGGCACGGCATGATCGTCCCGAGCGGCATGGACGGCGTCGGCGGCTTGACCCAGCCGCACATCCAGCCCGGCAAGACCTTCGTCTACGAGTTCGAGATGAAGAAGAGCGGGACCTTCATGTACCACCCGCACTCCGACGAGATGGTGCAGATGGCGATGGGCATGATGGGCATGGTCGTCGTGCACCCGCGCGATCAAAGCTTCCGGCCCGTCGACCGCGACTTCGTCTTCGTGATGAGCACCTATCGCGTCGATCCCGGCACGTATTTGCCGCGCGTCAACGAGATGACCGATTTCAACATGTGGACCTGGAATGCACGGGTGTTTCCCGGCATCGACCCGCTGCCGGTGCGGCTCGGCGACAAGGTGCGCGTGCGCATCGGCAATCTCAGCATGACCAACCATCCGATCCATCTGCACGGCCACAGCTTTGCCGTGACCTGCACGGACGGCGGCTGGATTCCCGAGAGCGCGCAGTACCCGGAGACGACCACCGACGTGCCCGTCGGCGCGGTGCGCGTGTTCGACGTGCTCGCCGACAATCCCGGCGACTGGGCGTTTCACTGCCACAAATCGCATCACACCATGAATGCGATGGGGCACGACATGCGCAACATGATCGGCGTCTCGCGCAAGGATCTCGCAAAGGCCGTTGGCAAGCTCGCGCCGGACGCCATGGTGATGGGGCAATCAGGCATGGCGATGGGCAACATGGAGATGCCTGCCCCCGACAACACGCTGCCGATGATGTCGGGCGCGGGCCAGTTCGGCCCGATCGAGATGGGCGGCATGTTCACGGTGATGAAGATCCGCGAAAACCTCGCGCGCGACGATTATCGCGATCCCGGCCCCTACCAATTCCCGCAAGGCACCGTCGCCTATGAGGTCGCCTCGCCGTCGGCGGAGCCGGCGCGGCAACCGGGCACGCCAGCGCGCAGGATGAAGATGTGAGCGTTTCGATGAAGGACCAACTGGAGAACACAATGAAGACGACGATCAAACTCGCGCTTGCGCTTGCAGCGCTCTCGACGGCACCCGCGCTCGCGCACGAGGGTCACGGCCATCACGGTTTCTCGGCCGGCGAGCCCGGCGATCCCGGCAAGCCCGCGCGCATCGTCGAGATCGCAATGAGCGAGATGTCCTACGAGCCATCGAACGTCAAGGTGAAGCGCGGCGAGCAGATCCGCTTCGTGCTGCACAACGTCGGCAAGGAGGACCACGAATTCCTGCTCGCCACCACGAAGGAGAATCTCGCGCATGCCGAGGTGATGAAGAAGCACCCGCATATGGAGCACGACGATCCGAACGGGGTGCGGCTGGCGCCGAACAAGACGGCCGAGATCGTCTGGAAGTTCAGCAAGGCCGGCACGTTCGAATTCTCCTGCCTGATCCCCGACCATCGCGACTACGGCATGGTCGGCCACGTCACCGTGAAATGAGCAAGTGGAGACACATATGAAGCCGATCATCCGCATCGCCGCGGCGCTCGCGCTGACGCTGGGCTTGACCGTGAGCGCGCTCGCGCAAGGCGCCTCCATCAGCGGCGAGGTCAAGAAGATCGACGAGGGCGCCGGCAAGATCACCCTCAAGCATGGCCCGGCCAAGAGCCTCGGCATGGACGAACCCATGACCATGGTCTACCGCGTCAAGGACCCCGCCATGCTCAAGCAGGTTAAGGTTGGCGACAAGGTGACGTTCGAGGCCGAGGAGGCTCCGTCGGGGTATACCGTCACCAAGATGCAGAAGGCGAAATAGGGTCGGCCTTCTCCTCAGCGGTCATTCCGGGGCGATGCGAAGCATCGAGCCCGGAATCTCGAGGTTCCGGGCTCGGCTCTGCGAGCCCGCCCCGGAACCACAGCCCAAATCGCCCCCTGCAAACACCCCTCCGTTAACCCTTTGCTAACCATACACCCGGCAAGAATTGCCGGGTGAAGTCGAGTGTCGTCAGCCGCGTAGAACGGGAGCTCCCGTGGACGCCAGTGCGGTGCCTCACTTTCGGAACGGCGGCCCATCGGCCGCCGCGCAGGCGTTTGGGGCGCGCGGACGGCAGTCGCGCGGGGGGACAGCTACGATGGTCGACGTCACCGCGGGACAGGGCGTAGGCGCAGCCAAGCCGGGGATCCCCTCCCTCTCCGAAATCGTCACAATCCTCAAGCGTGGCGACATCGCGCTGGCGCTCGGCATCCTCACCATCCTGGTGGTGCTGATCCTGCCGCTGCCCGCGATCGTGCTCGACCTGTTCCTGGCAATCTCGATCACGCTCTCGATCCTGATCCTGATGACCTCGCTGTTCATCCAGGCGCCGCTGGAATTCTCCGCCTTCCCGACCATCCTGCTGATATCGACCATGCTGCGGCTGTCGCTCAACATGGCCTCGACCCGCCTGATCCTGTCGCACGGGCACGAGGGCACGGATGCGGCCGGTCACGTCATCGAGGCGTTCGGCAGCTTCGTGATGGGCGGTAATTTCGTCATCGGCATCATCGTCTTCGCCATCCTGATCATCGTCAATTTCGTCGTCATCACCAAGGGTTCGGGCCGTATCGCCGAAGTCGCCGCCCGCTTCCACCTCGACGCCATGCCCGGCAAGCAGATGGCGATCGACGCCGACCTCTCGGCCGGCCTGATCGACGAGAAGGTCGCCAAGGAGCGCCGCAAGGCGCTGGAGGACGAGAGCGGCTTCTTCGGCGCCATGGACGGTGCCTCCAAATTCGTCCGGGGCGACGCCATCGCGGGCCTGCTGATCGTCTTCATCAACGTCGTCGGCGGCATGATCATCGGCGTCGCGCAGCAGGGCCTGTCCTTTGCGGATGCCGGCCGCAGCTACACGCTGCTGACGGTCGGCGACGGCCTCGTCACCCAGGTGCCGGCGCTGATCGTCTCGACCGCGGCCGGCCTGCTCGTCTCCAAGGCCGGCGTCTCCGGCGCCGCCGACAAGGCGCTGATGAAGCAGTTCTCCGGCTATCCGCAGGCCCTCGCAATGTCCTCGGCGGTCATGCTGGTGCTGGCGGCGCTCCCGGGTATTCCGACCATTCCCTTCCTCGCGCTCGGCGCCGGCGCCGGCGCGCTGGCCTGGCAGGCCCGCAAGCACAAGCGTACTGCCGTCAAGGCCGAGGAAGCCGCCAAGGCCACGCCCGCTGGCGGTCAGCCCGGCGCGCCGGGCGCCGCGGCCGCGGAGGAGCCGATCTCGGCAGCGCTGAAGATCGACGACCTCAAGATCGAGCTCGGCTATGCGCTGCTGCCGCTCGTCAACGGCCCCGACGGCACCGACCGCCTCACCGAGCAGATCAAGGCGCTGCGCCGCTCGCTGGCGATCGAGATGGGCTTCGTGATGCCGGCGGTGCGCATTCTCGACAACGTCCAGCTCGAGGCCAACACCTACATCATCAAGATCAAGGAGGTCGACGCCGGCACCGGCAAGATCTGGCCGAACCAGTTCATGGTCATGGACCCCGGCGGCAGCCAGGTGCAGGTGCCCGGTATCCACACCACCGAACCGACCTTCGGCCTGCCCGCGACCTGGGTCGATGCCAGCCTCAAGGAAGAGGCGTCGCTCAAGGGCTACACCGTCGTCGACGCCGCAACCGTGCTCTCGACCCACCTCACCGAGCTGCTCAAGGCCAACATGTCGGACCTGCTCTCCTATGGCGAGGTGCAGAAGCTGCTCAAGGAGCTGCCGAAGGAGCAGAGCGAGCTGGTCAAGGACATCGTGCCCGGACAGGTCACGGTCTCCGGCATCCAGCGCGTGCTCCAGTTGCTGTTGGCCGAGCGCATCTCGATCCGCGATCTCTCGACCATCCTCGAAGGCATCGCCGACTCGCTCGCCTTCTCGCGCAACCCGGCCACGATGGTCGAGCACGTTCGCGCGCGGCTGGCCCGGCAGATCTGTGCGCAAAACACCTCCTATGCCGGCTATCTGCCGCTGATCGCGTTGTCGGCGCGCTGGGAGCAGGCCTTTGCCGAATCCATCATCGGCCAGGGCGAGGAGCGGAGCCTGGCGATGCAGCCTTCGAAACTGTCGGAGTTCATGACCGCCGTCCGCGAGGCCTTCGAGCGCGCCGCCCGCGAAGGCGAGGCGCCGGTGCTGGTGACCTCTGCGGCAATTCGTCCCTTCGTCCGGTCCCTGGTCGAACGATTCCGCGCCCAGACGACCGTGTTGTCTCAGGCCGAAATCCATCCCCGGGCCAGGCTGAAAACGGTCGGAAGCATCTGATTTGCCTTAAGAAGCCGTATGTTTTTCGGCCACAGGCAAATGGTTTTTGAGTTCCAGGCGCCCTGTCGACCAAAGGCTGACAAGGCGCCCGGCTGGCACATTACGACATTGAAATAATTATAGAATTGAACGATCAAGCCTCGCTCTTGATCGCGATCTTTCACGTCCAATCACGCTCTTGTGATAGCCCCTTGGGAACGAATCCGCCCAATACTAGGTTGTTGGGCACCGGAAGCATGAACCTGCCTGAACAGGCTGGCGACTACTTCGGGTAGGTGGCGGCAGGAGGCTTCCATGAACCACTCGATCTACAGCGCAGATCGCTCGACCCATTTGAAGATTGTGGTCGTGGCCCTCGTCGCAGGGATCGCGGTTGCTGGCTTCGGCATTACGGCCCGCACGGGTTCGGACGACGGCCTCACCCAGACCGCCCGCGTCATCAAGGCCGGCAAGCCGGTTGCGATCACAAGTTCGGACGCATCGCTCGTTCGATAAGGAGATTTTGAGTTTCAGGAATTCACGCGGCTCTTTACCAGCCCCCCAAAGTCGCCACGTGGATATGTAGACGACCCCAACCCCAAGTCGACTACAGAAAGCGCCCGCCCCCCACGGGCGCTTTCTCATGTCTGGGGATCCCTCGCGAGCGCGCACGCATCAAACTCGCCAATCGCTCCTCTGGTGTCGCGGATGCGCTGCAACGCTCTTGCGTCGCTGCGCCGCGTCCTGGGCACGAGACCTTTTTCAACGTTCGACATGGATAATCATCCTCGCGGCTTTATCCGCCCGAGCTTTGCCTCAACACCTCACCCTCAAATGAAAGAGGGTGCAGGGAAGACCGGGTGCTGACCTGGCACCCGCGGTCCACTGTGCGATATCTGCGCTACAAGAGGCTGCACAGCGGCATACAGGTGAAGCCCAACAACCGGCCTTCCCTGCGCAGTGGTTTGACGGCTTATGTCGCGATCTCCCCGGGGAGCGATGCACTATTGCCCCCGTCGCCCCGCGGATGGCTGATGTGCGCGTCCGGTTGGACCTCGCACGTCACCACAGGGCTTGGCGCACAGGCTCCGGGCGCCAGGACCACACGATTTTGCCGTACGCGGATCACACCGGTCGTGTGCGCGATGGTCTTGCTCACGGTTGCCCGCCCTGCAAAGCCCTTCGCGCCGATGAGACCCACGTCCACCACAGCCCGGCCCGCGTCGTGACGATCGCGATACGCCCCTCTTCCAAGGGCCGGGTTGCCGCGACACATACGCCATTTCCGAATTTCGGTAAAGTGGAATATTTTTGGCGAAGTGGGTTGCCCCAAGGCTGGGTGTTTTGCCGGTCAGGCAACGCAAGGGCTCGTGGATGAGGCCGACCAAGGGCAGACCCTGTCCCGGAAGCGGCCCTGGCAAAGAAGATGCCCTTCCGGTGTGTTCGCGTGTCAGGGCTGCAGGAGCGACAGGAGCCTTTGGCGGTCTTGATCGCGCAGGCGCTGGCATTTCCGCAGCCGTTCCAGTTCGTTTTCAGCGCCTGCGGCATTTTGACCGTCCCGTTTCAAGTCGAGAACCAGCCGCTCCTGTTCTGCAAGCTGGCGCTCTCCTGCAACCACGTCGCGTTCAACACGGCTCAACTCATCATAGATCGAGGTTCTGTCCATCGAAGCGCTCCACGTGCTCGATCAACCCGATCCACGTTTCACCGTTCCTTCTCTTTTGCCGTTTTTTCCCAACCGCCTTGACGTCACCGAGAGAAACTCATCGCCGCCGGTTCACGAGCCACAGCGCGCCCGACGATCCCGCGAGCGTCACGACCATGATGAGGACGAGCGCGACGGACATCACGCCCTCTCCCGCGGCCGCCAGCGACGTGCCGCCCCCGCCCACGAGCATCAGGAGTGGGATGGCGACGAGCGGCCCGCCGAACTGCGCGGCAAGGAAGGCGCCGGCAAACGAGACGACGATGTTGACGATCCAGCCGAGCACACCACGCTTCTTCGTCCACGCCTCGTGGACGGCGATCGCCAGTGCGGCGGCAAACGTAGCCGCCGCGATCACCAGCCCGCCACCGACGGCATCCATCGGAATCGCGCCGGTCATTTGCAGAACCACGATGCCGATCACGGCAGTCAGCCCGATGATGTATGGCATGAGGTTCGTCCCTGCTGCTCCGTCGGGGTCGACCAATCCGCCGGCACGCTCGCGTCGTGCGCAGGCTCGCCCCGTCTCACGATTAGTTGTTGGGGATGCTTGTCTGGTTCACCCGCGGGCCCGAACGGTCGCCCAAACCAGGGAGTCTGCGTCGGATCACGAGCTGCCGATGGCACCCGACTCTGCAGGGTCCTCTCTTTACTCGACGACGGACACACGCGCGGCCACCGGGATTTCCGCCAAGGGACCGTGAACGGACTTCGCGGAAAGCGCGTCGTCTCGTAACATCGCTGCCCCCAAACCCCGCGTCGGAATCCAGCTTTCTGAAGCGACGGGTTTGTGGTGTTATCGAACCCGAGCAACGCCGGCAACGCGTGCTCCATTGCGCAAATCATTCAATTGGAGAAAAATCATGAAGTACATGATCGACTACAAAATACGGCATGGTGTCGGCCATGAGCAGAACTTCAATACGGCAGAAGGGCTCATTACGGCCTTCAGCAAATGGAAGCCGGAGGATGGACTCAACGTCCACGCGTTCGTTTCGAACCTGGTCGGTGATGCCGGTTACGTCCTGGTCGAGACGAACAACCCAACCGTCATTCTTTCATTCGTTTCGAAATTCACTTTCTGGAACGACATACAAGTGCATCCCGTGATCGACGTCGCAGAGGTCATACCTGTGACCACGGGATCGGTTGACTGGGCCCGGAAGGCATCCAAGGCCTGAGAGACATCTGGCTCGAACCTGAAGCCGAGCCGCCGGCTCCAGGACGGCTCTTCAATCAACGAGAAAGGACCCGCCTTCGGAGCCTTTGGGAAGAACGGAGGAATGCTGTCGCACCCAACGTGCCATGAAGGCACCCGAAAGGCGGGGCCGCAAAGGACTTAAGTTATACCAACGGAGGACGACTAGAATATTTTCGCCGTTCTCCGGTAGCGAGCTTAGCCACTCTCATTCTCAAGCTCAAGCTGCGAGCGATCGGAGAGCTCCCGTGACAAGCGAGCCGCCGCCGCTGCATGCGCAGGGTCAATTCTGGCGCTCCACGTTGCGGGGCCGGGATGCTGCAGCGCCGCTGAGTCCGCCGCGCAGTTCAACGACGCGATGCTCCGTAAGTCGGCGGCGGTGCCTGCACCGTCGGGGCTGCGGCAGCGAACAGATCGTCCTTCCTGCCACTCAGCGGCGGATAGATGCGCTTGCAGTTGATGGTCTGCTTGGTCGCCTTCGCGGCCTGACCAGTGGTCCGCACCTCGCGATCCCAGCCTTCCGTGTAGAGCGCCCCCCAATCGCCGAGATCGAGCACGGTGACGTACCAGTCGATCCTGAGCGGCAGCATCGGCCGGCCGACGAGATCGGCCACCACATTATGGCCTGCGAAGCGGCCCATGGGTCGGGCGAACTGGCAGGACATCACGGTCGGATGCAGGCCATCGACCACGCTGGACGCAACGTCGCCGGCGGCGAAGACGCCGGGCAGATCCGCGATCCGCATGAACGGATCGACCAGGAGGCGCCCGAGCCGATCGCGTGCCTCCGGAAAATCTTCGGCGCGCCGGCTCGCACGCATGCCGGCGCACCAGATCAACGTCTGCGCCGCGATGAACTCGCCCGAGCTCAAGCGAACGCCCGATGCCTCGACCGACACGACGCGCACGCCGAGCCGCGTCTCGACCTCGAGCGAGGACAGTGCCGTCTCGATGACGGGACGCGCGCGGTCGCCGATCGTGGCGCCGACAGCGCGATTGGGATCGACCAGGATGATGCGGCGGCTGCCAGTGATGCCGGCGCGCATGAGCCTATCGGGCATTTCGGCGGCAACCTCGATGCCCGTAAAGCCGGCACCGACCACCACGATTGTCGACCGGCCCGGCGACGGTGCGCTGTGGCCAAGCGAGGTGAGATGCTCCTCCAGTCGACGCGCCGCGGCATAGGTATCGACGTCGAATGCGTGTTCGGCGAGGCCCGGAATATCAGGACGCATCACCTCGCTGCCGAGTGCAAGCACGAGGCGGTCGTAGCTCAGCGTCTCTTCGCCGCGGCCGGTGACCAGCGCGATCTGGCGCCGCGCCGGATCGATCGCCTCGACCTCGCCGATACCGTGCGTGACACCAACAGGGTCGAGCAGTTGAGCGAGCGGCAGCGCGACATCGCTGAGATCGACCTCGTAGTTGCGAACTCGGATGTTGTGGTAGGGATTGCGGTCGATGAGGTGGATCTCGATGTCGCGGCCGGCCTCACCGATCGCCTCGCGCATGCGCGCGGCACCGATGGCCGCCCACAGGCCCGCAAATCCGGCGCCGAGCACGACGATACGCGCCATGTTCGTTGACTTCGCTATTCCCTGGAATCCGGCGATCTGCCTTGCGCCGACAGATATAGCTCATTCAGCCGGATCGACCAAATGCGGCCGCGGCGCGCCGCGGCGCAAATCCGGGCTCAGGCCTCGCGCAGTTCGGACGGCGTCGCACCGAAGCGCTTGCGGAAGGCACGGTTGAAATAGGACAGATCCGAGAAGCCCGAGGAGTGCGCGATGTCGCTGATCTTGCGCGCTCGCGCGCGGGGGTCGCCGAGCAGTTTGCGCGCCTGCAGCAGGCGTTGCTCGAGCACGAATTCGGTAAAGGTGGTGCCGGCCTGCTCGAACAGCCGCTGCGCCTGGCGCGGGCTGAGGCCCGAGCGGGTCGCGACCTCGGACAGGCAGAGATCGTTACGGCCGAGCGCCGCCATCACATCGGCGCGCATGAGGTCGAGACGGGCCGCGGCATGGCCGCGACCGCGCGCGAGCGCGGCGTGCTCGGCATCGGTGCCGAGCAGGAGGCCGACGAGATCGACCATGTGCTGCGCGGTGAGGCGCTGGCCGACGGCGTCGAGATGCGGCGCGTGATGGGCGGCGAGCGCGTGATAGCGGAAGATGGTCTCGGCCACCGCACCGTCCGACAGAACTTGCGACAGCTTGTCCTCGGCACGCGGATTGATGTCGAGCAGCGCGCGGCGCGGCATGCGGATGGTGGTGAAGCGGTTCTCGTCGGTGTGACCGACGCTGCCGGTGATGCTCATGTCGGCCAGCACCATCTGGGCCGGCGCAAGCTCGACGGCATGGCCGTTCTGCCTGACGTTGACGAGGCCCGCATGCGCGGCGATCAGCACGAGATCGTCGCTGCCATCGCCAAGACCGCTCTGCGTGCGCGAATATTGCGCGGAGGCTCCTTCGGGAATGGCGAGCGTGATGTTGTCGACCAAGCTGACCTGCAGCCTGCAATCGATGCTGTCGCCATGGCTCGGCCCGATCTCGAGGCCGCAGGCCCCCAGGGCCCGGTCGCGCCAATGTTCGAACGCCGGCCCGTGCGGCAGGCCTGCATATTGGTGGATAAAGATGCCCGGCGGCTTGGCTGCATCCATCTGATTTCTAGCCCCTTCCCGGCACCATGATCGGCCGTGCCGACTGCAAATTCCGGGCATTTGACGCCGCGGAACGGACGGAGGTTCAAATCGGATGAGGATTTGGAGGGACTTGTCGGATTGCGACGACAGAATGGACCGTGGCGACAGGAAAAGGCCTGTCGCGGCTACTTCTTCGCCGGAACCTGCGGCTGGGACGGCGGCACCGTCTCGATCAGCTTGCCGGAGAACACCGGTGCCGAGGTCGGCTGGCCGTTGGGCGAGCCACCCGACTGCTCGACGGTGACGGCATAGGTCGCGCCGTTGACGACATCGGCATCGTAACCGGCGAGCACAGGACGCGCCGTGAAATCACTGCTGCCGATCACGCCGAGCGAACGCGGTCGCGGCAGCTTGTCGGAGATCAGCCAGAGCTCGAAACTCTTGCCCGGCTCCGGCGTCGCCCCGACCTTGCGCACCGTGAAGTTCTTGGTCGCGCCATCGATGGTGAGGATGAAGGCGGGACCGCCGCTTTGCCCCTGCAACAGCGCGACATATTGCGCGGGCGAAGACAGCGGCGCCGCCGGCGTCTTCACCTCGACCGTCTGGATGCGCGGTGGAGGACGCAGCGCGCCAGGCAGCGCATCGGGCAGGAAGACCTGAAGCGACAGCGTCACCAGCAGCGCGGCCGCGAGCGCACCCACGGCGGAGGCGATCGTGCGCCAGCGCTTCACGCGGCCCTCGAGGGAGATCACGTTGGTGTCGTCGACGACAGGCACCTGCGTCGCGGGCGTCACGCTCGGATCTGGCGCATGGGTCTGCGGAATGAATTGCGGGGAGATCTCAGGAATGGCATCGGAGTCGGATTGGGACGGCGCCGGCGGCTGCACGTCTAGCGAGGGAGCTTCCTGCGATGGCGACTCTGGAGATGAAGGCTCTGGAGATGAAGGCTCCGCTGAAGAGAGCTCCGGCAGTGACGGCGGCAGCGTATCCGACAGCGCCGGCGGCACCTCGGGCGTGCCTTGCGCTACGGCCTGCGCGATCTCGCGCTTGATGTTCTCCCACACGATCGGCCGCGGCTCGATCGTGCCGACCATCTGGTTGAGGGCACCGAGCCGGAATTGCCAGGCCTGCACGATTGCGGCGAACTCCTCGTCCACCGCCATCATGGTCGCGACCTGCGCGCGCTCGTCGGCATCGAGCGTGCCGAGCGCATATTCCGCGGCGAGCGCGATATGGTCCTCGCTGTAGGCCATCAATTCAATTTCCTTCACCTCTCCCCGACGGGGAGAGGTGAACTGCCGTTGCCGCTCTGGCTCGTGCCACTCTCATCATCCTCTAAAGCCCGAGGCACTCCCGGATATCCAGCATGCTGCGCCGGAGCCACGTCTTCACCGTGTTGACGGGCGCTGCGAATTTCTCCGCCAATTGCTCGCGGCTCCAGCCGTTGTAGTAGGCGAGAAGCACGAGCCGCTGACGGTCCGGCTCGAGCCGACCGATACATTCCAGGAGCCGCTTCAATTCCTCGGACATCTCCCGGCGCGCCAGGGGATCGGGACTGTCGGCGGCGACCTCCATCGCCTGCGGTTCCTCCTCGAGCGAGGCTTCGGTCTTCTTGCGCACGACATCGATGGCGCGGTTGCGCGCGATCGACGCCATCCACGTGATCGGCGATGACAGCGTCGGATTGAACTGGCCGGCGCTGTTCCAGATCTTGACGTAGGTCTCCTGAATGACCTCCTCCGCGAGATCCTGTCGGCGCAAGATACGCAGGACGACGCCGTAGAGTTTCGCGCGCGTGGCGGCGTAGAGGCGCTCGAACGCGGCCTGATCGCGCTTCGCCACCGCCTCAATCAGCCCGACCAGCTCTGCTGGCGTCAGCATTCAGCCCCCCAACGCGCGGCCCAGTCGCATCCCTCTAACCTCTCCCCGACGGAGAGAGGTCGATTTGCGCAGCAAATCGGAGAGCTGACGGGAGACCGCAACCCCTCACCCGGCGCTCCGCGCCGACCGCTCCCAAGGGAGAGGTGGACACCGCCGTCGCTGGCACAGCATTCATTCCCGCTACCATAGCGCGCGGCCAAGCCCGTCACCAAGAGGCGGGGTGCCACGCTGTGGACAGCGCACGCAAAAACCCGGACCTTGCGGGTCCGGGCTCGCAAATTCGCAAGGGTTTTGTCGCCGGCGGCCGCTTACGCGACGGCGCCGATCCGGGAACGCATCAAGCCGATGCTGTCGAGATCGGCCTGCTCGCGGGCATTTTCCTCGGCGCGCTCGCGGGCCTGGTCGCGCTCGTCCAGGAGCTCGACCTTCTTCAACTCCTCGAAGGCCTCGCCGAGCGCGGCCTTGGCTTCCTCGAGCTGGCCCTTCAGCTCGTCGGCCGAGCGGGTCAGGTTCTCGCGGCGCTGGATGGCGGCCTTGGCATAGGTCGGATAGGCGAAATGCGAGGGATCGTTGATCCCGGCGCGGTCCTGCTCGGTCTGGATCTCGCGTTCAAGATCCACCGACATCCGCTGGAAGTCGGCGATCATGGACTCGATCTGGGCGACCCGGCGGCGCTTCTCGTCGACCTGAAACTTCTTCAGGCGGATGAGGGTATCACGTGACTTCATCGACTCGTACTCCCCAGAAGTCCCTTGGCTGCACGTGGGACGGCACCGGTCTCCCCACAGGCCCCGTTAAGGCCAAGACCGGCTCTACTACTCTGTGGGATCGGATGATGACGGGACAAAGTTAGCGTTCCGTTTCCAAATTCCCGAGGATTTGCGCCAACTGGCGGTAGCCGTCCGCAAGTGATGCATTTTCGTCCTTGCGCTGGCGCAGGAACGCCTCCAGCGGCTCGTGCAGGCGGATCGCCTCGTCGACCTCGGGGCTGGAGCCGGCCCGATAGGCCCCCAGCCGGATCAACTCCTCCATGTCGGCGTAGGTCGCCATCACCGCCCGTGCTTTCTGGATGGTCGGCCAGAACTGCGGGTCGGCCGATTTCGGCATGGTGCGGGAGACGGATTTGAGAATGTTGATGGCGGGGTAGCGGCCGCGCTCGGCGATCGAGCGCTGCATCACGATATGGCCGTCGAGGATGCCGCGGACGGCGTCCGCGATAGGCTCGTTGTGATCGTCGCCGTCGACCAGCACCGTGAAGATCGCGGTGATGGCGCCCTCGCCGAGGCCCGGGCCGGCGCGCTCCAGCAGCTTCGGCAGCTCGGTGAAGACGGTCGGCGTGTAGCCCTTGGCGGTCGGCGGCTCGCCGGCGGACAGGCCGATCTCGCGCTGGGCCATGGCGAAGCGCGTCACCGAATCCATCAGGCAGAGCACATCCTGGCCCTCGTCGCGAAAATATTCGGCGACCGCGAGCGTGAGATACGCGGCCTGCCGCCTCATCAAGGCCGGCTCGTCGGAGGTCGCGACCACCACGACGGAGCGCGCCAGCCCCTCCTCGCCGAGATCGTCCTGCAGGAATTCCTGCACCTCGCGGCCGCGTTCGCCGATCAGGCCGATGACGCTGACGGCGGCATCGACGTTGCGCGCCAGCATCGACAGCAGCACCGATTTGCCGACGCCGGAGCCGGCGAAGATGCCCATGCGCTGGCCGCGGCAGCAGGTGAGAAAGGTGTTCATCGCGCGCACGCCGAGATCGAGCGGCGCGCCCACGCGCTTGCGCGAATGCGCCGGCGGCGGCGAATTGCGATACGGCATCGGCGAAGCGCCTTGCGGCAACGGCCCCTTGCCGTCGATCGGCTCGCCCAGCGCATTGACGACGCGGCCGAGCCAGGCGGCCGACGGACGTACCAGATTGGCCGCGTTGGCGATGACGGCCTTGCAGCCGCGACGCACGCCGTCGAGGCCGGCGAACGGCATCACGACGGCGTTGTTGCCGGAGAAGCCGATCACCTCGCAGGGGATCGACCGGTTGGCGCCGGTCTCGATCACGAGCCGCGCGCCGACCGACATCGCGTGGATCGGGCCGGCCACCTCGACCATCAGGCCGCGAACGCCGACGACACGGCCGTAGATATTGACGCCGTCGATATCGCCGATCTGTTCGGCAAGGGCTTTCATCGAGAGAGCGCCTTCATGAGAGGGCCTTCATTAAGGTGGACCGCCTTCGATATCCGGGCCTTCGCGGCGAAACCCTTAAATTTCGCCATATTTCTGAACGCCGCTTAACTTCGTGTTTACCCGCATCATTAATCATTGCGTCACTGTCTTTGTGACTGAGCGTGACTCCCCTTCAGAAGAAGGCTGAGTCGCGGGAGTCGGTTAGGCCCGTCTCTTAAAGTGGAACTTGAACGGAGCCGGATAACGAAAGCTGCTTCGCGCGCAAGACCTTAGGGCGATTCGACAAAAATTGCACCGGGGGGACTTGCGTTCCAGAATCAGGATTTGTTAACCATCTGTTGTCAGGATCCGAATCAGTTGTTCAAAGGCGTTTTGTTGAGTGCCGCGAATGCGGCCGACCTGACGCCCAGGAGCGGCGACTATGGGGAACTGGCATGCGCGTTTTGCTGATTGAAGATGACAGCGCCGTCGCGCAGTCGATCGAGCTGATGCTGAAGTCTGAGAGCTTCAACGTCTACACGACCGATTTGGGGGAAGAAGGCGTCGATCTCGGTAAATTATACGATTACGACATTATCCTTCTCGACCTCAACCTGCCGGACATGTCGGGCTACGACGTGCTCAAGCAGCTTCGGGTTTCCAAGATCAAGACACCGATCCTGATCCTCTCCGGCCTCGCCGGCATCGAGGACAAGGTCAAGGGTCTCGGCGTCGGCGCCGACGACTACATGACCAAACCCTTCCACAAGGACGAGCTGGTTGCCCGCATCCACGCGATCGTGCGCCGCTCCAAGGGTCATGCCCAGTCGGTCATCCAGACCGGCGACCTCGTCGTCAACCTCGACACCAAGACGGTCGAAGTCGGCGGCCAGCGCGTGCACCTGACCGGCAAGGAGTACCAGATGCTGGAGCTGCTCTCGCTCCGCAAGGGTACGACCCTCACCAAGGAAATGTTCCTCAACCACCTCTATGGCGGCATGGACGAGCCCGAGCTGAAGATCATCGACGTCTTCATCTGCAAGCTCCGCAAGAAGCTCGCCAACGCATCCGAGGGACGCAACTTCATCGAGACCGTGTGGGGCCGCGGCTACGTGCTGCGCGAGCCGCACGAGGCCGACGAGCGCATCCCCGCCTGATCCCTGGGTTTACGCCGCGAGCCTTTGTCGGGCTCGCTCCTCCCAGCCTGGACCCCGCCGCAAATGGCGGGGTTTTGTTTTTTTGGGGCGTGGTCAGGCGCCCGCGAGCATTGGGCTGGCCATAACCGCGTTCCTGACCGGAACGCGCGATGCCGCCTCGCGCAGCCAGGCGATCAACGCGTAGCCGATGATGAATCCGAACGCGAAGGTCGGCAGCACGAAGGACCAGAAGAACGTCCAGCCGGAGACGTTGTCGACGACCTCCATCACAGGCATCGGGCTGACCTGGTGGATGGCCAGCAGCAACCACAGCAGCACCGTCATGCCGCCACCGAAGACGAGGCCATCGCGCATCCGCCGCGTCTTCCGCGACCGCCTGCCCCAGGTCGAGTCCTGCACCAGGAGCGCCGCCATCGCCGCGATTCCCCAGGGGAAGATCAGGAGCGGCAATTCGTGCAGGACCACGTCGAGATAGGGCTTCTGCGGGAACTGGTAGAAGTCGAACGCCGCCTGGACGGGGAGAAGGATCAGGGCACTCCAGAGGCCGACCGTCAGGATGAAGCCGATTGGCAGCCGGCCGAAAATGGTCTCGTTCGCGAACGCGTATTGCCGCTTGAAATAATAGACCAGCCAGAAGTTCACGATCAGGTACAGGGGCGTCATCAGCAGCGTCCGCATCATGCCGACATATTGGTCTCCGGGCATGTGGACGATCTTGCCTGAGCCGAGCAGCCATGCGAGGCACCAGACGAAGCCGAAGCCCGCCGCGACCGCGACAAATTTCGCGATGCCGGGCGGAGCCGGCTCCAGCGTGAAGCCGATCGCCCCGAGCCTCTGCCTGCTGCGCCCGAGCGTCCATTCGCCGGCGAGCGCGGCGCGCGCTGCGAACAGCAGCAGATTGTTGAGCAGGGAATCCATGTCCTTGCGCAGATCCTCCAGCATGCATCCGGCCGCGGTCTGGGCCGCGAGTTGAAGCTGGCTGACCACGGTGTGGCGGGTCGAGAGCTTGTCGAGCGCCTGCCAGTCGTCAGGCTCGACATGGCTGTCCTCCATGATCGCACCGTAGATCTCGGCGCTGCTCTTGAGCACGCGGACGGTGCGGAAGCAGAGCGAATCGTAGACCGCGAGCAGCTCCGCATAGAGATCGGAATTGCGCTCCATGAAGGCATCATGATCGGCGGCCCAGCGCTCGAAATGGAGCATCAGCGCCGAGATCTTGAGGAAGCGCGACTGGATCGCGGTCGATTGCGTGGCGCGGAAATCGTCGACCTGGTAGCCGACCCTGGACAGCTTGCGCTGAAGGCTCGGCATGTCGTCCGGACCGACCTGGAACGGAGCTGCAGCCAGCGCGTCGCGCAGGGCGAACGCGCTGACGGGAATGCCGGCCAGCTCCTGACAGAATTTCCGCCACACCTTCGGCGCGACGGGAATCAGCCAGGCGAACATCAGCAGCCAGACCGCGGCGAGCGGCGAGAGCTTGCCGGGAAGAACGGCATAGACCACCAGGAACGGCGTGGTGAAGACGGCAAGGCCGAACAGAAACAGCGGCCGCGTCGTGAACGAGCGGGTGCCTTTCAGCGTGTGAAACCTGAACCAGTAGAACAGCACGACCAGAAGCGGTCCGCCGAACGATTCGAAGATCGCATTCAGTGGTTCTACGACTTGAGCAAGCGACACGATGAACTCCTATTGCTAGGGTTCGCTGTTGAAAGGCGCACCGGACAAAGCGGCATCCGGCGACCGGCGTGAAGCGTCACGCAGCCTGGGCAACCATCTTGGCCTTCTGGACCAGGAGATCGATATTGTCCGGGGCCAGCGCAATCGCGCTGTCCATATCGTTCTGGGCCTTCACCACGTCCTTGATCTGGGCGTAGGCATTGGCCCGCGACACCAGATATTTCGGCTCGTTCTCGTTGGTCGCGATCGCCGTGCCGAAGGCCTTGATCGCCTCCTCGACATAGCCGCGCTTGTCGTCGGTGCCGGCGGCCGTCATGCTGACGATGCCCTTGATCCAGTAGAACTCCGCGTTCTTCGGCTTGAGCTTGATCGCCTCGGTGATGTCGCTCAGCGCGTTCTCGTAGAGACCGACCGTCACGTTGAAATTTGCTCTTCGCACGAAATACTCCGGCTTGGCCGGATCGAGCTTGAGCATGTAGGCGAAGCTCGCGGCGGCCTTCGGGATCTGCTTCTGCTTGTGTTGAAGCGTGCCGAGATCGAAATAGACCTTTGCGAGCCGGGTCGACAGTTCGGCATCGTCGGCGAGGAGGCCGTGCAACTCCTGCCCGCGCCGGGTCAAGTCCTCCAGCGCCTCGACCGTCGTCGGGGCAATCAGCAGCGCCTCCATGAAGTCATCGCGGCGCTGTTGCAGCATCTCCTTCGAGGGGCGCGCCGCCTCGGGTGGAGCGACCGGCGGCTGCGGCGCTTCGACGTCGAAGATCCGGCCGTCCGGCGAGCGCATGTAGAGGACGGGAATTCCCCACTCGACGCGCGACTTCTCCTGGATGAATTTGCGCGCGAGCGTCACCGCGTCGTCGATCGGCCGGTTGCCGGCGAGCGCCGCGTAAAATCCCTCCGACATCGAGATCGCGGCGTTGTCGGTGATCGGAAACTGCATCGCCACCACGGCGGGCAGCCATCCCGTCTTCATCAGCCCGATCGCCGGATTGCCGAAGCGGTCGCCGACGTTGATCCTGGCGCTCTCGCAGCAATTGAGCACGATCAGGCGCAGGCTGCGCTTTGCTCCCGTCAGCATCATCGCGAGGTCGGTTGCGAACTTCTTCACCGGCTTGCCGTCCTCGTCGACCATGACGACGAAGCCGCTAGCGCCGGCGCCGGGCGAGGCTTCCTCGACGCCGCCATGCCCGATGAAGTGGAAGATGTGCCAGTCGCCTTCCAGGAGCTTCTTCATCAGGTCTTTGCCGGTGCCGCCGGGGACCCACTGGAAATCGACCTTGCCTTCGTGCTGGAGCGCATCGATGCCCTTGTTGATGCGGTCGCGCTCCTTGACGACGTTGAGCTTCGGCCATTCGCTGGTCGAGGGATCGGAGATCATGCCGAGGATGCGCAGCGGTCCCTTGACGCCCATCCGGCTGACGCCGCCGGCCGTCTCGAGATAGCGCACGATGGGGCGCGTGAGGCTGACGAAGCCCGGCATGTCGTCTTCGTCGTAGAGATATTCCCAGGGCAGTCCGGCGAGATCGGCCGACTCGATGCGCAGCTTGATCCTCAGATCCTGCGCCGCGCCCTTGCTGCGCTCGTAGATCCGCTGGATCGAGGGCACGTCGGTGAAGACGCTGCGAAACACACCGCGGCCGAAATCGCGCAGCACCTGCTCGCCGCGCGTGGTCGGGCCCTGGCGGTTCTTCTCGTCGATCTCGAGCACGGCATTTTCCAGCTCGCCGCGCAGCTTCGCCAGTTCACCGGGCGCCGAGAACCAGAACTTCACCTGGCTCTTCGGCGCCTCGCCGGCCGGCGACCTGACGACCCGGCCGTAATATTGCTGAGGACCGCCGCCCGCCGGCAGATCGGAGCCGATCTCGAGCTCGAAATCTTCGTATTCGGCAACAGGCATTTTGAGCCTCACTCAACAATGTCTTGATCTGGACGAAGCATCCCTCGAATGAGCGCGGCCGATCGAAATGAGGGCGGCCGTAGAACAATGGCTCAGTTTATCACACACAACCTCGAGACGCATTTGTGAAGCATGTCTCATCCGGCCCGAAAATTTGTGCGGTGCGCGGGTACGTCGCAGAGCGGGCTTGTTTCTGGGGATCGAACCTGTCGGCCCGCTGCGGCGACTAAGCGATCGTGCCAGAATTCGCCGGCGCCAAGGTTGGACCTCCCCATGATCCTGCAATCGCTCGCCGGCCTGCCCGCCTTCCTGGTCTATTTCTGCACCGGGCTGATCGCGATAGTGGCATATCTGCTGGTCTACACGCGGATCACGCCGCACAACGAGTTCCAGCTGATCCGGGACAACGATCCTGCCGCAGCGATCGCGCTCGGCCTCAGCCTGCTCGGCTTCGTAGCGCCGCTGTTCAGCGCGATCGCACATTCCGCCAATGTGCTGGACTGCCTGGTCTGGGCCTTCATCGCCCTGATCGTGCAGGTCGCGGTTTTCTATATCGTGAAAATCCCGGTGCCGAACCTGTCGGGACGGATCGCCGCCGGCGAGCTCGCGCCCGCCATCTGGCTCGGCCTGTCCTCGCTCGCAGCCGGCCTGCTGAACGCCGCCTGCATGATCTACTGATATGGCCGCCAAGCCTCCCACCAAGGATTTCGGCAAGCGCAGGCCCGCCCCCGTGCCGCCGGCCCCGCGCGAACCGGTGAAGCGCTCGGGCCATGTCGCGCTGCTGGTGATGGGCACCATCGCGGTGGGCAGCACCGCCTTCATGCTGATGCCGCGGCAGGCTTGCGATCCCGCGCCTGCCGGGACGACGCCTCCCGGCGCAACGACGCCGGCACCGGCGACCACCAACTGCAGCAGCAGCAGCCGCAGCTCATCAGGCAGTTCGCACTGGTCGTCGCGATCGAGCTTCTACAGCAGCGACTCCTCAAGTCATTCCTCGTCGGGTGGATCGCCTGAAGGGGGCTCCGGCGGCGTCACTCGTGGCGGCTTCGGCTCGTTTGCACACGCCTTTTCGGGCGGCAGCTGACGCGCGCGGTTTTGAATTCAACGCCGCGCGCCGGTCTGCTTTAAAAGCGCGCGGAAGGACACATGATGAAACGTTCGCGAAGGGTCATGCTTACGCTGATGGGAAGCGCCGCGGTCAGCGCGGCCTCGATGGGATTCACCAGGCGGGATCGTCCCTGCGGCTACGGGCTGGAAGCCGTGCCCGGCATCGACGGCCAGCCGTATTGCCGGCCGCGCTATGGCGGCTTCGGCGGCACGCTGCATCGCATGCACGGCCATGGCGGGCACGGTCATGGTCATGGCGGACACGGCGGCCGCTGACACATGCAGCGCATCACCTGTCCCGAGCGCGACGACTGGCAACAAACCGCCGAGCAATGCGGCTTCGCCTTCCACACCATCGACGGCGAGCGCTATTGGGACGAGCGCGCCTATTACGCATTCACGCTCGACGAGATCGAGCGCGGCATCGAGACGCCAACCGGCGAGATCGACGCGATGTGCCTGGAACTCGCCGGGCACGTGATCGGCGACGAGCGCCATTTGCGGCGGCTCAAGATTCCGGAAGCGTTCTGGGATCTGATCTCCGAGAGCTGGGAGCGCGACGACCGCAGCCTCTACGGCCGGCTCGATCTCAAATTCGACGGCGCGGGCCCCGCAAAGCTGCTCGAATACAATGCTGACACGCCGACCTCGATCTTCGAGGCTGCCGTGTTTCAATGGACCTGGCTCGAACAGGCCATCGAGCGCCGCATCATCCCCGCACGCGCCGACCAGTTCAACTCGATCCACGAGCGCCTGATCGCGGCATGGAAGGACATTGCCGCAAACAAGCACCTGCACCTCACCGGCACCACCGGCAACGAGGAAGACGCCGGTACGCTCGCCTATCTCGAAGACACCGCGCGCCAGGCGGGCCTCTCGACCACGCTGCTCGACATCGAGGAGATCGGCTGGCGCGACGAGACCGGCGGCTTCGTCGATCTCGATAACAACGACATGGAGCTGGTCTTCAAGCTCTACCCCTGGGAGTGGATGTTCCACGACGCCTTCGGCGCCAAGCTCAAGGGTGCACCGACGCGCTGGATCGAGCCGCCGTGGAAGGCGATGCTCTCCAACAAGGGCATCCTGCCGCTGCTGTGGGAGATGTTTCCAAAGCACCCCAATCTGCTGCCGGCCTTCTTCGAGGACGACCCGCGCGCCGCCGAGCTTGGCAGCTCCTACGTCCGCAAGCCCTTGCTGTCGCGCGAAGGCGCCAATGTCACGCTGGTATCGAGCGGAATGTCACTCGACGAGCACGCCGGCCCTTACGGCGCCGAAGGCTTCGTGCGCCAGGCGCTCTCACCGCTGCCGAATTTTTCCGGCGTCTATCCGGTGGTGGGGAGCTGGCTGGTGAACCACGAACCGTGCGGGCTTTCGATCCGCGAGGACGAGAGCCCGATCACGGGCAACAGCTCGCGGTTTCTGCCGCACGCGATTTTGTAGATCACCGCGCCGCGGCGACCTTCAGCGGCTGCGGCATCAGTCCGCCCATTGGTCGGCCCGAGCGCGCGGGGTTGAGCTGATAGAGACCACGGCGATCGGACATCGGGCGGAACGCGTCGGTGATGCCGACCACGGATTCGGCAGCGCCCAGCAGCAGCGTGCCGTCGGCTTCCAGGCCCTTCGCCATGCGCTCGAAGATCATGGCCTTGGTGTCCTGATCGAAATAGATCAGCACGTTGCGGCAGAAGATCACGTCGAACGTGCCGAGATGGGAGAAGTCCTGCAACAGGTTGAGCTGGCGGAACTGCACCATCGCGCGGACATCGGCATTGAGCTGCCAGACATCGCTCGCCTGGGTGAAGTATTTCATCAGCAACTGGATCGGAAGGCCGCGCTGCACTTCGAACTGGCTGTAGGCGCCGGCCTTCGATTTCTCCAGCACTTCCTGCGACAGATCGGTGGCGACGATTTCGATACGCCAGCCGCCGAGTGCAGCCCCCATCTCCTTCAGGCACATCGCGATCGAGTACGGCTCCTGCCCCGTCGACGACGCCGCCGACCAGATCCGTAAGCTCCTGCGCGCGGCCCGGGCCTGGATCAGGCCGGGCATGATGCCGTCGCGCAGATGATCGAACGGGATCTTGTCGCGGAAGAAGAAGGTCTCGTTGGTGGTCATGGCTTCGACCACGTCGGTCGCAAGCCGGCCGTCGCCGTTCCGGATCTTGAGAACGAGATCGGAGATGCCTGATAGACTCGCCTTGCGCGCCAGCGGCAGCAATCGGCTCTCGACCAGGTATTGCTTGTCGGGCGAGAGATCGAGACCGGAACGTTCTTTCAGGAACTTGCGCAGATAGTCGTAGTCCGCCGGCGTCACGAACGGTCTCCCGCGAACAGGCGGTTGACCTTCGCGCCGATCTGGTTGAGCGGCAGGATCGCCGCGCAGATGCCGGCGTTGGCCGCCGCACCCGGCATGCCCCACACCACGCTGGAGGCCTCATCCTGCGCGATCACGCTGCCGCCGGCGGCGACGATGTCCTTGCCGCCGCGCATGCCGTCCGAGCCCATGCCCGTCAGGATCACGGACAGGATGTTGCCGTGCCAGATGTCGATGGCGGAGGTGAAGAGCGGATCGACCGCAGGTTTGCAGAAATTGACGGCCGGACCGTCGTCGAGCGCGATCGCGGCCTCCGTGCCGCTGCGCACGACGCGCATGTGCTTGCCGCCCGGCGCGAGATAGATGCGACCAGGTTTCACGGGCTCGCCATCGACAGCCTCGGCTGCCGGACGGCGGCTCGAACGCGCCAGATGCTCGGCGAGAATGGTGGTGAAGGTCGGCGGCATGTGCTGGGTGATCAGCACCGGGAAGCGGTCGATGACGGGGCCGAGCTCGGTGACGAGCGTCATCAACGCCTGCGGGCCACCGGTGGAGGAGCCGATCAGCAGCACCTTCGGCGCCTGGGTCGAGAACGGACGCGTGGAGAGCGAGCCCGACGACAAGGCATGCACGGCCGGTGCGGGCGCTATGGGTCGCGCCACGGCAGGTGCACGCGCAATGGGCGCAGCGGGGCTCGCGGGCGCCAGCGGCGGACTGGCCACTGCCGGCTTCCGGCGCAGCCGCGCACCGAGGTGGCGGATCTTCTGGATCAGATCGTGGTGGAAGATATCGGCGGCGGAGGTCTCACGCGTCGATTCCGGTTTCGGAATGTAGTCGGCCGCGCCGAGCGACAGCGCCTTGAAGCTGACCTCCGCGTTGCGGCGGGTCAGCGTCGAAGCCATGATGACGACGAGATCGCGCTTCTTCGCCAGGAGCTGCGGCAGCGCCGAGATGCCGTCGAGCTCGGGCATCTCGATGTCGAGCACGGCGACATCGGGGTTGATGCGTTCGAGCTGGTTGACCGCATCGAGCCCGGTGCGCAGCGACGCCGCGACCTCCATGTCGTGCTCGGCTCCGATCCAGCGCGAGATCAGACCGCGTATGACGACGGAATCGTCGACGATCATCACCCGCAGCGGCCCGGCCTCACGCGACGGGCTCATGGTCGAATTACCTGCGAACGCCACACTCATTACTCACCAACTCAGACTGAAACGGTTTAGTTGAAAACAAACGCCGAAGGAGCCGTCCAGCCTCCGGGGGTTCGCTCAGATCAAGCCGACTTCCTGGAATTTCGCCGTCACGATGTCCTTGTCGAAAGGCTTCATGATGTATTCGTTGGCGCCGGCATGCAGCGCACGCGCGATGTGCGCGACGTCGTTCTCTGTGGTGCAGAACACCACCTTGGGCTGGTCGCCGCCGGGCATGCGGCGGAGATGACCGAGAAACTCGTAGCCGTCCATCACCGGCATGTTCCAGTCGAGCAGCACGGCGTCGGGCAGTCCGCGCTTGCAGGCTTCCAGGGCCTTCTCACCGTCCTCGGCTTCCAGAATCTGGAAGTCGAGGCCCTCCAGGATCCGACGCGCGACCTTGCGGATGACGCTGGAATCATCAACGACGAGACAAGTGCGCATGTGAACCTCTGCTTCCTGTCCCCTTTGCGGGGACCTTCCAATTGCTTGGCCGTCGGCGGCAATGCCGCCGTATCAGGCCGCCATCATCTCGGGCGCGAGCTCGAGGACGCGATCGACGTCGAGGACGACCATGAGCTGGCCGTCGAGACGGTGGACGCCTCCGGCGAGCTTGGCCATGCGGGGGTCGAGGTTGACCGGGTTCTCTTCCTTGCTGTCCTCGGGCAGGCGCAGCACCTCGCCGATCTGGTCGATCAGGAGGCCATAGGATTCGCCGCGCAGGTCGACGCCGACCGCCATCGGCGTCTTGCCGTCCTCGTCCCTGGGCAGGCCGAGACGGGCGCGCATGTCGACCACGGTGACGATGCGGCCGCGCAGGTTCAAGACGCCCGAGATCTCGCGCGAGGACAAGGGAACGCGGGTGACGCGCTCGGGCATGAACACGTCCTGGACGCGGGAGATCGGCAGGCCGAACAGCTGGCCGCCGATCATCGCGGTGACGTATTCGACCATGGCGCCTTCGGTGGACTGGGTCTTCTTGCTCATTGCAATCTCTCCTGATCCCGGTCTTACGCCGCCGCCCGGCTCAGCTCGGAGGCGCCGGCGGCGCCCGCGGTCTGCTCCTTCAGCGCCGCGATCAGACCGGGACGGTCGAACTTGGCAACATAGTCGTGGAAGCCGGCCTGACGGCCGCGCTCGATCGCCGCCGGCGACACCAGCGCGGACAGGCCGATGATCGGCATCGCGCCCAGATTGCTGTCGGAACGAATGGTCTCGGCGAACTCGAACCCGTTCATGTCGGGCATCTCGATGTCGGTCAGGACCACGTCGAAGTTCTGCGCGCGCAAGGCAGCCAGGCCCTCCTGCGCGGTCGGCGCGGTGCGGACGCGGTAGCCGGCCGCTTTCAGCACCGGCGCCAGCATGTTGCGGAAGAACGCGCTGTCGTCGACCAGCAGCACCGACTGCGAGTGCATCGACGGCTTCATCTCCTTGCGGGTGAACCAGTCGGCGAACGCCATGGGCAGGAAGTGGCCGACGTCGATCACCTCGGTGGCCTGGCCCTTGATCACGGCCGAGCCGAGGATGCCGCTAGCCGAGCCGCCGACCTCGATGTTGAGGCGCTCCTCGACGATGTCGATGATCTCGTCGACGACGAGGCCCATGGAGCGGCCGTCATCGGCGAACACCAGGATCGGCTGGGCGCCCTGGCTGGCGATGCTGACGCCGTCCATGGCCACCAGCGGCATCAGCTGCTCGCGGTACTGCACCATGTAGCGGCCGTTGGAGAACTCGATCTTGTCGGCCGGCAGCTCTTCCAGGCGCGTGACGAGGCCAAGCGGGACCGCCTTGGGCTGGCTGGAGCCGGCGCGGAACACCAGCAGCGAGGTGGTCTGCTCGCCCGAGCCGATGTGGAGCGCGCCATTGTCGTCGGCCATGTCATGGGCCGAGGAGCCGGCGGCGCCGAGCGCCTTGGCAATGCCGTTGGGGTCGATGATCATGATGACGGCGCCATCGCCCAAAATGGTATTGCCGGAGAACATGTCGATGTGGCGGAGCTTCGTCGACATCGGCTTGACCACGATCTCTTCGGTGTGGAACACGCCGTCGACGACGATGCCGAAGGTCTGGCTGCCGACCTGGGTGACCACGATGAAGCCGTTCTCGGGATCGCTGGCCGCGCCGTCGTCGATCTTGAGCAGCTTCTTCAGGTGGATCAGCGGCAGCAGCTTGTTGCGCAGGCGAAGGACCGCGGTGTCCTTGATGCGCTCGATGCGGTGCTCGGAGTTGGCGCGGGCACGCACCAGCTCGACCACCGAGAGCTGCGGGATGGCGAAGCGGTCACCGGCGGCCTCGACGATCAGCGCGGAGACGATCGCCAGCGTCAGCGGGATCTTGATGGTGACGGAGGAGCCTTCACCGGCGACCGACTTGATGTCGATGGTGCCGCCGATCTGGTCGATATTGGTGCGGACCACGTCCATGCCGACGCCGCGGCCCGAGACCGAGGTGATGGCGGCCGCGGTCGAGAAGCCCGGCGCGAAGATGAACTTGTGGATCTGGGCTTCGCTCATCTTCTCCAGTTCGGCCTCGGTGACGAGACCTGAGGAGAGCGCCTTGGCCTTGATCTTCTCGGTGTTGAGGCCGCGGCCGTTGTCGGCGATGCAGATGATGATGTGGCCGCCCTCGTGATAGGCGGACAGGCGGATGGTGCCCTGCTCGCCCTTGCCGGAAGCGAGGCGCTCGGCGGGGGTCTCCAGGCCGTGATCGGCGGAGTTGCGCACCATGTGGGTGAGCGGGTCCTTGATCAGGTCGAGCACCTGGCGGTCGAGCTCGGTGTCGGCGCCGTGCATCTCCAGCTCGATCTGCTTGCCGAGTTCGCTCGAGAGGTCGCGGACGATGCGGGGCAGCTTCTGCCAGGCATTGCCGATCGGCTGCATGCGCGTCTTCATGACGCCTTCCTGCAGCTCGGCGGTGACGTTGGAGAGGCGCTGCAGCGGCACCTTGAACTCGGTGTCCTCGTTGCGCCTCGAGATCTCCAGCAGCTGGTTGCGGGTCAGCACCAGCTCGGAGACCATGGTCATCAGGTGCTCCAGCGTATCCACGTTGACGCGGATCGACTGGTTGGCGATGCGCTCGCCCTCGCCGGCGCTCTCGTCGGCCATCGACTTCTTCGGCGCAGCCTTCTCCCTGGCAGGCTTTGCGGCCTCCCTGGCGGCAGGTGCCGGGACTTCAGCCACCGGCTCAGCCTTGGCAACCGGC
Source organism: Bradyrhizobium sp. CCBAU 53338 (assembly GCF_015291665.1). Lineage (NCBI taxonomy): Bacteria > Pseudomonadati > Pseudomonadota > Alphaproteobacteria > Hyphomicrobiales > Nitrobacteraceae > Bradyrhizobium > Bradyrhizobium sp. CCBAU 53338. Next base: position 6,107,493 of record NZ_CP030048.1, read on the forward strand.
GCCGGGGCTTCGATCGCGGTCTCGCGGAAGGCGCGCTCGAGCTCGTCGAGCGAGACTTCGCCCGGACGCAACGGACGCTCCAGGGTCTGGTCGATCAGCGTGCCCGTGGTCATCTCCTTGGCGGCAGCGGGCGCAGCGGCAGGGGCTTCCGGCACCAGCGGCGGGGCTTCGGCAACGGGAGCAGAGCTCCCCGCCGCCATTGCGGCCATGCCCTGCTCGACCATCGCTTCCAGCTTGTCGATCAGATCGCGGTCGTTGCCTTCGGGCTCGGCTTCGGTCGCCTCGAGGCCGGCCAGAATCTCCTTGATGCGGTCGATCGAGGACAGGATCAGCGTCACTGCCGGTCCCGTCACCGGCATGCCGTCGCGGAATTTGCCCATCAGCGTCTCGCCGGCATGCGCCAGCGCTTCGAGCCGCGGCAGACCGAGGAAGCCGCACGTACCCTTGATGGTGTGGACCAGGCGGAAGATGTTATCCAGGATCTTGGCGTTGTTCGGTTCCTGCTCGAACTTCACCAGCTGATTGTCGACGGTGTCCAGGCTCTCGCTGGTCTCCGTCAGAAACTCCCGCAACAGATCATCCATGAAACAGGCCTTCATACAGGGAGGGCACGCACGACTTGTGATGCGCCTATTCGGAATGGGGCCAGCTTCACCGCAAAGCGTTTAATAATGGTTGAGTATGTGCAAAAGAACGGAACCAACAAAGACATAAGGCGCTCCGGACAAGCCGAAGCGCCTCGTAAAGGATGGCTTAACAGTTCGAGAGCGACGGGCGCGCTTACGAAGCGGTAACGATGATCGCCTCGCCTTCGAGCTTGAGCGTCACGGTCAGCCCACAGGCCTGCGCCAACAGCCGCGTATAATAAGGCTGGATCGCGTGCGCATCCGCAGCCGGTCCGCGCTCGCCGCTCAGAAGCTCGGAGATGTTCTGCGGCAGGCGGGCATTGTGTCCGGTCGCGGTGATGCGGAAGCTCATCGTCTCGCCCTCGCCGATCGGATCGATCGTCAGCATGCCGCCGCGCGGGATCGTATGCTGGGACACGACCAGCATGTTGAGCAGCAGCTTGACGCGGTTCTTCGGCAGCAGCAGCCGCGGCAGATTCCACGTGATCGTGCACTTGCCGTCCTCGATGTGGCCCTTTGCCATGGTCTGGGCATCGCCGAGATCGATCTGCGCGCCGGAGGAGCCGGCCGCGCCGAAGGCGAGGCGACAGAATTGCAGGCGGGCGGAGGCGGTCTTGGCACTCTTGCGAATGAGATCGAGCGCGAATTCGCGGTCCTCGGGCTTGGGATCGTCGTCGAGCACTTCGAGCCCATTGACGATGGCGCCCACCGGGCTGATGAGATCATGACACACCCGCGAGCACAGCAGGGCCGCGAGTTCGAGCATGTCGGGAGCGGAAGCGGTAGCGGGTGACGGAGCGTCAGACATAAAGGGTTCCTGGAATTGCACGGTGCGGACGCGGCGAATCACGCATGCTTGAACTGTTGCTGCGGGTTCTATCATTCGCCAGCCTGTGGCAGCTAGCTTGCGATAGGTTCGAAGCGGCCGTAATGGACGCAGGCGAATCACGTGACGAGAGGCGAAACTTGCCGATGAATGAGGCATGCGGGTGAGGATCATCGACGGCGAGGCCGCGTTCCGGCTGATGGAGCCCCTGACCGCACTGGTGGTGCAGGCCGGCGAGGCGATCCTGAGCGTCAATCGCGGGGCGATGCGGGTCGACGGCAAGCAGGACGGCTCGCCGGTGACCGAGGCCGACCTCGCCGCCGACCGGATCATTGCCGAAGGGCTGGCACGGCTTGCCGGCGACGTGCCGACACTCTCGGAAGAGCGGACACACCTCGCCACGCCGCCGTTTCGCGGCAGCTTCTTCCTGATCGATCCGCTCGACGGCACCAAGGAGTTCGTCGCCGGCCGCGACGAGTTCACCGTCAACCTCGCGCTCGTGACCGAGGGTGTGCCGCTGCTCGGCATCGTCAGCGCGCCGGCGCTCGGGCTGCTCTGGCGCGGCATTGTCGGCCGCGGTGCCGAGCGTGTGAGGTTCGACGGCACCGCCATCGGCGCGGCCGAGCCAATCCGGACCCGCAAGCTGCCGAAAGCCGGCGAGCCCTGGATCGCGGCGGTGAGCCGCTCCCATGGCGACCCCAAAAGCGAAGCATTCATCGACAACAGACCCAACGCCGTCAGAAAGACCTGCGGCTCGGCCGTGAAGTTCGGCCGGATCGCCGAGGGCAGCGCGGACATCTATCCCCGCTTCGGGCCGACCTGCGAATGGGACGTCGGGGCGGGCTGCGCAGTGGTGACCGCAGCCGGCGGCAGGGTGACCGACGGCCAGGGCGGCGAACTCCGCTTCGGCGAACGCGGCGACACCGGTTTCATCATTCCGGCGTTCGTCGCCTGGGGCGATGCCGCGGCGGTGATGCCCTACTGACTGAGCTGATCCTGAAGCGCCGGCCAGCGTTTGCCGACCTCATACAGGAAGCGTTCGGGATTAGCCGCGAAGGCGTCGCGATTGGCCTCCCGGCTGAACAGATAGAGCCGCTGCGCCGAGATCACGAAGAAGCGGGGATTGCCGGCGATGGTCACGCCGCGGGCGATATCGGCGGGGTCATAGCCGCCGAATTGCGGGCCGTAGATTTCTGGGTGGGCCAGAAACTCCGCCCGGTTGCCCTCGTTGCGGAAACGCCAGACCGCCCCCCAGAGGTTGGCCTCGAACTCCGCCGTTCCTCGCTCGGGGCCGCCATCGACGAAATAGGCGACGGGGTCGAAGCCTTCGATCGCGACGCCCGAGAAACGATTGACGACGACACGCTCGGTGGTCGCCGCATGCGCCGGCAATCCGGAAGAGACCAGCCAAATGCCTGCCAGCAGGCAGACCAGACGGCCGATCAAGGCAATTCCGGGGCGCAAAGGGCTATCTTCCTGCCGTTGTGCCGTCATAGTTGCTGCGGATAACATCCGAGTCGAGGGGACATCCGGCGCAACCTAGAGCCGTGCCTGTTGGCGTCAGGTTAAGGGAAGCGGACCGGAATCGATACCAGGGGTTCTTTTATGACTTTCGCATCACGCCTTGCCGCAGTGGCGCTCATCGCGCTGGCTGGCTGGACCGTGCCGGCCTCGGCCCAGACGGCCGCGCCGCCGCCGGACTTGCCGCCGCCGCAGCGGACCCCGTCACCCACCACCTATGGGCCGGAAGAGCTCGTCACCGCCGGCCACCGCTTCTTCGGCAACGTCTCGCGCGGGCTCGCCTCGATCATCGAGAAGGCGGTCAGCCAATGGGGCCTGCCGAACGGCTATATCCTGGGCGAGGAAGGCTCCGGCGCCTTCGTCGCGGGCCTGCGCTACGGCGAAGGCACGCTCTACACCAAGAACGCCGGCGACCTGCGCGTCTACTGGCAGGGTCCCTCGCTCGGCTTCGACTGGGGCGGCGACGGCGCGCGCACCATGACGCTCGTCTACAACCTGCCCGCCACCAACGCGATCTACCAGCGCTTCGCCGGCATCGACGGCTCGGCCTACATCATCGGCGGCTTCGGCATGACGGCGCTCACCGCCAACAACATCGTGCTGGTGCCGATCCGCTCCGGCATCGGGCTACGCCTGGGTGCCAATATCGGCTACCTCAAATACACGCCGCGCGCGACCTGGAACCCGTTCTAGATCCCCTCTTCCGATCCAATTCCGGATTCACGTTAACAACAGGGCGGGGCTGGCTTTTTGCCGGCCCGCCATGCATTGTCCTTGGTAAATTTTTCCTTGTTTCTGGAGCTCTGACCCATGGTCGAACCGATCATGTACCTGGCGATCGGTTTCCTGCTGTCGATGCTGTGCGGGCTTGCCATCGTGCCGCTGGTGCATAACCGCGCGGTGCGCCTGACCACGCGCCGGCTCGAGGCGGCGACACCGCTGTCGATGGCGGAAATCCAGGCCGACAAGGACCAGCTCCGCGCCGAGTTCGCGATGTCGGCGCGCCGGCTCGAGATGAGCGTCGACCAGCTCAAGAACAAGACCACCAGCCAGCTCGCAGAGCTCGGCAAGAAGAGCGACGCCATCAACCGCATGAAGATCGAGCTCGGCGAGAAGAACGCCACGATCTTCGCGCTGGAGGCGCGCGAGAAGGCGGTGAAGGAACAGCTCCGCGCCACCGAGGAAGAGTTCAACGCCAAGACCGCGTCCTTGCGCGAAGCCGAGATTGCACTGACCGACAAGCAGGCCGAGCTCGCAAAAATCAATTCCGAACTGTCCGACCGCTCGATCATGGCGGAGAGCCGCCAGGTCGAGCTGGTCGCGGTGCGCGCCCAGATCGAGGAACTGAAGAACCGCGTCGGCGACGCCGAGAAGGAATTCACCGCCACGCAGGCCCGGCTGACGCAGGAGCGCTCGGACTCGGAAGTCGCCTCGCGCGAGCTTGGCGATGCCCGCGGCCGCGTCGAGAATCTGAGCCAGCGCGTCACCGAGCTCGATCGCCAGCTCGTCGTGCAGGTGAAAGAGGCCGAGATGCTGTCGGGCCGCGTCGCCGACCTCGAGGGACGCCTCGCCACGCAGGGCAAGCTGCTCGCCGAGCGCGACTACGAGAACAACCAGCTGCGCCAGAGCAACGACGGCGCCGAACGCACCATCAAGGAATTGCGCGTCGAGATCGCCGCCCTGAGCGGCGGCAAGTCGTCGGCCGCGATGGAGACGCTGCGCACCGAGAAGGCCGCGCTGGAAGACCAGCTGCGCACCGCCCGCGACGAGCGCACCAAGCTGCAGCGCGACATCAACGCGATCCAGCAGCAGGCCGAGAGCTCCTGGGCGACCGAGCGCATGGAGAACGCGCTGCTGCGCGAGCGCATCAACGACATCGCCGCCGAGGTGGCAAAGCTCGCGATGCAGCTCGAAGGCCCGAACTCGCCGATCGAGGCGCTGCTGGCGGCCGAGGCCGGCCAGCCGCCGAAGCCGGCCCCGCGCCCGGCCAATGGCATCGCCACCAACGGCGCGGCAGCAAGCCCCCTGCCCGAGGGTGGCGGGACACTGGCCGAACGCATCCGCGCGCTCCAGGCCCACGCCTCCCGCGCCCGCCAGCAGGGCGCATAATCAGCCCGAAACCCGGCCTCGCCGCCGATTTGAACGATCGACGAAAGGTTTTCCGGCCCCGGGGCGCCTGAAAACTTGACACGTCTAGCCCGCACTTCTAAATCGCGGGCTTCGATGCGCCGGCCGGCCCCAAAAGTCCGGCCGTCTGCATGATGGTCCCGGGCGCATAGCTCAGCGGGAGAGCGTTCCCTTCACACGGGAGAGGTCCAAGGTTCGATCCCTTGTGCGCCCACCACGCTTCGCCAAAAGGCTTCGCGTGGCGCAGCCACGCCCAATGATGGCGAAGCGTGTCCGGCGTAGCTCGAAGAGCGTCGACGGACCAGGCATCTTGCTCCCGCTCCGTCAAAGCCTCGAAAACAACCCCATGCACAGTAGCCGACATCAGTCGGACCGATCGGCTGCGCCTTTTCCGAAATACAATTGACACGTCGGGCAAAACAGGGGCATGATGGCAACATCTCGGAAGAGGCCCGCCGAGCCGCGTGAGCGATTGCGAGAAGGCGCAAAAGGCTTTCCACGCGAACAGGGAACGGCTCAAGGCCGAGCGACTGGCGAGGGAAGCAGAGCAGCGGAGCCGGCGCGACGGGACGTGTTAGCTAGCGCTCACCCGATCCATTGAAGACCCGCCGATGCAGACGTGGTCGAGACGATCAAAGCATCGACAGCACGACGACGCCGTCTTCGAGTTCCCCCGAGGCAAGGCGCGTGCGCGCCATATGCTCGAACTCCGTTCGATGCTTCTGGAGGTAGCTGAACGCCTGCTTCTGCGTATCGAAGGTCGTCGCAAGCCGGCACATCTGCCTGCCAGCGCCGAACGCGACGAAGAAAGTGATGGTTCCGCCTTCCGGTTTGATTCTGCGCACGACCTGCACTCTCCGGAATGGGATCGGCGCTCGAATTGCGGCGACGACGCTGAAGACGATTATCGTGCCGTTTTCCTGGAACGCTTTTTGACCGCGCGTGCGGGCGAGGCGGTCTGAAGAGCTGCGTCCGCCGCTTCCTTCTCGCGTTCCCTGGCCTCGCGAATCTCTCGGAGCCGCGCCATGTTCCTGCGCACTTCGATGGCCTGTCTCTCGACGTCCGCCAATGCGCGCATTCCCTCTTCAGCGGCGAGGCGCTTGCGATCGGAACGCGCGATGCCCTCGGGTGACAGCTCGGCCGTTTTCCTGGCGCTCATGCTTCACTCCGTTTTGCACGCGACGAAACCCGCTCAATCCTGGGATCGAGCGGGCCAAGCGGCCGTTTCAGTACATCCGTGAAACGGCACCACGATATCAAGCCAGCGAGAGATTCTCGGCGCTGACCTTGCCTCGCATCTTGTCGGTCTTGGTCTCGAAATTGACCTTCTGGCCTTCCGCTAGACCTGAAAGACCGGCGCGTTCGACGGCGCTGATGTGAACGAACACATCATTGCCGCCGTCGTCCGGCTGAATGAATCCAAAGCCCTTTTGGCCGTTGAACCACTTCACGGTACCTGTCGCCATTCTCTTCTCCAAAGCGCAGCAGCGCATGCGTGCCGCGCAACAATCACGCGGACACTTTCAATTTCGTCGATGTCTTTGGAAAAGGAGCCCGCGGGCGCATTCAACAAGGCACAGCGGCTGATCGAACGATTTCAATATACACCGCACTCGTTCTTTTACAAGGGCGGAAGCCGATTTGTTTTTCCGGCCGGTTGTTCCCGCCGGATCGGCCGAGATCGTGGCAGGCCTTGTCGATTGACTTGTCCGCGCGAGAGTGTTCACGTGACGCACGAGGTTGCATCGCGTGCGAGAGCGCATCGACCGGTCCGGAGCCGGCGACTGAAGTCGCGGCTACTATCCTGAAAAATCGCAATGAAGCTCCTGCGCAATTGGCTGCCTGCAGGACGTGTCGCATTTGCAGCCTCGAGCGAGGAACATCAATGCAGGTCGTCGTCAGAGATAACAACGTCGAGCAGGCGCTTCGCGTTCTCAAGAAGAAGATGCAGCGCGAAGGCGTCTTCCGCGAGATGAAACAGCGGCGCTCCTACGAGAAGCCGTCCGAGAAAAAGGCGCGCGAGAAATCCGAAGCCATTCGCCGCGCGCGCAAGCTCGCTCGCAAGCAGGCGATTCGGGAAGGATTGCTGCCCGCGCCGCCGAAAAAGAAGCCGTTTGAGCGCAGACCGCCTTTGCCGGAGATCAAGGCTCCTACGACCTGAAATCGATGCCGCGCAGCACGATCCCCGGCGGAGCGCCTTCGAACTCCGTCGCGCAGTATTTGCTCGCCGCGCGTGCCTCGATGCGGTCGCGCAGGCGGATGAACTGTGCTTCCCTCTGCTCGGGCCTGACATGCGAGCCAGGTTCGAGATCATCCATCGCGGCGGTCGAGATCGCGCAAGGAACTTCCCTGGCGCCGTCCTGCATCGAGAAGCGGACGATCATTCGATCGTACTCGTGGCTGATAAAGCGGCCGCGGGTCAATGCCATGGCTTACCTCGCTACGTGATCCGTTCCTCACGAGTGCAGCAATCATCGCGCGCGAACGGCCACCCGCCTTCGCGACCGTTGCACGTCACGCGTCGAGACCAGATGCCCGACGTTCGGCTCAGCCTTCTTCCGACAGCCTGACGAAATCGTCGAACAGTGCAGCCACCAGCGCACGGTGGCGGGTGTCCTCGACCGGCAGACTCGCGGCATAGAGGTTGAGCAGATAGCGGGCCTTGGTCGCGGCCTCGGGCCAGGACGCGGCCGGCACCGTCAGCATGCGATTCTCGAGGTCGGCCTCGCGCTCGCGCAGCTCCCTGACGTTGGCTTCGACCTCGGCCAATGCGCGGCGAAGCTCGGTCGCTTTCTGCGCGGCCATGCCGCGGTGCTTATCGAGATCGACGGGGTGCTCAGTCATTTGCGGTGCTCGCGTCTGCGGCTTGCGCGTTCGCAAGATCGACCGAGCCAATCGACCGGCGCGTTGCGCTCGGTGCTGCCGATGCGGATTGGAAGCCTGAACGTGACGGCTTCTCGCCGCGGGTGGATGGTCATGCACGCCTGCCCTTCGCGAGTGAAGCCCGACCGGTGCCGCGGCTGACACGACCATGCGCCCTTGCCGCAGCGATAGCCAGCACTATCGTGGGGAGGACGTGCCCTCAGGCGATCGCCAGAATCTCGGTCTCCTGCGCGCCCGCGCCCACGACATCACCCACCGCCTTCCCCATCAGCGACTTCGCGACCGGCGCGACAAACGAGATCGAGCCCGCCTTGGGATCGGCTTCGTCCTCGCCGACGATGCGGTAGGTCTGTACGCGGCCATCGGTGCGGCTGAACGTCACCGTGCTGCCGAAGGCGACAACATCCGATGATGCCGGATCGGCGACGAGCTGAGCGGTGCGCAGCCGTTCGGCGAAGTATCTGACATCGCGCAAGGGCACTGCCGACTGCCGGCGCTTTTCGTTGACGTCGTCGATGGCTTGCGCGGCTTCATAGGCCTCGCGCGCTTGGTGGAGCTGCGTCTGCAACGCCTTCAAGCCCGTCTCCGTCACGAGGTTCGGATGCGGCGAGATCGGGCGATCCGGCAGCAACGTCTCGGAGGCCGTCTCGGCGCTCTCTTCTTTGGTAAAGGCGACGCTCAATTCGATATCCTGTCGAACGGTTTTGGCGTGATCGCCGCGTCATTCCACCGCAGTCCATCGAAATGAACTGCGTCGAAGCGCCCCTGCGATCGTCCTCCACTATATCTCAAGTTCGACGAAACGGCGCAGCTTGAAGACGAGATCGGGCAGCGCCTGGCGGAACCGCGTCGCGTTCTGGAAATTGGTCGAGAACGGCGCGAAGGTGATCATCGCGTTCCAGTGCCTGTAACCGTAGACCGTGACCGAGACGCCGGACGCCGGAAAATCCTCGATCTTGCGGAGTTCGCCGAGCACGAGCTCGGCAATCGCCTCCGCCGGCAGGAGTCGCTTGCCGCCGGGTGTCACGGGTTGAGCGGCAGGCGCGATTGGCTTTGAAGCTGCCGCGTCATCGGATGCATCCTGGAGCTTCGGCGACTCGGCTTCCGGGATCTCAGGCACCGCAGCGACGGGTTCGGCCGCCGGCGCGGCCGGCGTGAAGTCGGCGAGCGGCGGCGGGCTGGCGCCCTCTGCACGCTTGTTGCCTCCCAGGATGCTGCTGATCATGGCCACCAGGCCAGCATCCTTTGCGTCGTCACTCATCACGGCTCCCCCCGGCTTGGCCCAGTCTAACACCGGGACCGCGGACCGCCACAGGGGGCAGCCGATCAGATCGCGCCGTCGCTGCTGCATGGCTTCCGGCCAATTCCACCGCAGCGCAAGGCGGAAAACGCCTCACGCCGCGGCGGCGCCGGTCACTGCTTCTCGAACGGAATATACTGCTGATATTGCTTCGGCACGGAGCTGCGATAGCGCGCCGGAACGGTGCCGCTGTCGATCGAATGATCGATCTCCTGCTGCCGCGTCATCTTCTTCTTCGGCTTCTTCTCGGCGCTCTTCTTCGAGCCGGCCGGCGCGGTCGAATTGTCGGTGGTCGCGGCCGGAGCCGTGGTCGCGGTTGGAGCCGTGGTTGCGGCCGGCGCCGCGCTGGTTGCGGCGGCCGGCGGCGTGCCACCCTCGGCGGGCGCGCTCTGCGCCAGCGCGAGCGGCGTGTGCATGACGAGCGCCAGTGCCGCAGTCGCGGCCAGCAAATATGATCTTTGCATCAGAACCTCCAAAATGCCTGATCCCCAATGACGGAAGCTCAAGTCCCGCGGGATCGACGCGTGCAAGTGCGCCGAGGATAGGCGGGACCACGGCTGCAAAATGTGGCCGAGGTCACATGCCACGCCGGCCCGCCGCATCATAGGCCGATGCCGGGCGCGGCGCACGCCCCGATACCAGGACATTTGCGGCATCGTGCCGGACGAGTCCCGGACCACGCGAGTGCCTCGCGACGACTTGCCGGACCTTTGCCCCAGTGGCGGCATCGATCCGCGCCACGCATCCGCCAAGCCCGCAGCTTTTGGTGACGCGGCATATGTGCACCATTGCAATTTTTACGCGAACACGATTCCGGGCACGACGATCGCTCTGCCGATTAGGTCGGCGAGGCTGACGTTGCTTCCATGCGCCGACGTCGATGACGAGAATGTTATTCGGAATCGACACACGAAAAATTTGCGAAGCGCATCCGCAGCTTGATCGCGGTGCCGTCTCGCGAATCCGGATCGACGTCGCGCGATGTGTGAAACAACGCATTGCGACGCCGGATTCCGCGATCTAGCCTCACATGCATATTCTATTGCGAACAACTTTAACTTTAGTTGCTTGCCGTCGTAACTTTTCATGGAGGTCCTTTATGAGCAGTCGTCACGCCATTACCCCCCGCGGTCTCAACGCCACCCGCTCGCCGCTGTCACAAGGCCGCTTCGGCCGCATGTTCCGCACGCTGACACCGGCGAAATTCGGCCCGAACGAGGCCGACAACATCGCCAACCTCTCGGCACTCGCCGACAACATGGTCGGCGATTTCGATCCGCCCAAGGATGGGCCGGACGCGGAAGAGAGCGGGATTCCCGCGCTCTACACATATTTCGGCCAGTTCGTCGATCACGACATCACCTTCGATCCCGTGAGCTCGCTGACCAAGCAGCAGGATCCGGACGGGCTCGTCGACTTCCGCACGCCGTCGTTCGATCTCGACAATCTCTACGGGCGCGGTCCGAACGACCAGCCCTTCATGTACGACAACACAGGCAAATTCCTCCTCGGCGACCCGCTGACCGGCACCGGCGTTTCCAATGCCTTCGACCTGCCGCGCTTCAGGGGCCGCGCACTCATCGGCGATCCCCGCAACGACGAGAACAGCATCGTCTCGCAGTTCCAGGGGCTGATGCTGCGCTTCCACAACCGCATGGTCGACGACAACGACGGCCTCTCGTTCCAGGACGTGCAACAGCGCGTCCGCTTCCACTATCAATACGTGGTGCTGAACGACTTCCTGCCGCGCATCGTCAATGCCGCCGTGCTGAACGATCTCAGGACCGGCGGCCACTACGATCGCGGCAAGCTCGCCTACTATCACTGGAAGACGTTCCCCTACATGCCGGTCGAGTTTTCGGTCGCGGCCTACCGGCTCGGGCATTCCATGATCCGGCCCGGCTATCGGCTGAACGACGCCGACAACATGCTGCTCCAGATCTTCCCCGATCCGAACAATCCCGACAACAACGCGCTGACCGGCTTCCGCGCGATGGGGCCGGGACGCGCGATCGACTGGGGACGCTTCATCGACATCGACACGCGCCCCTATGGCGTCGAGGACGACGGCACCAATCCCGACAACAAGCGGCGGCTCCAGTTCGCCTATCGCATCGACACTTCGCTGGTCGATCCGCTGCGCAAGCTGCCGCCTGAGGTCGCCTCCAATCCGTCGTCGCTGGCGCTTCGCAATCTCGAACGCGGCTGGCGGCTCGGGCTGCCGTCGGGCCAGGCGGTCGCCAGGGCGATGCACCAGACGCCGCTGACCGACGAGCAGATCGTCGTCGGCCGGGCCGTCGACAATCCCGATCCGGTCGGCGACCCGCAAGTTCCGATCGCGTCGATCGCGAACGGCGTGTTCAAGGGCAACTGCCCGCTCTGGACCTACATCCTCGCCGAAGCGCGCCAGTTCGCGACCTCGGTCACGGTCCCCGCAAGCGGCGCGCCTGCGACCGGCATCAAGACGCCGCAGCTCGGGCCGGTCGGCGGACGCATCGTCGCCGAAGTCTTCCTCGGCATGATGTTCGGCGACGCCTCCTCCGTGCTGTCGCTCGATCCTAACTGGGCGCCGGTGACCGGTTCCAACTTCGCGCTGAAGGACCTCGTGACCTACGCGCTCGGTGGCGGCGCTCCGCTGCATTGAGCTTGTAGTGACTGGTGCTTAAGGGTCGCTCGCGCGAAGCGGGCGGCCCTTTTGCCAAAGACGAGCTGCCCGATGGTCTACCTCTCTCGGACCGGGACAACACCAACTTGCGTCGCGCTCCCTTTTTTCGAGGCGATCAACGCGTGCCGCCGTCGCCCAAGATGGTATAGGGCGCCCAAAACAACGGGTGAGCGTAAGTGAACTCTGTCTTCCCGTCGGGGCCGACATAACCCGGCCCGTCCATCAGAGCCATCATCGCCTGCCGTAGCGCCTCAGCGCGCGTCAGCTTGGGATCATCTGCCTGGCGCTTGAATAGATCGGTGACCAGCTCCTTTGCCGATTGCGAATGAACCGACCAGTTGGTTACGAGAATGGCCCGTGTGCCTGCATAGAAGAACGCGCGGCCGAGCCCAGATGCTGCTTCCGCGCCGGCCCCTTCCCCGGCACCCGTATTGCAGGCCGAAAGAATGACCCAGTCCGCGTCGAGCCTCAGTTGCAAGATTTCCTCCATCGTGAGCAACCCATCGCCGTCGACGCCGGCGACGGCAGGCGCGGTCAGCGCCAAAGCAGGCTGCGTCAGCCCGTCGAGTTCCCCCGTCGCGAGGCCATGCGTCGCGAAAACGACGATCCTGAAGCTGGACAAATTCGTCGTCTTGACGACCTTTTCGTTGGCATCCCTCCCAAGCCTCAGCACTTTCGACGGATCGACCCCCAGCGCAAGCGCGATCGACTTGAGTTCGTCGGCAGTGTCCGGAAGCCGTGGCAGCATCGCGAGCTCGGCGCTGTCAATGCCTTCCAGCTTCGGAATTGATCTCCGACTTAATGGCCGGCGACGCATAGTTGAGGCAGCCGAGGGATTGACAGGCTCGTTCGTTTCTTCCGCCTCCTCGGCCTGCTGTTCGTTGAAGAGCGGGTCACCGAATGCGATGAGTTGGCTGCGTCCGGAAGCGGCCGCCGGCAGGGAACGCAGGGTACGAAGTGCCGACAATGATGGCAGAGTAACGACGTCATGCGTGCGAGCCAGCCAAGGAACATTCCGGTAACCTGCGAAGAGCGGACCGTCGTCGGATTTGAGCACGGATGGCGCGGTCGGCAACAGCGACAGCGGTAGCAGCCCGAGCGCACCGTTCGTCACCACGATCAGGCTTTTCGACTGCTTCCAGCCGGCTTCAACGGGCTTCAGCAGGAGGGAATAGAGTTGATAACCGAGGCCGACGTCGAAGGGCGGGATATCGGAAATCAACGCCGCTTCCGGCTCCAAGGCTTCCCGCAGCTTTTTTATCTTGCTTTTGATTTCATCGGGCTTGGCTTCAACGGAAGCAAAAGCGATCGGGCCGCTCTTTGGGACCGCCCAGACAAAGCTCGCATCGTCTCCAAAGTAGAACGACAGAGCCGCTTCGCCGTCGTGAAGAGCGTCCTTGATCTGTGCTATGCTAGGCGGCTTCGGATTGACGAGATCAGCATAGGCGGGGAACCGCCCGTTCATCTCGGCACGAGCCACGTCCCGATCGACACGCAATCGCGCAATCGAACTCTCGACGTCGTGCAGGATTTTCTCGTCGCGCTCGCTTGACGGCACATTTAGAAGATTATTGAGCGAGCCGACCCGAGCCCTGAGCTGCTTACTCAGATCCTGCTCATTGCGCACCAGCTCGGCGAGCGCCGGATCCTTTGCCGCCACGCGTGCGCTCGACTCGGCCAAAGCCTGCTGCACTGCGTGCCCGCGAATGGAGTCCGCCAAGATGAAAGTTTGCGCAGCAATGTCGTCAGCTGGGCTTCGGGTTGTTGCGAGGAGCTTGATGTAGTTCTCGACGATGAACTTCAGTCGGGCCTCAGCCTTTGCCACAACCGCAGCATCATTATCATCAGAGTCCTGTTGCGCCGCTTGCAGCACCGGCAACGCGAGCTTGAACTCGTGGATTGCTTCGGCGCCTCTGCCTGCGCGCATCAAGGCAATGGCCAGAACGCCCCTTGCAGAGGCGCTATCATAATTGCTCTCGCCGAAACGTGCGACCTCGTGTTGAACAAGTGCCTGCGCGGCGCCGAGCGCTTCCTCGTTTCTACCTGAAGCCAAGAGCGCATTGATCCGCGTGGCGTTCCACAGCAAACCCTCCCGTTGCCGGGCATCCCAGGTGGCAACCGCTTGGTCGAGTTGGTCGAAGACCTCATTTGCCTCATCCGCTTTCCCTTCGCCGGTCAGGATAGAACCGAGCCAAGAGAGAGCGTAGGCACTATTCGGATCCGCGTCGCCGATACCAAGCGTGCGCTGGATGTCGAGGCCCGTTCGTACGAGCCTCTCGGCCTTTGAGAAGCGGCCTTCCCAATTCAGGATGTTGGCAAGACGAGTGACGTAGGGCGTTGTCAGACGATTGTACTTGCCGTCCGCCTTGAGACGCGAAAACAATGCGATGCGAGCGTCCGACTCGGCTTCAGCCAGCCGTCCTTGCCGTGATTTCATCGTGGCGATATTCAGCAGAAATGAATCGGTCTGTCTCTGCAGGTCCGAATCCAGCGGCACGTCCGGGTCTGTTTTTGCTAGCTTGTCGAAGACCTCGATCGATTTCATTCTGAACTCGCGTGCCCGAACATAGGCGGCCTCGGCACTACGATACTGGCCTCGCGCGGCGAAAATGACCGCTTGCATCCATGCAATTGAACATTCCCATGAGCTGCCTCTGATGCGGTAGGCTTGCCAGCGGGGGTTGCCACTGCGCGCCTCCTCGATGAGGGCCAGTGCTTGTCGTAAGTACTCGTCAGCCCGCGGCAGGTCCCCCATGGCAACCGCAATATTGACAGCGAGATGGTGCAGGGGGAACAAATTACCCCTTGTGCGCGGTTGATCGGCTTCGGCCATCAGCCGTTCTGCCATCGCGAGGGCGCGCTTGTAGTCACCCACCGTCTTGAGCCTGCTCGCGACATCCATCCCGATCCGCATCGCAAGACGATGGTTGCCGACCGCCCGCGCGGCGACGAGCGCGTGCTGACTGTCGGCCAGCGCATCGGCCGAGCGCCCCAGGATTCCCCTCGCCTCGGATCGGGCGTAGTAGAATTGCGCCAGCGGCCCTTGCGAAAGGTCGTCAGAAGGTTCCGCGTCGGCGGCAGATTTCATTCTAGCCAGAGTGGCGGGATCGGGCTTTTCGCTATCGAGAATCGCGGTGATATCCGCAATCGATCGCGGCGGAGGAAGAAAGCTTGCCGGGAGCGGGACGCCAACATTTGATTCTGTGGCTTTGCCGTTCGGTGTTTCGCAGGCATGCTTTTGCAACGCGTCACGAGAGCATTCATCGGGTTGTGCCTGCAGGGGACCGAGCGTTAGTACAAGGCAAAGGACGATTGTCCACCCTGACCACCTGTCCATGCGGAGTCCTCGCTCAAGCGCAGCCCGATGGAGACTGCGAGTAAATTGCAACTTGATCTCAGTCGTTGTTTCTCTAACGGGACAGGTCGTGCACTGCAGGTCTTCGAAAAATTCAAAACTACTTTCAGGAGGAACAAGAAGGAGATGGCGCCATTTGCGTCCCTGGCACGCCTATGCTGCACGGACACCAAAAACGGAATCGTTTAGCTCGGCAGCGCAGCGATTCGCTCGACGGGACCGTACTCCGGCGAGAGCAAGCGTCGACCAGAATGCAGAACACTCACTTCGGTGAACAGGACCGGTAACCAAATTTCCTGATCATGTCCCGCCCTGAGATGGTGGTGAAGCTGGTCGTTTCCATGATGTGATTTGCGACGAGGTAGCCGCGCAGCGAGCCATTGTAGGAGTTCATCATCCTCTGCGTACCTTTGGGGGTTTCGGCCGCATGAAACAATAGTTCGGCATTCGGGTCGACACAGACGTTCTTCAATTTGAGGAACATTGTGCAGGCCGACTGACAATGACCTTCGATTCGGAAAGGTTGACCGCTCTCGGAGATCTGCTTGCGGACTTCACCAAATTGCTTGGTTTGACCACCCATCCCGTAACGGGACGAGGAATCCTGAGCGAGAGCGTGTTCACAATAGAGCAGTGACGAAAAGACGAAGAAAAGTGACGCGACTCGAAATCGGTCCAGCATAAAAATTCCTTTTTGATTTATCTATGGACAATCAGTTGGAGAGCAAAATCTTGGTGTCAGTAAGCGACAAGCCGACCTCAGGTAATCAGTCTATGCCACGCTAACGAATAGTCAAATGTCCCACGGGTCGCGTCGCTAACCGTCTTCCGCTCTGCCTCGATATCTCACGTTTATGAGTAGGCGCCCTAACGCGCCGCCCCAAAGCCGGTTTCCGCGAGCCGCTCCGCGAACCAGAGCGACTGCGCCGGATCGACCACGCCGCTGACATAGACCTCCGACATGGTCACGTTGTGCTGGTCGAGCACCAGCAGCACGCCGATCCAATAGGCGAACCAGACATGCGGATCGGTCAGCGCCATCAGCTTGTGCTGATCGTGCTCCAGCGGCGTATGATTGCTCGCCTTGCGGATTTCGACGGTCAATAGGTTGTTCGGGATCTCGCGCTGATGCACCACGACATCGGGATAGATCGACTTGCCGAGATGATCGTCGGTCGAGATGATGGTGCCGTGCGGCAGGTGCAGCGTCCGCTCGCCGAGCCGGTCGTAATTGCAGTCGACCGACCAGCCGGAAAACTGCCGCTCGAGATGGACGGCGAAGCGGTGCGTGATCGCACGCTCGCCGATGTCCTTCTCGAACAGGAAGCCCTCGTGGGCGTAGAAGTCCCGGAGCGCCGCGATCACCTTGTTCAGCTCGGTCTGCATTTTGCCTCCGGGCTCTCGGCGCTCCGTCGCTTGCGCGCCCCTTACATCTGGACTTCGATCAGCCGTGGCCCCGGCTCGGCGACGGCCTCTGCCAGCGCCTTGTTGAACTCGTCGGCGTTGGTGACGGCGCGGCCCGGCACGCCCATGCCCTTGGCCAGCGCGACGAAATCGAGCGTCGGGCGATCGAGGCGGAGCATGTCGTTGGCGCGCTGGCCGGGCTCGCCGGCGCCGACATTGTCGAACTCGCCGCGCAGGATCTGGTAGATGCGGTTGGCGAACACGATGGTGACGATGTTCAGATTCTCGCGCGCCTGCGTCCACAGCGACTGGATCGTGTACATCGCGCTGCCGTCGCCGACCATGGTGATGACCTTGCGGTCCGGGCAGGCGATCGCGGCACCGATCGACAGCGGCGTGGAGAAGCCGATCGAGCCGCCCATGTTCTGGAGCCAGTCGTGCGGCGCGGCTGCCGCGGTCGGCGGGAAGAAGCCGCGGCCGGTGGTGAGGGATTCGTCGACCATGATCGCGTTCTCGGGGATCGCACAGGCGATCGCCTGCGCGATCGAGGCGAAGGTGAGCGCGCCGGTCGGCTTGACCAGTTCCTGCAACGCCTGCGGCTTGACGTCCCTGGCGCTGGCCCTCACGGCGCCGGCGAGCGCTTCCAGCGCCGCCACCGAATTCTCGCCCCAGGAGGTCATGCGATGGACCTCGCAGCCCTCGGGCTTGAGCATGCTCGGCTTGTTCGGATAGGCGAAGAACGCGACGGGATCGTCTGACTCGACCAGCACGATGTGACGGAACTTGGCCAGCATCGGCAGCGCGTTCTCGATGACGTAGTGGATGCGGTCGATCGAGAAGCGGCCGCGGCCGCGCGCCATCTTCGGGCGGAACGTCGGGCCCATCACGGTGCAGCCGGTCTTGCCGGCGATGCGCTCGGCCAGCGCCAGGCCGTGCTCGCTCAGCGCGCTGCCGGTCATCAGGAGCAGCGTGCCCTCGCCGTCGCCGTGCAGGATCTTTGCGGCCTGCTCGACCGCCTGCGGCGAATAGCTGGCGCGCTGCTGCTCGGCCGGAACCTCGGCAATGCCATCGGCCTCGTTCCAGGCGGTGTCGGCGGGCAGGATCAGGGTCGCGATCTGCGGCGGCGCGCTCCTGGCGGCGGCGATCGCCGCGGCACCGTCGGCGGCGACCGATTTGGAATTCGGCGAGGTGCGGACCCAGGACGACATCGGCCGGGCCAGGCCCTCGATGTCGGAAGTCAACGGCGCGTTGTAGTCGATGTGGTAGACGGCGTGCTGGCCGACGATGTTGACGATGCCGGAATTGGCCTTCTTGGCGTTGTGCAGATTGGCAAGGCCGTTGGCGAGGCCGGGGCCGAGATGCAGCAGGGTCGAGGCCGGCGAGCCCTTCATGCGGAAATAGCCGTCGGCCGCCCCCGTCACCACGCCCTCGAACAGGCCGAGCACGCAGCGCATGCCCGGCACGCGGTCGAGCGCCGCGACAAAATGCATTTCGGAGGTGCCCGGGTTGGTGAAGCAGACGTCCACCCCGCCCTTGACCATCGTCCGCACCAGGCTTTCCGCACCGTTCATTCTTCTTGCTCCCGCAACCGGCGATTTCCAGTGATCCCTGCGATCAATCATTGTTCGCTGGCCCGGTCAAAGCAATAGCCGGCATTGCGACCCTGCCCCGCATGGCAATCCGCCGGTTTGGCTAATGCTTTTTTCGACAAATTGGCGCGGTTGCCGATTTGGTAACGCCATCCGCCGGGGGATGCCCTGTCTCACGGGGCCGTGGCTTGCGAAATGCCCGCAAGTATGGCCTGTGGCTGTCGTTGAATCGATTTTTTTCTGGGGGAAGCAATGATCCGGTTTTTTGCCGCGCCGATCACCGCAATGGCGCTCTTGCTGGCCGGCGCGGCCGGCGCGTCCGCGGCGGGGATGGTCGACTTCACGGGCACCAGCTCCACCGGCTTTCTCGGCGGCGGCGCGAGCCCGATCCCCCGCACCACCGTCATGTACAACGGCAATTATGCCCCCGGCACGATCGTGGTGAACACCGCCGAGCGCCGGCTCTATCTGGTGCTCCAGAACGGCCAGGCGCTGCGCTACGGCATCGGCGTCGGTCGCGACGGCTTCCGCTGGGGCGGAGTGCACAAGATCACCGCCAAGAAGGAATGGCCGGATTGGACGCCGCCCTCGCAGATGATCGCCCGCCGGCCCGACCTGCCACGTCACATGAAGGGCGGCATCGAGAACCCGCTCGGCGCGCGCGCGATGTATCTGGGCTCGACTCTCTACCGCATCCACGGCTCCAACGAGCCGGAGACGATCGGCCAGGCGGTCTCCTCGGGCTGTTTCCGCATGACCAATGACGACGTCACCGACCTCTACGGCCGCGTCGGCGTCGGCACCACCGTGGTCGTACTCAACAACTGATCCGCGGACACGGCGGGATGCTGCCCGCCGCGTGAATTTGCGGACTTGTGCGCGGGCAGCGAATACGGCAGCGTGGCGCGACGATGAGCGCATTGGTCCCGCCCTCGGCTGCCCCTCGCTTCGCCCTGCTGGCGTTTGCAGCGTTCGCGCTCGTGCCTGACACCGCGCCCATGGCGACCGCCGGCGAGCTACCCGCGATCGCCTCGCGGCAGCGTACCGAAAAGAAGAGCTTTGCCGACGCCGAGATCGTCGACGGCTTTTTCAAGACCGCCTTCGGCGCCGAATACCACCTCGCCGGCCGTGTCGATCGCATCCGCAAGTTCGACGGACCGGTGCGCGTGTTCGCCGAGACCGACCGCGCCGACCGCAAGGCGCAGCTCGCAAGGGTCGTCGCCGACATCGGCAAACGCGTGCAGCATCTCGACATCGCCATGACCGACACCGCCGAGGCGGCGAATGTGCGGGTGAAGCTGGTGCGCGACCGCGACCTCTACCGCACCATCACGAGCTTCTACGGCGCGGAGAAGGCGCGCGAGATCCGCACCTCGCTCGATCCGCAATGCCTGTCCGGCTTCCGCAAGAACGAACAATTCGAGATCGAGCATTCCGACGTCATCCTGACCGTCGACACCGGCGACTTCACCTTCCTCGACTGCGCCTACGAGGAGGTGCTGCAATCGCTCGGGCCGATCAACGACACCGCCAGCGTGCCGTGGACGATGTTCAACGACAACGTCTCGATGGGCTATTTCGACGTCTACGACCAGTACATCCTCAATTTGCTCTACGACCCCCGCATCAAGGCCGGCATGACCGTGCTGGAGGTGAGAGCGGTGCTGCCCGAGGTGCTCGCCGACGTGCGCGCCTGGGTGAAGCAGGTGAACGATCTGAAGGAGTGAGCGCGCCGCCGTTGCGAGCCCCGCCCTACTGCACGAGGTCGGCCACGGTGGTCGCCGCCTTCAGCCCGGTGCCGGTGAGGACTGCCACCGTGGTCTCGTTCGCCTTGATGGCCCCGTCGGCCGCGAGTTTCTCCAACGCCGCAGCCGCGCTGGCGCTGGTGGGCTCGGCGAAGAGCCCCTGCCGCGCAAGACGCCGCAGGGCGGCGACGATCTCGTCCTCGGTGAGCGCGACCGTGCCGCCGCCGCTTTCACGAAGAGCGCCGATGATCTCGCGCAGCCGCAGCGGGGACTTGATCGCGGTGCCCTCGGCGATGGTCTTGCTCACCTCGCGCGCGACGGGCGTATCGACGCCGGCCTTGAAGCTGGCATCGATCGGCGAGCAGTTGAGCGGCTGCGCCGCGAACAGGCGCGGCAGCTTTGCGATCTGCCCCGCCTTCAGCAGCTCGCGGAAGCCGAAGGCGCAGCCGAGCAGGCTGCTGCCCGCACCGACCGGAACGATGACGTTGTCGGGCGCGCGAAAGCCGAGATCTTCCCAGATCTCGTAGGCAAGCGATTTTGTGCCTTCGAGGAAGAACGGCTGCCAGTTGTGGCTGGCATAGAAGGTCTGGCTCGACTGCCTGATGGCTTCCGCCTCCGATTCCTCGCGCGGGCCCTCGACGAGTTGCACCTCGGCGCCGTAGGCGCGCACCTGCGCGATCTTGGCCGGCGAGGTCGAGGCCGGCGCCAAAATCTTCACGCGCATGCCGCCGGCCGCGCCAAGCCCGGCCATCGACGAGCCGCCGTTGCCGGAACTATCCTCCAGGATGGCGTTGACGCCGATCTGCCGGAGGAACGAGAGCATGACCGCCGAGCCGCGGTCCTTGAAGCTGCCGGTCGGATTGAACCATTCGAGCTTGAAGAACGGCCGCAGATCGCCCCATGCCTGCTGCACCAGCGGCGTGCATCCGGTGCCGAGCGAAATCGGGTCCTTGATCTCCACCGGCAGCGCCGCCCGGTAGCGCCATAGCGAGCGCGTACCGCTGTCGATATCCGCCCGCGAGATCCCCGCCCCCGGCGTCACCAGCAGCGGCGTGCGCTCATCCGAACACCAGCGCGGCTCATCAAGCGGATAGAGCTTTCCATTGCGGGGATCGATGTAGCTGGCGGTGGGCATGGCATTCTCCGGGGCGGGCCGATCCGGTCGATATGTCCGAATATGCAGGTTTTATCCAGTCACCTGTTTCGGCGCCGCCGCCCCCTCCCCTTCAAAAATTCGAACGATTACATAGATATAGAACACGTTCCGGCGTCGTTCGCCGGTCTGGACGAGGAGGCGAACGCCAGCCCGCCACGATTAACTTGTCTGTCGCGGGTCGCCGCTACAATATGTTGGATTGCGTCGCCGGGGCTTCGTTCCGGCAACGCTGATGAGCCAGGCCCGTCCGAGCGGC
The DNA here is from genome assembly GCF_015291665.1 of Bradyrhizobium sp. CCBAU 53338. Classification (NCBI taxonomy): domain Bacteria; kingdom Pseudomonadati; phylum Pseudomonadota; class Alphaproteobacteria; order Hyphomicrobiales; family Nitrobacteraceae; genus Bradyrhizobium; species Bradyrhizobium sp. CCBAU 53338. The sequence continues at coordinate 6,128,946 of NZ_CP030048.1, forward strand.
GGGCCGTTGGCTTTTTGGGAGTTTGGCCATGAGCCGCGCGAACCGTACCGACCATATCCGCCTCACCTCGCACCCCGAGCCGGGCCGGAAAGCCGCCTTCCCGATTCACTGGGGCGCAGCCGACGCGCGCGCCCGCGGGCCGATCATTGGCACGGTGTCGCGCGCCGGGGATCGCAACGTGATCGGCAGCCATGGCGGCTCCTATGCGATGTACCGCGCGCTCGCCGTCTCCGCCGGCGCGCTCGATCCCATCAGGCGCCCGGATCTCACCAACACCTTCCCGGCCGCCACCATCGGTCCGTTCGAACAGTGGCGCGATCCCGCGAAAATCGTCGCGCTCGATCCCTGGGGCCATCTGGTCGCCGAGAACTTCGGCAAGGACATCGCCGAGGGCGTCGATATCCGCCCGAGCATCGCGATCACGCGCGCGCGGCTCGACCTGCCCGAGATCCGCGAGGCGCTGGCGGCCAAGCGGCTGCGCGCCGACGGCGAGGTCGTCCATGCCAATGGCAGCGTCTCCGTGGTGAAGATCGCGATCGATCCGGTCTGGTACCTGCCGGGCCTTGCCGAACGCTTCGGCACCGGCGAGACCGAGCTGCGCCGCACGCTGTTCGAGCAGACCGCCGGCATGTTCCCGGAGCTCGTCACGCGCCCGGACATGAAAGTGTTCCTGCCGCCGATCGGCGGCACCACCGTCTACATGTTCGGCGATGTGACAAAGCTGCCTGATCATCGCACCAGGATCACGTGCCGCGTGCATGACGAGTGCAACGGCTCCGACGTGTTCGGTTCCGACATCTGCACCTGCCGTCCCTATCTGATCCACGGCATCGAGGAATCCGCGCGCGGCGCGCAGGAGGGCGGGCTCGGGCTCGTCGTCTACAACCGCAAGGAAGGCCGCGCACTCGGCGAGGTCACCAAATTCCTGGTCTACAACGCGCGCAAGCGCCAGGAGGACGGCGATGCCGCTGCCGCGTATTTCGAGCGCACCGAATGCGTCGCCGGCGTGCAGGACGCGCGCTTCCAGCAATTGATGCCTGATACGATCCACTGGCTCGGCCTGAAGCGCATCGACCGTTTCCTGTCGATGAGCGACATGAAATACGACGCGCTGACCTCTCAGGGCATCGACATCGTCGAGCGCGTGCCGATCCCGCCTGAGCTGATCCCGGCGGACGCCTATGTCGAGATCGCCGCGAAGAAGGCGGCCGGCTATTACTCGACCGACATCGCGCCCGAGAAGGACGTCGATGGCGTGGTCGGGCGTTCGCTGGAAAAATACTGATCCGGCGATGGCGGACGTTTTGGAACAACAGGCACGCGCGCTGCTCACCGCGAAGGCTGTTCGCGCGCGCGCCGGACAAATGCTCGACATCGGCCTGCGCGACGGGCTCACGCATTTCACCATCGATCTCGATCGCATGGACGGAGTTGCGGAGGCGGTGCTTGTCGTCACGCGCAAGGCTTACCCGACGCTCGACATTCCCTTCCACGCGCGGTGGCGGCATTTTGTGTCCGGCGGCGCGGACCGCTGGGCGCAATTGGCCGACGCGACATCGTGGCCCGATCGTGCGGCACGGGCGCGGGCGGAATTCGACCTCGCCATCGTCAGCGTCCTGCTCGACGCCGGCGCGGGCGCGACGTGGCGATACCGTGATGCGATGACCGGACAAGGCATCGGCCGCTCCGAGGGGCTCGCGATCGCAAGCCTCGACATGTTTGCCGGCGGCCTCTTTTCGCGCGATGCGCGCGCGCCGTCCAGGGTCGATGCGGACGTGCTCGCCAAGCTGCCGCTTTCGGCACTGACGTCGGCCTTCCAGGCGAGCGAGGCCAATCCGCTGCTGGGCCTCGAAGGACGCACCGATCTGCTGCAACGTCTGGGCAGGCTGGTGGCTGCGCGCGCCGATGTCTTCGGCATGCAGGACAGGCCGCGGCCGGGCGGCTTGTTCGATCATATCGCCGCGCAAGCGAGGGGCGGCGCCATCCCTGCGCCTACGATCCTGTCCGCGGTGCTGAACCAGCTCGGACCGATCTGGCCGTCACGACTCGAGCTCGCCGGCGTTCCGCTCGGCGATTGCTGGCGTCATCCTGCGATCAAGAGCGACGATGCGACCGCCGGCCTCGTGCCGCTGCACAAGCTGTCGCAATGGCTGAGCTATTCGCTGATCGAGCCGCTCCAGCGCGCAGGCTTCGAGGTCACCGACATCGATGGCCTGACCGGGCTTGCCGAATACCGCAATGGCGGCCTGTTCGTCGATCACGAGGTGCTGTGCCTGCGCGATCCCGCCGACGCCGAGCGCGCGCATGCGGTCGACTCGCTGCTCGTCGTCGAGTGGCGCGCACTGACCGTCGCGTTGCTGGATCGTGTCGCCGATCTTGTTCGCGCCAAGCTCGACCGCACGCCGCAGTCATTGCCGCTCGCCAGCATTCTGGAAGGCGGCACCTGGGCCGCCGGCCGCGCCATCGCGTTTGCGCGCCGTCCCGACGGCTCACCGCCGCTCAAGGTGATCAGCGACGGCACCGTTTTCTAGCCCACCCTTGTTGCCCGCCGCACTGACTTGAAGAATTTCAGGAGCATCCGATCATGGAAGGCGTCACGATCGTCGATCATCCGCTGGTGCAGCACAAGCTGACCCTGGTGCGGGACAAATCGATCTCGACAAAGTCGTTCCGCGAGCTGATCAAGGAGATCGGCATGCTGCTCTGCTACGAGGTGACGCGCGACCTGCCGCTCACTGATACCGTCATCGAGACGCCGCTGGCGACGATCCACTCGGCCAAGATCGCCGGCAAGAAGCTGGTGTTCGTGCCGATGCTGCGCGCCGGCACCACCTTCGTCGACGGCATGATGGATCTGGTGCCGACCGCGCGCGTCGCCCATATCGGGCTCTACCGCGAGCCAGAGAGCTTTGCCGCGGTCGAATACTTCTTCAAATCGCCGTCCGATCTCAGCGAGCGCCTCGCGATCGTGGTGACGCCTGTCGTCGCCACCGCCAACACGGCCGTCGCCGCCGTCGACCGATTGAAGGAGCGCGGCGCCAAGGACATTCGCCTCGCCTGCCTGATCGCTGCACCGGAAGGACTCGAGCGCCTGCGCGGCCTGCATCCCGACGTGCACATCTGGACGGCAGCCGTGGATGAAAGTCTCGATGAAAACGGCTTTATCCTGCCGGGCCTCGGCGATGCCGGCGACCGTGCTTACGGAACGCGGTAGGCGCTAAGCTAAATCTTCCCGCTGCCGCAGATGCCCTTCAGCGCCTGCCACTCCTTGTCGGTCAGCAACGGCGGGCCGCTGGCGGGACGGTCCTCTTTCGTCATGCGCGCGAGGCGATCCTCGGTGAGCGGATGGCTCGCCAGGATCGTCGACAGGCCCGAGCCTCCTTCCTTGCCGGTGATGCGGAACATCAACTCGGCCGCGGGCTTCGGCGAGCGGCCGAGCGCGTGCATGATCTCGATCGCAAAAGTGTCGGCATTGGTCTCGGCCTCGCGCGAATAGGAGGCTTCGACCACGCTGCGCGAGGCGAAGATCACGGCGGAGGAGCCGGTGACGTCGCCGAACAACAGGCCGATCAGGAACGAGGTGCCGCCGTTGTAGATCAGGCCGCGCATGTTGTCGGAGTGCTTGAGATGGCCGAGCTCGTGGGCGAGGATGCCAACGAGTTCGTCGGGATTTTCGGCCTTGTCGAGCAGTCCGCTCAGCAAATAGACCTTGCCGCCCGGCAGCGCGAACGCGTTCGGCACCGAGGTTCGCAGCACGCCTGCCGTCATGGAATCGTCGTCGAGGCCGGCGGCATCGCGCAGCCGGTTGACGAGCTTGCGAAACGCCGCCTGACCGGCCGCGTCGTCGCAGGCCGCGCCGCGGAAGATCGTCTTCACCTGCACCTCGGAGGCATCGCCGATGCGCCGCTCGATCGGCTTCGGCACCAGCGGCGCGAGGCGGTCCGCGGCCAGCGGCACGCCGAACAGCACCACGCTGACGATGGAGATGGCGGCCGCGACCGACCAGCCCACGATCTTTGCAACACCGCGGCCCGTGGTCTGGTGCTCGTCGATGCTCGGACAGCGTGCGACGAGACCGGCACTGAGCGCCGCATCGCGAATCTCGAGCCGCGCCAGCGGCGGCGCGGACATGGAGGTCAGGCGCAGGGTGCCGGCCGGACTGTCGGCGCGTCGGATTTCGGCGTAGGCCCAGCGCGTGACGGTCGCCTGCCCATCGCTCGGCTCGACGATCTCGAGCGCATCGCCCAGCGTCAGCACGACCTGGCGCCGGCGGCTCGACAGGCCGTCGAAGAAGATAGCCTTTTGTCCGGGCTTCGTCTCAGCGCCGGGCTCGGCAGTCACATCACTCACGATCTAGAATCCCGCGACATCGAGACCATCGGCAAAACCTTCGCCAAGCGCGCTGGCCAGTTCGCCGCTGGCGCGAACGTCGGCCGCGGCTCCGATATCATGCACCGCGACGGTTTCCAGTACCTTGGCCCAGAGATCGCGCTGCAGATAGACGCGCATGATGATGTTGATGGCAAGCGCCAGCGCGAGATAGCCGATCACCATCGCCACCAGCATCGGAATGCTCTTGGCCGCATGACCGGGCCCGAACACCTGCTCGGGCGGCAGGCCAGTGAGCTTGACGACGAGCAAGGTGGCACCGCCGATATAGAAGCCGAACAGGGTCGAGAGCAGCATCCACCAGCCGATCATCTTCCAGTACAGGCCGTAGAAGGCATTGTGCGGCAGATCCGAGGACAGGCTGACGCCGCCGATGCGGATGCCGTTCAGCCACCAGCGCCATTCGCGCGCCTTGAACTCGGCATAGAAGAACGGCGCGAGCGGGAAGATCACCACCGCGATCGGGCTCAGCAGCCACAGCCACCAACCGCGCTTGAAGAATTCCCAGCCGGTGCCTTCGAAGTCGCCTTGCAGATCGCCGAAATGCGTATGCCGCATCTTGTAACGCTCCAGCGACGCCTCGCGCCACGGCAGCGCCAGGCCGAACGTCATGAACACCAAAAGACCCCAAAGCATCGCACGGAAGGAATAGGCCCAGCCGGAGCCGTCCATCCAGAAGCGGACGCCACGCCAGACCGTGCGCGTCAAACGATAGCGACGCGCGCGAAAGATCGCGAACTGGCCGAAGGCGTAGAACGAGATGAACAGCGGCGTCGAGGCAAAGCCCTGCCAACGTTCGAACTCGATACCGACGAGGAAATAGCCGAGATAGATCGGCACCAGGATCGCCAGCGCGAACAGGAAGCCGACCAACAGCTCCTTGGCCCGGCCGGTGTATTCGGCGGCATCGCCGTCGATCGCGGTGTTCGACCACAAATGCCTGCGGATGTCGGTGACGAGCCAGAACCGGTAGAAGCCGAAGGTGACCAGCTCCAGCATGGCCCCCTTGGTGACCATCTTGCGGAACTCGGTGCGATTGCCGGTGAAGTCGACCTGCGTGGGCGGCAGCGGCGGGGGGACCGGTTCGGAGGGGCCGATGGGAGCCCACTGCATGTCGTTCACGGCGGCAACCTCGGGATGCGGATCCGATCCGCTCAAACTATAGATCAGAGATTAGTCGATCCCCGGGGTGGCCGGGTTCGATTTACCTCGGTTTCGAGCGAATTATCGGACGTCTCCGTTGGCCAGGGCGTGCTGAAGATCGCGCTGGCGGATTCGTCGCCCGGACGGAGCGCAGCGCAAATCCGGGGCAGTGTCGGTTGCGGGCCGAATCCCGGATTTTCGCTTCGCTCAATCCCGGATACGCACCTCGCTTGCGGCAAAACTGCCGCTTGCCCCGAAGCACGTAACGCGTTGTAATTGTAGTTCAAATACCGCAGCGCAGAATTCACAAAAATCGCGCGGTCCACGCCAGGGAGAACGGTCATGCACGGGACCATCGAGAGCGCGAAGATCGACGCATTGCGCGAGCGCGCTTCGTCGCTGCCGCTGGAGCAATACGATCCCGGCGATCCTGAATTGTTCAGGACCGATACGTTCTGGCCCTATTTCGATCGTCTGCGCCGCGAAGATCCGGTGCACTATTGCAAGGATTCGATGTTCGGGCCGTACTGGTCGGTGACGCGCTACAACGACATCATGGAGATCGAGACCAACCATTCGGTGTTCTCCTCGGCCTCCGCGCTCGGCGGCATCACCATCCGCGACGTCGATCCCGATCTGCGCCGCGAGAGCTTCATCTCGATGGACCCGCCGCGGCATGCGGCGCAGCGCAAGACCGTGGCGCCGTTGTTCACGCCGACGCATCTGGACAATCTCGCCCTCAACATCCGCAAGCGCTCCGCCGAGTGCCTGGACAACCTGCCCCGCGGCGAGGTGTTCGACTGGGTCGACCAGGTCTCGATCGAGCTCACCACGCAGATGCTCGCGGTGCTGTTCGACTTCCCCTGGGAGGACCGCCGCAAGCTGACGCGCTGGTCTGACATCGCGACCACCATTCCCGGCGCCGACGGACTCGTCGCCACCGACGAGGAGCGAATGGCCGAACTCGGGGAATGCGCGGCCTACTTCTCACGGCTCTGGAAAGAACGCGCCGAGCAGCCGCCGAAGAGCGACCTGCTCTCGATGATGGTTCATAGCGCGGCGACGCGCGACATGGACGCGAAGAACTTTCTCGGCAATCTCGTTCTTTTGATCGTCGGTGGCAACGACACCACCCGCAACACGATGTCGGGCTCGATCTATGCGCTGAGCCAGCATCCCGAGCAGTACCGCAAGCTGCGCGAAAACCCCGCGCTGCTCGACAGTTTCGTGCCCGAGGTGATCCGCTGGCAGACGCCGCTCGCGCATATGCGCCGCACGGCGCTCTCGGATTTCGAGTTCCGCGGCAAGCAGATCAAGAAAGGTGACAAGGTCGTGATGTGGTACGTCTCGGGCAATCGCGACGAGGAGGCGATCGAGAAGCCGTACGACTTCATCATCGATCGCGCCCGGCCACGCACGCATCTGTCCTTCGGCTTCGGCATCCACCGCTGCGTCGGCTTGCGGCTTGCCGAACTCCAGCTCAAGATTATCTGGGAAGAGATTCTGAAGCGGTTCGACCATATCGACGTGATGGGCGAGCCGAAGCGGGTGTATTCGAGCTTCGTGAAGGGTTTGGAAACGCTGCCGGTCAAGATTGCGGCGTGACCTCCGAATTATAGTGTATAACATTGGCAATTGCGACGACGCCCCTCGCCTCGCCACTGCGACGGCGCGAACGAACACACTGGAGCGACTGCCCATGAACATTCAGACACCGGTCAAGACCGACAAGGCCGAACGCATGCGGCGCGCGCGCGAGGAAGCCTATGCGACCCCGCTGAAGAATTTTCATCCGGGTGCGCCAAGACTGTTCCAGGACGACACGCTGTGGCCGTGGTTCGAGCGGCTGCGCAAGGAAGAGCCGGTGCATTACTGCACCAACGCGCCGATCGAACCCTACTGGTCGGTGGTGAAATACAACGACATCATGCATGTCGACACCAATCACGGCATCTTCTCGTCGGACTCGACGCTCGGCGGCATCTCGATCCGCGACGTGCCCGAGGGCTACGACTGGCCGAGCTTCATCGCGATGGACCAGCCCAAGCACTCGTCGCAGCGCAAGACCGTGTCGCCGATGTTCACGCCGACCCATCTGGACGAACTGGCAAAACTGATCCGGCAACGCTCGCAGACCGTGCTGGACAATCTGCCGCGCAACGAGACCTTCAACTTCGTCGAACGGGTTTCGATCGAGCTGACGACGCAGATGCTGGCAACCCTGTTCGACTTCCCCTGGGAGGAGCGGCGCAAGCTGACGCGCTGGTCCGACGTCTCGACCGCGCTGCCCAAGAGCGGCATCGTCGCCTCGGCCGAAGAGCGCCGCCGCGAGATGGACGAGTGCTACGCCTACATGTCGAAGCTGTGGAACGAGCGAGTCAACTCGGCGCCACGCAACGATCTGTTGTCGCTGATGGCGCATAACGACGCCACGCGGTTCATGGATCCCGACAACCTCATGGGCAACATCATCCTGCTCATCGTCGGCGGCAACGACACCACGCGCAATACCATGACGGGCTCGGTGCTGGCGCTGAACGAGAACCCCGAGCAGTACGACAAGCTGCGCGCCAACCCCGGCCTGATCGACACCATGGTGCCCGAGGTGATCCGCTGGCAGACCCCGCTGGCGCATATGCGCCGCACCGCGCTTGCCGATACCGAGATCGGCGGCAAGCACATCAAGAAGGGCGACCGCGTCGTGATGTGGTACGTCTCGGGCAACCGCGACGAGGAGATGATCGAGAAGCCGAACGACTTCATCATCGACCGCGCGCGCCCGCGCACTCATCTCTCCTTCGGCTTCGGCATCCATCGCTGCGTCGGCATGCGCCTCGCCGAGCTGCAGCTGCGAATCGTCTGGGAGGAGATGCTGAAGCGGTTCGACCGGATCGAGGTGGTCGGCGAGCCGAAACGGATCTATTCCAGCTTCATCAAGGGATATGAGTCGCTGCCGGTGAGGATTGCGGCCTAAGGCCTATCCTCCGTCATTGCGAAGGCAGCTATAGAATTCCGGCATGACAGCTCGCGCAACATGCGAAGGGCCGGCCGCCGCCTTGTGTCCTAAGCACTCACCGCGCGCTCGCTGCGCCCCCTCGCCCCGCTTGCGGGGAGAGGGTTGGGGTGAGGGGGAGTCTCCACGGGGACGGTGACAATTGGACTCGCGGAGACTCCCCCTCACCCGGAATTTGCTCAGCAGATTCCGGCCTCTCCGCGCAGGCGGGGAGAGGCAAAGAAAGGTCAACTCAATTTGATGTCCCACACGCCTTCCTTGCGGCAGGCGGCGACTTCCTCGCGCAGGAGCGCGGTGATGGCGAGCGAGGCCGTCGAGGCCGGGCGGTCGATCGGAGAGGCGAAAATGAGCTCGCGCGTCATCGGCTTGGAGACGATAGCGGTTTCCAACCGGCCGTCCGCGACCTCGCCATGGACCGACGAAGGCGGCAGCAGCGCGAAGCCGAGCCCTTCCTCGACGAGGCTCGTCAGCACGCGGAACGAATCTGCCTCGAGCTGGACGTCGAGCTTGATCTTGCGCTGGGCTGCCGCATGCTCGATCAGCGCGCGGAGGCCGTGCGAATGACTGGGCAACACCAGGCGCTGCCGCAGCAGCCAGCCGACATCGACGCTCTTCCTGCGCGCCAGGCCGCAGCCGCGCGGGCCGACCGCGACGATGTTGTCGCGTCCCAAGCTCTCGACGTTGAGATGCAGATCCGCCGAGCGGCCGTACAGGATGGCGAGGTCCATCTCGCCGCGATGCAGCCATTCGACCAGATGGCCGCTGTAGCTCTCGACGATGCGCAGCGAGATGCCCGGATATTTTTCGACGCAGCGCCGCGCGAAGCGCGCCGACAGCACGCAGCTCACGGTCGGAACCAGGCCGAGCACGACCTGCCCCGACGGCGGCCCCTTCGCCGACTGGATGTCGTCGCGAATCTGGTCGATCTGCCGCACGATGCCGGAGGTGCGCGCCAGCAAAAGGCGCCCGGCTTCGGTCAGCACCATGCCGCGGCCGTTGCGGGTGAACAGCTCCGTGCGCAGCTCGTGCTCCAGCAGCTTGATCTGCCTGGAGAGCGCGGGCTGCGCCACGCGCAGCGTGTCGGAGGCCTTGCTCAGGCTGCCGAGCTCCGCCACGCAACTGAAGGTCCTGAGCTGCCGGAAATCCATGCTTGCCAATCCTGGAAGGCTACTCCATACGCTATAGCAAATGAGCATAGGGGGCTGGCGTTGTTTTCACAACGCCGGAGGATCGGCCGGCGTTATCTTAACTGCCGCTACCAACGGGAAACGCCATGACTGAGCAACACCACAGCGAAGATTACGCCGACATCCGCGAAGCCGTCGCAAAGCTTTGTGCGCAGTTTCCCGGCGAGTACTGGCGCAAGCTCGACCGCGAGATGGCCTACCCCAAGGCTTTCGTCGACGCGCTGACGCAGGCCGGCTATCTCTCGGTGCTGATCCCCGAAGAATATGGTGGCGCCGGCCTGAAGCTTTCCGCCGCGGCGGCGATCCTGGAAGAGATCCAGCGTGCCGGCTGCAACGGCGGCGGCTGCCATGCCCAGATGTACACGATGGGCACCGTGCTGCGGCACGGCAACGCCGAGCAGAAGGCAAAATACCTGCCGAAGATCGCGAGCGGCGAATTGCGCCTGCAGGCGTTCGGCGTCACCGAGCCGACCAGCGGCACCGACACGTCATCGCTGAAGACCTTCGCGCGCAAGGAAGGCAACGACAGCTACATCGTCAATGGCCAGAAGATCTGGACCAGCCGCGCCGAGCATTCGGACCTGATGGTGCTGCTGGCGCGCACCACGCCAAAGGAGCAGGCCAAGAAGCGGACCGATGGCCTGTCGGTGTTCATCGTCGACATGCGCGAGGCCAGGAACAACGGCCTCGAGATCCGCCCGATCCGCACCATGATGAACCACGCCACGACCGAAGTGTTCTTTACCGACATGAAGGTTCCGGCGGAGAACCTGATCGGCGAAGAAGGCAAGGGTTTTCGTTACATCCTTTCCGGCATGAACGCCGAGCGCATCCTGATCGCCGCCGAGTGCGTCGGCGACGCCAAATGGTTCATTGCCAAGGCGACCAACTACGCCAGGGAGCGCACGGTGTTCGGCCGACCGATCGGCCAGAACCAGGGCATCCAGTTCCCGATCGCGAAGGCCTACGCCTCGATGCGGGCGGCCGAGCTGATGGTGAAGGAAGCCACGCGCAAATACGAGGCCGGGCTCGACTGCGGCGCGGAGGCCAACATGGCCAAGATGCTGGCCGCCGATGCGTCCTGGGAAGCGGCGAACGCCTGCATCCAGACCCATGGCGGCTTCGGCTTTGCCGAGGAATACGACGTCGAGCGCAAGTTCCGGGAGACGCGGCTCTATCAGGTCGCGCCGATCTCGACCAACCTGGTGCTGTCCTTCGTCGCCGAGCATGTGCTCGGCATGCCCCGCTCGTACTGAGGTCGCATCATGGGAGCACTTGACGGGATCAGGGTGATTGCGGTCGAGCAGGCGGTGGCCGCGCCGTTCTGCACCTCGCGCCTGGCGGATGCCGGCGCCGAGGTGATCAAGATCGAGCGGCCCGAAGGCGATTTCGCCCGTGGCTATGACGCGGCCGCCAAGGGCCAGAGCAGCTATTTCGTCTGGCTCAACCGCGGCAAGCAATCCGCCGTGGTCGACCTCGCCACCAAGGAGGGCCGCGCCGAGCTGGAAAAGCTCATCGCGAGCGCCGACATACTGGTGCAGAACCTCAAGCCGGGCTCGATGGACAAGCTCGGCTTCTCCCGGGCGCGGCTTCTGAAGGACTATCCGAAGCTGATCTCGTGCACGATCACCGGCTATGGCGACGAGGGCCCCTACGCGCATCGCAAGGCCTACGACCTGCTGATCCAGGCCGAGAGCGGCCTTGCCTCGATCACCGGCAATCCTGACGGCGCCTCCCGCGTCGGCGTGTCGATCGTGGACGTCGCGACCGGCGCCACGGCGCATGCGGCGATCCTCGAAGCGCTGATCGCGCGCGGCCGCACCGGCAAGGGTGCGGACATCCGCATCTCCATGTTCGACGTGATGGCGGACTGGTGCACCGTGCCGCTGCTCAACGCCGAGGCCGGCAATCCGCCCAAGCGCATGGGGCTGCGCCATCCCTCGATCGCGCCCTATGGCGTGTTCACCTCGAAGGACGGCAAGGACATCCTGATCTCGATCCAGAGCGAGCGCGAGTGGAAGACGCTGTGCGCCGAGGTGCTGGACCAGCCCAATCTGCCCGCCGACCCCCGCGTCGCCAACATGGTGGAGCGCGTGCGCAACCGCGACTTCACCGACACGACGGTCGCTGACATCTTCGGCAAGCTGACTCGGGACGAACTGCTGAAGCGGCTGTCCGACGCCGACATTGCGTTCGCCGAGGTCAACACCATGACCGATCTCACCAACCATCCGCATCTGCGCCGCATCGAGGTGGACACGCCGAATGGCCGCGTCAGCTATCCCGCGCCCGCGCCGATCATCGTCGGCGAGACGCGCAGCTACGGCGCCGTGCCGGCGATCGGCGAGAATCCGAAAAGGTAGGAAGAGCGAGGCATCATGACCGAGAAGCTCGACGTCGATCACCTCCGGCAATGGATCGGCCGCAGCACCGAGGCCACCGACATCGTCACCGCGCAGCTCGTGAAGGGCCTGCGCGCGACGCTGTTCCAGGATGTCGGCGAGCCCAAGGCCGGCGATGCCGCACCGTTCACCGTGCATTGGTGCCTGGCGCAGCCGGTGTTTCCGATGTCGATGCTCGGGCCCGACGGCCACCCGACCCGCGGCGGTTTCCTGCCGCCGGTGCCGCTGCCGCGGCGGATGTGGGCCGGCGGCGAGATCGAGTTCCTGCAGCCATTGCGCGTCGGTGATGAATCGACGCGGACCTCGCGCATTGCCGATGTGCAGGTGAAGACGGGCTCGACCGGCACGCTCTGCTTCGTCTCGGTCGAGCACAGCATTTCCTCGCCACGGGGCGTTTCCATCCGCGAACGCCAGGACATCGTCTATCGCGAGATGACCAGCAGCGCGCCCGCGAGCGCGAAGGCCCCGTCCCCGCCGCCGAAGGCGCAGCACCGCGAGACGCATGTCTCCGATCCCGTGCTGCTGTTTCGCTACTCCGCGCTGACTTTCAACGGCCACCGCATCCATTACGACCGCGACTACGTCACCAAGGTCGAGGGCTATCCGGGCCTGATCTTCCACGGCCCCCTGCAAGCCGCGCTCATCATCGAGATGGCGGCAAAGCTCCGCAGCGGCAAGCCGCCGAAGAAGTTTACCTATCGCGGCCTGCAGCCGCTGTTCGAGGGCAGCGAGTTCTCCATCAATGCCAACGAGACCGACGCTGGCATGGAGCTGTGGACCGCGAATGCCGAGGGACAGCCGACGATGAAGGGCACGGCGGTGTGGTGACGGCGACACCGTCATTCCGGGACGGTCCGCCGGACCGGACCCGGAATCTCGAAATTCCGGGATCCATGCTTTGCATCGCCCCGGGATGACGAACGAAACAATAAGCAGCGGGGAACGGAAACCATGTCCAAGAACGGCAAGACCGGCAGCAAGTCCGTCACCGTCAAGCAGGCGACGCTCGACCTGCTGCGCGCGTTCGGCATCAGACGCGTGTTCGGCAACCCCGGCTCGACCGAGCTTCCGTTCCTGAGCGACTGGCCCGACGACATCGACTACGTGCTGGCGCTGCAGGAAGCTTCCGCCGTCGGCATGGCCGACGGTTACGCGCAGGCGACACGCAATGCCGGCTTCATCAACCTTCATTCGGCGGCCGGCGTCGGCAACGCGCTCGGCAACATCTACACCGCGCATCGCAACCAGACGCCGCTGGTGATCACCGCCGGCCAGCAGGCGCGCTCGATCCTGCCGCTGCAGGCATTTCTTTACGCCGAGCGCGCCTCGGAATTTCCGCGGCCCTACGTCAAATACAGCGTCGAGCCGGCGCGGCCCGAAGACGTCCCGGCCGCGATCGCACGCGCCTATTACACCGCGATGCAGCCGCCGTGCGGGCCGACCTTCGTGTCGATCCCGATCGACGATTGGGCCCATGCCGCAGCGCCAGTCGAAGCGCGCAAAGTCAGCCGCGAGATCGGCCCCGAATTCGATGCGATGAAGGCGCTTGTCGCGGCGCTTGGTTCCGCAAAACACCCTGCCCTGGTCGTCGGTCCCGGCGTCGACCGCGCCGGCACGGTGGATCTGATGGTGCGCGTCGCCGAGAAGGCAAGGGCCAGCGTCTGGGTCAGCCCGTTCTCGGCGCGCTGCTCGTTCCCCGAGCGTCATCCGCAATTCGCAGGCTTCCTGCACGCCTCGCCGGCACAGCTCTCCGATGCGCTCCGCGAGCACGACCTCGTCGTCGTGATCGGCGCACCTGTTTTCACCTTCCACGTCGAGGGCCACGCCGCGATCTTCGATGGCGGCGCGACGATCTTCCAGATCACCGACGATGCGGACGCGGCCGCGGTGACGCCGGTTGGCACCAGCATCATCGCCACGATGAAGCCGGCGCTGAGCCTGCTGCTCGACATGCTCCCGGACAGCAAACGCGCCGCGCCAAAGGGCCGCACGCTGCCGCCGGCGCCGCAGGCCGCCGATCCGCTGCCGGTCGAATTCCTGCTGCATTCGCTGTCGCAGGCGATGCCTGAAGGCGCCTCGCTGGTCGAGGAAGTGCCCTCGCACCGGCCGGCGATGCAAAAATTCCTGCCGATGCGCGGCCAGGACAGTTTCTACACCATGGCGAGCGGCGGCCTCGGCTACTCCCTGCCCGCCGCCGTCGGCATGGCTCTCGGCAAACCGAACCAACGCACGGTCTGCCTGATCGGCGACGGTTCGGCGATGTATTCGATCCAGGCGCTGTGGACGGCGGCCCAGCGAAAGCTGCCGCTGACCATCGTCGTCATCAACAATTCCGGCTACGGCGCGATGCGCTCGTTCAGCCAGGTGATGCAGGTGCGCAATGTGCCGGGACTGGAATTGCCGGGGATCGATTTCGTGCGGCTCGCCGAAGGCATGGGCTGCCATGCGGTGCGCGTGAGCAAGGCCGCCGAGCTCGGTGAGGCGCTGAAGCGCGGGATGGCGCACAAGGGCACGAGCCTCGTCGAGGTCGTCGTGGATTCGGCGGTGCCGGTCCTGTACGGGCAGAAGCATTAGAGGGCACTACGCCGCCAGAAATCCCCCGTCCGCCGCCAGCACGTGGCCGACTACATAAGACGACGCATCCGAGGATAGCCACACCACGGCTTCCGCCACCTCCTCCGGCGTGCCCATCCGCCGCAGCGGCAGGCCGGCGCCGACGGTCGCGACATCGCCGACGCCGGCGCTCAGCATCATGTCGGTGATGACACGGCCGGGTGCGATCGCGTTGATGCGGATGCCGCGCGGGGCGCTCTCCATCGCGGCAGAGCGGGTCAGCGAAATCGCGGCGGCCTTCGAGGCCGAATAGAGCGCGAAGCCCGGATTGGGATTGCGCACGCCGCTGACGGAGGCGTTGACCACGATGCTGCCGCGCCCCTGCGCCAGCATGACAGGCAATTGATGACGCAGGCAGAGAAACAGCGCGCGAACATTGGTGTCGAACACGCTGTCGTAGATATCAGTGCCCTGCTCCTCCAGCGGCGCGCGGCGTTCCTGGAAGCCGGCATTGTTGAAGGCGACATCGAGACGGCCGCAGCGCTCGACGGCGGTGCCGACGAGGCGCGCGACGTCATCTTCTTGCGTGATGTCCGTCTTCAGCGCGACCGCTTCGGCGCCGAGTTCGCGGCACGCCGCGGCTGCAGCGTCGATCTCGGCCTCGCGCCGGCCCGCGACAATGATTGCCTCGGCGCCCTCGGACGCCATCCGCAGCGCCGTGGCGCGGCCGATGCCGCTGCCGCCGCCCGTGACGAGGCAGACCTTGCCTCTCATCCGCTGGCCGGTTGGCAAGGTTCCGCTCATGGCCCACTCCAAAACGCTTGCGCGCGCCGTTGCGCGCATATAGTTGTATGATACAACTATATGCCGGGAGTCAAGATGGCTGAGCTTTCGCTGATCGACGACATCCGCTCTGCCTCGCGGTTGATGGTGCGTGAGCTCGGCTTCATGGATGCGACGGTGGCGGAATCGAACTATCCGCCGTCGGCCGTGCACACGATCCTGGAGATCGGCATCCGCGGCCCGCTGACGTCGGGCGAGCTCGGCGCGTTCCTGCACCTGGAGAAATCCAGCGTCAGCCGCCTGGTGCGCAAGCTGGTCGATTGCGGCGAGCTACGTGAGACGCCCGATGAATCGGATGCCCGCAGCAAGCTGTTGTCGCTGACGGCAAAAGGCCGGCGAACGCTGGAGGCGCTGCATGCGTTCGGCCGCCGGCAGGTGCGCGGAGCGCTGGCCGCGCTGTCGGAGGCCGAGCGGCGCACGGTGCGCGAGGGGATGATGCTCTATGCACGGGCGCTCAGGCAGAGCCGCATCGCTGACGAAGCAGAAGCGGCCGCCTAGCCTACTTCCCGAACTGCTCTCGCATCTTCGCCTGGATCTTGGCCATGCCGCCGATCCAGCGGTCGTAATTCTCGGTCTTCTTGCGCATATAGCCGAGCACCTGGGGGTGCGGCAGGATCAGGAACGTCTCCTGCTCGAGGCCGGCGAGGACGTCCTTGGCGACCTGCTCGGGCGAGAGATCGCCATCGCCGGATTGCGGGCCCTTGGGGATCGAGCGCAGCATGTTGGTGTCGACGCCCTGCGGGCAGAGAATCGAGACCTTGATGTTGTCGGCCTTGTGCGAGATCGCGAGATTTTCGGCAAAGCCGACCGCGGCGTGCTTCGTCGTCGAATAAGCCGGGCTGCCGACCTGCGACAGCAGGCCCGCGGCCGAGATGGTGTTGAGGAAATAGCCGCCGCCGCGCGACTTCATGCGGGGGACGAGATGCCGCGCCGCGTAGACATGGGCCATCACGTGGATCGCCCAGCTGCGCTGCCAGGGCTCATCGGACGCGCCGCCGGCGTTGACCGACATCGGATCGAAGCCGCCGCCGATGCCGGCATTGGAGCAGAACAACGCGATGGGGCCGAACTGCCGCTCGGTCTCATCGATGACGTGCGAAATATCCTTTTCCTGCGCGACGTCGCATTTGAACGCCGCGCCATCAACCGTCGCCGCGACGGCGCGCGCGTTGGCGGCATCCATGTCCGCGACCACGACCTTGGAAGCACCTGCCCTGTGAAACGCCTCGCACAGCGCCTTGCCGATGCCATTTGCGCCGCCCGTGACGACCACGACCTTGCCGGTCACCTGCATGCGACGTCTCCTCTCTCTTATACAGCGCTTCGCTCGTATGCCGCTTGGCTTATGCCGCTTCGCGGAACTTAGCTAGCTCAACACGAGGTCGAGCACCGCGGTATAATGGCATGCCGCGCCGGCCAAGACAAAGCCGTGCCAGATCGCGTTCTGGAAGCGCAGCCGCCGCCAGGCGTGGAAGATCACGCCAAAGCTGTAAAGCAGGCCTCCCGCCAGGATGAAAGCCAGCACCAGCGCGGGCAACGCCCTGACCACCGGCCCATAGAGCATCACGCCGCTCCAGCCCATCGCGAGATAGATGCCGACAGCGACGCGATCGAACCTTCCGGGGCAGAGAAGCTTCAGCACGATGCCGAGAACCGCGACACACCAGACACCGGCGAGCAGCACCAGCGCGAACAAGCTGTCCTTCACCTCCAGGATGAACGGCGTGTAGGTCGCGGCGATCAGCAGATAAATCGCGGAATGATCGAAGCGGCGCAGCAGCCATTTGGCGGGCGATACCGGCCACAGATTATAGGTCGCGGACAGCACCAGCATCGACATCAGCCCGGCGACATAGATCGAGACGCCGACGATGTTGGTCGCATCGGCATAGACCGCCGTCAGCACCACCAGCACGGTCGCGGCGATGATGCCGGCGAGCACGCCGATGCCATGGATGATGCCGTCGGCGATCAGCTCGGCGCGATCGTAATTCCAGCCGATCACGTCGGCTGCGGCGTGGACGGAGGTGGATGCAAGTCGTTTCAATTGGAAGACGGTCATGGCAATCCGCAAAGCAAAGACAAGGCCACTCTTCAAGAAGTCTTTCGGGACCGGAGCGTCGTTCAACCGGCTGATCGCCGATAAAGGCGGTGGAAGTATGAAGCTTGATTTTCCTCACGCAATTGCCACTTTTGTGAACGGCTTCACTGTTCCGCCCGCCCGGGATTAAATCACGTTCATATGGCATTCAGCTTCCAGGATATGGTCGAAGAGGCGCGCCTGTCCGCCCGGGCGCTGATCTACTATGGCGAGCACTTCTTCAACCCGACAGTACGGCTTGGTGTCACCGGCCTGTCGCGGGCCGGTAAGACGGTATTCATAACCGCGCTGATCCACGGTTTGACACGCGGCGGCCGGTTTCCGGTGTTCGAGGCCTATGCTTCGGGGCGGATCGCGCGAGCGCATCTGGCGCCCCAGCCTGACGATGCCGTGCCGCGTTTTTCCTACGAGAACCATCTGCGCGCGCTGATCGAGGAACGGCGCTGGCCGAATTCGACCGTCGACATCAGCGAACTGCGTCTCGTCATCGACTATCAGCGACAGAACGGCGCCGACCGCACGCTGACGCTCGACATCGTCGACTATCCCGGTGAATGGCTGCTCGACCTGCCCCTGCTGCAGAAGAGCTACGAGCAATGGTCCGCCGAAAGCCTGGCGCTCTCGCGCGAGACGCCGCGCGCGCATCTGGCCAAGGACTGGCACGCGCATCTTGCGACGCTCAAGCCCGAGGCACGCGAGGACGAGCAGGCAACGCTCACGGCCGCAAGGCTCTTCACCCAATATCTGCGCGCCTGCCGCGACGAGCGCTTTGCGATGAGCCTGCTGCCGCCCGGCCGCTTCCTGATGCCCGGCAGTCTCGCCGATACGCCGGCGCTGACCTTCGCGCCGCTCGACGTCCCCGTCGGCGGACAGGCTCCGGAGGGATCGCTGTGGGCGATGATGGTGCGCCGCTATGAGGCCTACAAGGACGTCGTGGTGCGGCCGTTCTTCAGGGACCACTTCGCCCGGCTCGATCGCCAGATCGTGCTCGCCGACGCGCTTGCCGCATTCAATTCCGGACCCGAAGCGCTACACGATCTCGAAGCCGCGCTATCAGGCATTCTCGACTGCTTCCACATCGGCCGCAGCACGTTTCTCTCCAGCCTGTTCAGGCCGCGCATCGACCGCATCCTGTTCGCGGCGACAAAGGCGGATCATCTGCATCAGTCCAGCCACGACCGGTTGGAGGCGGTGCTGCGCCGCGCCGTCACCCGCGCGGTCGCGCGTGCGGAAGATACCGGCGCGCAGATCGACGTCGTCGCGCTCGCCGCCGTCCGCGCCACCCGCGAGGCGCAGGTCGCGAATGGCCGCGACAAATTGCCCTCGATCCTTGGCACACCTGCCGCCGGCGAGAGTGCCAACGGCGAGTTCTTCGACGGCAGCACGGAGGTCGCGACCTTTCCGGGCGATCTGCCAGATGATCCCGAGCCGCTGTTCAACGGCACCGAAGCGTTCCGAGGCCTCGCGACGGAGGTCGCCGAAAGAAGCGATTTTCGGTTCCTGCGCTTCCGCCCGCCCAGGCTCGAACGCGACGGGACGAATGAGCCCGCGCTGCCTCACATCCGCCTCGACCGTGCCCTGCAGTTCCTGATCGGAGACAAGCTCGCATGAACGACCGATCGAAGCCACGGCGGCCGGCGACGTTCCGGCTGGACAATCCCGATGTCGTCGTGACCGAGGCCGACGAGACCAACCGCCTCAGCCGCGCCACCATCCAGATCACGCCGGAGCCAGATCCATCGACCTTGCCGGTGCCGATTGAAACGGCGCTTCCGGCGCGGCGCCGCTTTCCCTGGGGCACGCTGTTCTGGTCCGGCCTCGCCGGCCTGACGCTGCTCGGCACCGGGCTCGGCGTTGTCAATCTGATCGAAGATCTGTTTGCGCGCAGCGAAACGCTCGGCTTCGTCGGCATTGCCTTCGCCTTCGTCACCGCGCTTGCGCTTGCGGTGGTGATCGGGCGCGAGGCGCTTGGGCTCGCGCGTCTCGCGACGATCGAGAGGCTGCATCAGCGTGCAGCCGCCGTTCTTGCCAGCGACGACCGCAAGGAGAGCCGCGCCATCGTGCAGGATCTCCTGAAGATCGCGCACCAGAACCCGCAGCTCGCACGCGCCCGCGCGGCGCTGGAGAGCCACACCGGCGAGATCATCGACGGCGCCGACATGATCCGGCTCGCCGAGCGCGAGTTGATGTCGCCGCTGGATGCGGAGGCGCGACGGCTGGTGTCGTCGGCTGCGCAAAAGGTCTCGATCGTCACGGCGGTGAGCCCGCGCGCCGCGATCGACGTGATCTTCGTGTTCGTCGCCGCGTTGCGCCTGATCCGTCGGCTCGCTTTTCTCTATGGCGGCCGTCCCGGCGCGCTCGGCATGATCCGCCTGCTTCGCCACGTCATCGCCCATCTCGCCATCACCGGCGGCATGGCCGCCAGCGACAGCCTGGTGCAGCAGATGCTCGGGCACGGGATCGCAGCAAAGCTGTCGCAGCGACTGGGTGAAGGCATGCTCAACGGGTTGCTGACGGCGCGGCTGGGCCTCGCCGCAATCGACGTCACGAGGCCACTGCCCTTCGCGGCTCTCCCGCCGCCAAAGCTGTCGGATCTCGCGACGGATCTGCTGCGGAGGAAGGAAGAGGAGTAGGGGCGTCAGGCGAGCGGACGCGCTTCAAGTTCCCCCGCCAGCACGCGCCACTGGAACAACGGCGAGTCCTTCGGCGGCGAAAGCTCCGGGGTCCATCCGGTGAGCTTGTCGAGCGTGTACGTATCGATCAGGACGCCGCGCCAGCGGCGCTCGACTTGCGCCAGTGGCGCGCGCGTCGCGGGGATCTGCGCCCACAGCGACGAGTGATCGTCGGGCTGGCGACCGATATAGAGACCGGCGTGTCCGCTGATCCTGTCCATGCCGGGATCGCGGAAATCCTGGAAACGGCCGCGTTCGTTGATTTCGACCACGGGCACACGGCCCCTGAACAGCCAGCGCATCATGGCATAGGTGCGGTAATCCGTGGTCGCAATCCAGGTCGCACCGGTCTCGTCCAGCGCGACCTGCGCGCGCGCGGCGACCTGGTCGTAGCCGGCCTCGGCGCCGATCGGATCCATCTTGCCGAGCAAATTCCAGGGCGCGGCGACATAATAGAGGAACACGATCAAGACGAAGGCGATGCCCGACACCAGTGCCGTGTTCACCCAGAAGATGCTCGAGCGGATCGTCCGCGACGACCAGCCTTCCTTCGGCAGTGCCGTCAGGTTCGTCGCAGCAGCAGCGAAGCCGACCGGCCACATGAACATCGGCCAGGTGTCGCCGACCCTGAGCGTCAGCGACTTGAAGAAGAAGTAGAGGAACGGCACCAGCACGGCCGTCGACAGCAGGATCGCTACCGGCTCGCGGCAGCGATAGCCGCGCCAGGCCGTCATGACGAGCCCCGACAGCACCACCGGCAGCAAGACGAAACCGACGAGGCCGAACTGCAGGCCGATGTAATCGCCGATGGTGCGCAGCGAGATGCCGTAATTGGCGGTCGCGCGCACACCCTGAAAACGGAACGAGGCCCAATCATGCTGCGCGTTCCAGATCAGCACCGGCGAGAAGACGGCGATCGCGACCAGCACCGCCAGATACGGATAGGGGCTGCGCAGCCAGCGCCAGCGCCAATTCGGTACCAGCAGGAACGCGGCGACCGCCGGTGCGAACATGATCGCGGTGAATTTCGACAGCAGTGACAGGCCGCCGAACAGTCCGGCCGCGAGCCACCAGCGGCCATCGCCGCTTTGCGCCAGCCGCACCAGCGTCCACATCATCGCCACCGCAAACGGGATCATAGCGACATCGGGCGCCACCTTGGCCATCAGCAGACCGTAGTAGAGCGCGGCCTCCGGCATCAGCACCGCAACCACGATCGCGCGCACATCATGGGTGAGGCGGCGAACGATGTCGGCGAGCAATAGCTGCGTCACCAGCATCGCCACGATGCCGCCGAAGCGGACACCGAGCACGGTGTCGCCGAAGATCGCCGTGCCGAAACGGATCAGCCAGGCGATGCCCGGCGGATGATCGAGGAAACTCAGCGCGCCCTCCTTCGACCAGGTCCAGTAGTAGGCCTCGTCGGTGCGAAGCTCGATCGCGGAGGCATAGACGATGCGCAGAACCGTCATCGCGGCGATCACCAGCACGGCCACGACGAGCAGCCGGCGCGATGCGCGGTCGGGTTTCACGGTGATGTCGGGAGCGATCGTCACGGCCGCGCTTTTCCCCGACTTGGGAGGGCGAGTCAATGTGGCGGGTGATGCGTCATATTTCAGTGTCGTTCAGGGGCGCGACGTAGTCGCGAGCCCGGGGTCCATACCCCCAGGGAGCGGTTGTGGCACGAGATTGTAGCCATGCGCGTCTTCGTCAAACTACTCCCTCCGGCTAAAGGTCCTGGATCTGCGCGCGCCTGAGGGCGCGCTTGTCCGGCACGACAGGAGAGTGTGTGGCGGCGGGTGTCCCGCGCATGTGATCGGAGGGGGCGTCTATCCGCGGAATTTAACTCTCCGCTGGCTGTTCTCCTCAGTGAACTGGTACAAGCGAATCATGGCCACGACCGCCCTTTCACGATTGCCCGAACTCGTGCGCTCGACCAGCGCGCGGCAGGTGAGGCTGGTCTGCGGCGTCATCCTGTTCTCTTACGTGATCAGCCATTTCCTCAACCATGCGCTCGGCAACATCTCGGTCGATGCCATGCAGATCGGGGTCTATTACCACACGACGTTCTGGCAGTTTCTCCCTGTCGCGATCGTGTTCTACACCGCCGCCCTCACCCATATGGGGCTCGGCGTCTATGCGCTCTACCAGCGCCGCCAGTTCCGCTGGCGGACGATCGAGCCGATGCAGCTCGTACTGGGACTGAGCATCCCCGCGCTGGTGATGGCGCATGTGATCGGCGTCCGGCTGGGCCAGACCCTGTACGGGCACGAGAAGCTCTATCCGCAGGAGCTCTATCTGTTCTTCGTCGCAGCGCCAGGCCGGCTCTGGACGATGACGACCCTGCTCATCGTCGCCTGGGTGCACGGCTGCATCGGCATCTACTTCTGGCTCCGGCTGAAACCGTTCTTCACCCGAGCGGCACCGTATCTGCTGGCAGCCGCCGTGCTGATCCCGACGCTGGCGCTGCTCGGCATCTACCAGGGCGGCCGCAGCACCGCCGCCGACAGCGACGACGGCGAATGGCGCACGCACAATCTCACCCAGCGCCAGGTCGGCTCGGTCGCAGAGGCCGACATGCTCGATCGCATCACCGGCGGGCTGACCATCGGCTATGTCGGCCTGCTCGGCCTGGTGCTGCTCGGGCGCGGCGTGCGCGGCTGGCGGGAACGGCGCGGCGGCATGATCGCGCTGTCCTACGGCAACGGCAAGACCGTGCGCGTGCCCAAGGGGCTCTCCGTGCTGGAAGCGAGCCTGCGCCACAACGTGCCGCATGCCAGCGTCTGCGGCGGCCGCGCCCGCTGCTCGACCTGCCGCATCCGCATCATCGGCGACCACGGCATGCTGCCCGAACCATCGCAGCGCGAGGCCTTCGTGCTCGCTCGCGTCGGCACCGCCGATCCCTCGATCCGCCTCGCCTGCCAGCTGCGGCCGAACGCCGATCTCTCCTTCTTCCAGCTGTTCATGCCGCACATGCTGTCGGCGAACGCGCACGCGTCCTCGCCCGCAAGGATCGGCCAGGAGCGCTACCTCGTCAGCCTGTTCGTCGACATGCGCGGTTCGACGCAGCTCGCCGAGAAGCGGCTGCCGTTCGACACCGTCTTCATCGTCAACCGCTTCCTCGGCGCGGTGTCGCAGGCCGTGATCGAGAATGGCGGCCAGCCGAACCAGTTCGTCGGCGACGGCATGCTGGCGCTGTTCGGCCTCTCCAGCGATCCGCAAGAAGCCTGCCGGCAGGCGCTCAAGGCGGTCGCCGGCATCGCGACCCATGTCGACGAACTCAACGAACTCCTCAGCCACGATCTGCGCCAGCCGATCCGCTTCGGCATCGGCGTCCATGGCGGAGAGGTCATCATCGGCGACATCGGCTATCGCGACCACATCGTCTTCACCGCGCTCGGCGATGCAGTGAACGTCGCTGCGCGGCTCCAGGACATGACCAAGACGTTCGCCTGCGAGGCGATCGTCTCCGAAGAGGTCCGCCGCACCGCCGGCCTTGAGGAGGACGCGCTGCCGCAGCAGGAGGTCGCGATCCGCGGCCGCGACGAGCCGATGGTGGTGCGCGTCATCACCGACACCAGGACATTGTCCGCCCTGATCGCCCGCGGCGAGCGCGTCGCAGCGTAACGCGAGCCACCCGCAAGGGGCGCTCCCTTTCCCGCGAACGGGAGAGGTGAAGAGAGAAACAACTCGCGTAACACCGGCCTGTTGCAGCGCAGCGGCATGGGCTTGCTGCGAAAGCACGAATTGACTTCAACCAAATGGTCGAGACAGATGAGCGCAGGTCTTGCGGTGATGACCGCGAGCCAACGAAAAGCTCCGGGAGGAGACCAAGATGTTCGACCGACGCGACCTGCTCAAAGGAGCCGGCCTTGCCGCCATGGCGGCCACACTGAATTCCACCAAGGCACTGGCACTCGACACCGTCACCCTGCCGATCGGCAATGGCGAGCGACCGCTGGTGAAGTACCCGCAGAAGCGGCCGATGATCGGCCTGACCAGCCGGCCGCCGCAGCTCGAGACGCCATTCGCGGTGTTCAACGACGGCCCGATTACGCCGAACAATGCGTTCTTCGTGCGCTATCACCTCGCCGGCCTCCCTTACGATCTCGACCCCGACAAGTTCACGCTCGACATCAAGGGCAAGGTCGACAAGCCGCTGAAACTGTCGCTGAAGGATATCCGCAAGATGAAGGCGACCGAGATCGTCGCCGTCAACCAGTGCTCCGGCAACAGCCGCGGCTTCTTCGAGCCGCGCGTTGCCGGCGGCCAGCTCGCCAATGGCGCGATGGGGAATGCACGCTGGCGCGGCGTGCCGCTGAAGACCGTGCTCGACATGGCCGGCGTTCAGGCCGGAGCGAAGCAAGTGGTATTCGGCGGTATGGACGGACCGGTCAGCGACAAGACGCCGGACTTCGCCAAGGCGCTGGATCTCGCGCACGCCACCGATGGCGAGGTGATGCTGGCCTATGGCATGAACGGCGACGATCTGCCGTTCCTCAACGGCTTCCCGCTCCGCCTGATCGTTCCAGGCTATTACGGCACCTACTGGGTCAAGCACCTCAACGAGATCACCGTCATCGACAGCGTCTATGACGGCTTCTGGATGAAGGGCGCCTATCGGATTCCGGACACGCCCGACAATTCGATCGAACCCGGCACGACGCCGAAGGCGACGATCCCGATCAACCGCTTCACCATCCGCTCCTTCATCACCAGCGTGACCGATGGCGCCAAGCTGAAGGCTGGACGCACGATGCTGCGCGGCATCGCCTTCGACAGTGGCAAGGGGATCAAGGACGTGTCGGTCTCCACCGATGGCGGCAAGAGCTGGGTTCCGGCCAAGCTCGGCAAGGATCTCGGCAAGTACTCGTTCCGCGAATGGAAGCTGCCGGTGAAGCTTGCGGCCGGTCAGGTCGAGCTCAAGGTGCGCGCCACCAGCAATTCCGGCGAGACGCAGCCGGAGACGCCGCGCTGGAACCCGGCGGGTTATTTGCGCAACGTCGTCGAAACCGTCCGCGTCAGCGTGGCCTGAGGGAGAATGATCATGCAGCGCACCGTTCTCCTCGCCATCGCATTGGCCGCCGCAGCAGCAAATGGTCCCGTCCTTGCCGCACCGGTCAACTACAAGACGCCCGATGAGGTCGCAGCCTTCAAGCCCGGCCCCAATCTCGAAGTCGTGCAGGGCAATTGCGCCGCCTGCCACTCGTCCGACTACATCGCGACGCAGCCGCAGATGAAGGACAAGAAAGCATTTTGGCAGGCGGAGGTGACCAAGATGATCAAGGTCTATGGCGCACCGATCGACGATGCCGACGTCGGCAAGATCGTGGACTATCTGGCCGCGACTTATTGACGGTGTACAGGCCAATTGACCGCGAAACGGGCAAAACCGGCAAAAACGCCGCGAAGTTGAGCGAATTTCAGGGAAATGCGGATGTGGTTTGATCTACCAAGCCCGCCACATTCCGCGTATCCTATAGGACCGAACCGGCCGGTTGGCGGGGACTGGCGGTTCGTGATCTCGGAGGAAGACCCGCGGAGAAGTCGTGATGGCTAAAGGTACGGTCAAGTGGTTCAACCCGACCAAGGGTTATGGATTTATCCAGCCTGCGTCGGGCGGCAAGGATGTGTTCGTGCATATCTCGGCAGTGCAGAAAGCCGGCCTGTCCTCGCTCAACGAGGGACAGACGGTGGAATATGAAGAGATCGCAAACCGGGGCAAGACCTCCGCAGAGAACCTCAAAGTATAAGCCCGTCAGCGTTTGCTGCCTCCCGGATCTGCTCCGGGAGTGAGGCCAAAAAAATTTAGAAGACGATCAGTGCATTCGACGACAGGCGTTGCGATTGCGCGAAGAGGGCTATTTGCCTAGAGAGATCGCCGATCAACGCCGCAGCAATGACAATCGCGACCGCATGTGGTCAGCCCACCGGCAACGGTGCGTCGCGCTTGATCTCCTCCATCACCGCATAGGTGCGCGTCTCGCGCACACCCGGCATCGACAGCAAGGTCTCGCCGAGGAAACGCCGATATGCGGTCATGTCGGCCAGCCGCGCCTTGACCAGATAGTCGAAACCGCCTGCAACCATGTGACATTCCAGCACTTCGGGCGCGAGTTTCACCGCGCGCGCAAAGCGCTCGAAATTGTCAGGCGTGGTCTTGTCGAGCAGCACCTCGACGAACACGAGCAAGCCAAGGCCCAACCGGTGCGGATTGAGCCGCGCCCCATAGCCTTCGACGAAGCCCTCCCGCTGCAGGCGCTTCAGCCGCTCGCCGATCGAGGTCGGTGACAGCCCGATGCGCTCGGCCAGTTCGACATTGGCGATTCGTCCATCCTCCTGCAGAATTGAGAGGATTTTCCGGTCAGTTCGATCAAGTTCCATATTTTATACGGTCCATATGTATAAGATATTCATTTTCTAAGGCAAAATGGCTATCTTGTCTATCGAACTACGGTGATGCGGGCTTTATCCTGACTTCAACCACAGGACATGCCATGCCGAACATCCCGCCTCCCTTCTCCGCGCCCTACGCTCCCGATGATGCCGACATCGCGGCGCGGCTGTTTCCATCAGCGCATCTCGCCTCGCCGCAGGAAGCGCGGATCGACCGCACGGCGACAAGGCTGATCGAAGCGATCCGCAAGCGCGACGACAGGCTCGGTGGGGTCGAGGACATGCTGCGCGAGTTCGCGCTCTCGACCAAGGAGGGCCTCGCGCTGATGGTGCTGGCCGAGGCTTTGCTGCGCGTGCCCGATGCCCGCACCGCCGACCAGTTCATCGAGGACAAGCTCGGCGAGGGCGACTTCATCCACCACGAGACCAAATCCACCGCGTTCCTGGTCAACGCCTCCGCCTGGGCGCTTGGCCTGTCGGCGCGGGTCATCCAGCCCGGCGAGACGCCCGACGGCACTATCGGCCGCCTGGTGAAGCGGCTCGGCGCGCCGGCGGTGCGCACCGCCACGCGCCAGGCGATGCGGTTGATGGGCAATCATTTCGTGCTTGGCGAGACCATCGAGCAGGCGCTCGAGCGCGGCAAGCCGCGCTCCGGCCAGAAGCCGCGCTATTCCTTCGACATGCTCGGCGAAGGCGCCCGTACGGCTGACGACGCCAAGCGCTATTTCGACGCCTATGCGAGTGCGATCGAGACGATCGGCAAGGCGGCCGGCAACCATCCCCTGCCCGACCGCCCCGGCATCTCCGTCAAGCTCTCGGCGCTGCATCCGCGCTTCGAGGCGATCAGCCGCGACCGCGTCATGGCCGAGCTCGTGCCGCAGCTGCTGGGCCTCGCCCGGCGCGCCAAGGCGCATGACCTCAACTTCACCGTCGATGCAGAGGAGGCCGACCGGCTGGAGCTGTCGCTCGACGTGATCGCGGCAACGCTCGCCGATTCCTCGCTCAATGGCTGGGACGGCTTCGGGCTGGCGATCCAGGCCTATCAGAAGCGTGCGAACGCCGTGATCGACTACATTCACGAATTGGCCGGCGCGCATGATCGCAAGCTGATGGTGCGGCTGGTCAAGGGCGCCTATTGGGACACCGAGATCAAGCGCGCGCAGGAGCGCGGGCTCGACGGCTATCCGGTGTTCACCCGCAAGGCGATGACGGATCTGAACTACGTCGCCTGCGCCTCGAAACTCTTGGGCCTGCGGCCGCGCATCTTCCCGCAGTTCGCGACCCATAACGCCCTCACGGTCGCGACCGTGCTGGAGCTGGCGGGCGACAGCGGCGGCTTCGAATTCCAGCGCCTCCATGGCATGGGCGAAGCGCTCTACGAGCAGCTTGCCAAGGATCACCCCGACATCGCCTACCGCACCTACGCGCCGGTCGGCAGCCATCGCGATCTGCTCGCCTATCTGGTGCGGCGCCTCCTGGAGAACGGCGCCAACTCGTCCTTCGTGGCGCAGGCGGCCGACTATCGCGTCCCGGTCCCGGCGCTGTTGAAGCGTCCGGTCGATCTCATCGTCCGTCCCGATCGCGCACATCACGCCAGGATTCCGATGCCGGGCGATCTCTTTGCGCCGGAACGGCATAATTCAGCTGGCATCGAGTTCGGCGAGCGCGCGGCACTCGACCGGTTGCTCGCCGACGTCAAGGCCGCGACGCCCGATCTCAAGCCGGTCGCGGACGCGACGCCGAGGCAAGCGGACGCCGCGATCAGGGCGGCCCGCGCGGGCTTTGCCGGATGGAGCCGGACACCGGCGGGGACGCGCGCGGCGGCATTGGAGCAAGCCGCGCATCTGCTGGAGAGTCGCGGCGCACACTTCATCGCGTTGCTGCGAGCCGAAGGCGGCAAGACGCTCGATGATGCGCTCTCCGAGCTGCGCGAGGCCACCGATTTCTGCCGCTATTATGCAGCGCAGGGCCGCAAACTGTTCGGAAGCGAGGTCGCGATGCCGGGCCCGACCGGCGAGAGCAACGCGCTCGCCATGCGCGGCCGCGGCGTCTTCGTCGCGATCTCGCCGTGGAACTTTCCGCTGGCGATTTTCCTCGGTCAGGTCAGCGCCGCGCTGATGGCCGGCAACAGCGTCGTTGCAAAGCCCGCGGAGCAGACGCCGCGCATTGCGCGCGAGGCTGTCGCGCTGCTGCACGAGGCCGGTATCCCCACGAGCGCTCTGCATCTCGTCACCGGCGACGGCCGCATCGGCGCCGCGCTGACCGCGCACACTGACATTGCCGGCGTCGTCTTCACCGGGTCGACCGAAGTTGCACGTCACATCAACCGGACTCTGGCCGCCAAGGATGGGCCGATCGTGCCGCTGATCGCCGAGACCGGCGGCATCAATGCCATGATCGCGGATGCGACCGCGCTCCCCGAGCAGGTCGCCGACGACGTCGTCACCTCGGCGTTCCGCTCCGCCGGCCAGCGCTGCTCGGCGCTAAGGCTGCTGTTCGTGCAGGAGGACGTCGCCGACCGCATGATCGAGATGATCGCGGGTGCCGCACGCGAGTTGAAGATCGGCGATCCCGCAGGTGTCGCGACCCATGTCGGCCCTGTTATCGACACTGATGCCAAGCAACGGCTCGATGCGCACATCGCGCGGATGACGAGCGAGGCACGGCTGCACTTTGCCGGCATCGCACCAGAGGGCTGCTTCGTCGCCCCACACATCTTCGAGCTCAAGGACGCCGGCCAGCTCACCGAGGAAGTATTCGGCCCGATCCTGCACGTGGTGCGCTACCGCGCCGAGACGCTCGGACACGTGCTGCAAGCGATCGAGCGCACCGGCTATGGGCTGACGCTCGGAATCCACTCCCGCATCGACGACACGATCGAGGCCATCATCGACCGCGTCCAGGTCGGCAACATCTACGTCAACCGCAACATGATCGGCGCCGTGGTCGGCGTGCAGCCGTTCGGCGGCAACGGCCTGTCCGGAACCGGCCCCAAGGCCGGCGGCCCGCACTATCTCGCCCGCTTCGCCACCGAGCAGACCGTGACCGTCAACACCGCCGCGGCCGGCGGCAATGCTGCCCTGCTCGCAGGCGAGGCGTGAGTCCCGCCGCGAGCCGTTGCATCCCGCCGAAACATCGGTCTAATGCCTCCGCGAGTGGCCCGCGAAAATTCCAGCAAGCGGGAAACAACAAGAGCGAGGGAGCAACGCCGCGATGGAAAAAGGCATTTTTGCAGGGCTCAAGGTTCTGGACTGCGCGAGCTTCATCGCGGCGCCCGCGGCCGCGACCGTGCTGTCCGATTTCGGCGCCGACGTCATCAAGATCGAGCCGCCCGGCGCCGGCGATCCCTATCGCAACCTGCCGAACCTGCCCGGCTATCCCACCGGCGAGCACAATTTCGCCTGGCTGCTCGAGGCCCGCAACAAGAAGAGCCTCGCGCTCGACCTCTCCAAGCCGGAGGCGCAGGCCGTGCTCTACAAGCTGGTCGAGGAGGCCGACGTCTTCATCACCAACATGCCGCCGCCGGTGCGCGGCCGGCTCGGCATCAGCTATGACCATCTCGCCCACCTCAACGACCGGCTGATCTACGCCTCCTTCACCGGCTACGGCGAGAAGGGCGAGGAGGCCAACAAGCCGGGCTTCGACAGCAACGCCTATTGGGCGCGCTCCGGCCTGATGGACCTCGTCCGCGCCGACATCGATACGACGCCGGCCCGCTCGGTCGCCGGCATGGGCGACCATCCCTGCGCCATGGCGCTGTACAGCGCGATCGTCACGGCGCTGTATCAGCGCGAGAAGACCGGCAAGGGCTCGCATGTCGCCTCCAACCTGATGGCCAACGGCGTCTGGGCGGCGAGCGTGCTGGCGCAGGCAAAACTCTGCGGCGCCAAGTTCGGCGAGCGGCGTCCGCGCGAGCGCGCGCTCAATGCGGTCGCCAACCACTACCAGTGCAAGGACGGCCGCTGGCTGATCCTGTCGCTGCTCAGCGAGGAGAAGCAGTGGCCGACGCTGGCCAAATGCCTCGGGCGCGAGGACCTGATCAACGATCCGCGTTTCGCCACCAAGCCCGACCGCCACGCCCGCTCGATCGAGCTGATCAAGATCTTTGACGAGACCTTCGCCACCAGGGACCTCGCCGAATGGCGCAAGATCCTCGACGGCAACGGCCTGGTGTTCGGCATCGTCGGCATTCTGGACGACATCCCGAACGACAAGCAGATGCTCGACAACGAGGTGCTGGTGCCGTTCGAGAACGACACCATGCTCACCATCAACTCGCCGATCTGGATCGACGGCACCAAGAAGGTGCGGCCGCGCAAGCCGCCCGGCGTCGGCGAGCACAGTGACGAGATTTTGCGTGGCGCGGGATACGACGAGGCCGCGATCAAGCAGCTGCGGGCAAAGGGCGCTGTGGGGTAAGGGGCGCTCGCACAGCAATGACGATGCCGCACCATC
Source organism: Bradyrhizobium sp. CCBAU 53338 (assembly GCF_015291665.1). Taxonomy (NCBI): domain Bacteria; kingdom Pseudomonadati; phylum Pseudomonadota; class Alphaproteobacteria; order Hyphomicrobiales; family Nitrobacteraceae; genus Bradyrhizobium; species Bradyrhizobium sp. CCBAU 53338. The sequence continues at coordinate 6,160,100 of NZ_CP030048.1, forward strand.
GCGGTATCGTCTCACGGCCATGATCGTCTCGTGAGGTCCCATGCCCCTCTATCGCCTGCACTACTTCCCGGAATCCGGCAACAGCTACAAGCTGGCGCTGATGCTGACGCTGTGCGGCGAGACGTTCGAGCCGGTGTGGACCGATTTCGGCGGCGGCGTCACGCGCACGGCGGAATGGCGCAAAGCCGTGAACGAGATGGGCGAGATACCTGTCCTCGAGGTCGACGGCGTGAAGATGACGCAGACGGCCCCTCTTCTGCTCAAGCTTGCCGAACAGTACGGCCGCTTCGGCGCCGCAACGGAAGACGAAAAATTCGAGCTGCTGCGCTGGCTGTTCTGGGACAACCACAAGCTCACCGGCTACATGGCGACCTATCGCTTCATGCGGGCCTTCACCGAGAGGAACGATCCGCAGGTGCTGAAGCACTTCCGCCGGCGGCTCGACGACTTCCTCGGTATTCTCGACGGACACCTCCAGCACAGCGCCTTCGCGATCGGAGCCAAGCCGACCGTCGCCGATATCTCGATGATGGCCTATCTGCACTATCCTGTTGACGAGCACGGCTTCGATTTCGCGGCGAGCCATCCCGCCATCCACGCCTGGCTCGACCGCATGGCGGCGCTACCCGGCTGGAAGCCGGCCTACGAGTTGCTGCCCGGCAAGCGGATGACGAACTACGCGAAGTGAGGGCTACCTCAGCGCCAGCCAGCCGAGCGTGAACAGGATGCCGCCGACAAGGACGACGACCGCGATAGCGGAGGTGCTGACGCGGATGCTCCCGGCCACTTGCCTGGCTTCCTCATTCTGCGCGATCTCGCGATTGCGCTCCTTGTTGGCGTCGCTGGTGTCCGTCATGGATCATCCAAAATCGGTTGGGGCGGGCCTACCGCGTCTTGATGAAGCACATGCCAATGCGGCTCGAAGCCGCCGCAGCCTGACAGGTGAGACCCTTGGCACAGGTCCATGACGTAAAACTCTTATCGGCCGTTCCCGATCCCGCGTTTTGCAGGGAACAATGGGCGCCCCAGCCGTCCTGATACTCGGTGCCGGCGAGTTCACGGCTGCCGCGGGTTTGCGGCCGGCTGGCGAATCCACGTGAGAAATCAGGGCGTTTGCCGGCGGCAAAGGCGGTCAGGATGTCACGGCGGCGGGGCTGGTCGCCAAAGAAGTGCGGCGAGGCCGGCACGATGGTAGAATTCGACGCGTTCTCCGTCAGCCAGTCCACGCCCGGGAAATGAAAGCCGCCGATGCCGCGGGTCTGGTGGCAGCCGGCGCAGGTGACGTCGTTGAGGCGACGTTGGAAGCCCGCGACCGAGCGAATGTTCTCCATGGTGATGCCGCGCGCCGCCGCATGGTTCAGCGCGCCGACGACATCCTCGTCGGTAAAGACGGGTTCGCCTTTGCCATCCCCTTGCATCATCCCGAACTCCGGCTGCAACGTCGAGGCGTCCAGGCCTGCAGGTGTCGGCGCCACCGCAGCCTTGGCGAGATACTTCTCCGGGATCAACACCGTGCCACGATCGAACGCGCGAAAATTCGCGGGCGTCAGCAGCCAGGCCTTGAAGTCGCGCCTGAGCGCTTCATCGGCAAGGATGCGGTCGCGGTCGATCTGGTTCTCCAGCGTCGATTCCACGAACGTTTTCGTGGCGGCGTCGTATTTGAACACCTTGAGGAGATAGTCGGAGCGGAAATCGTGCAGCGCCGACTTCGGCGCGATCGATATCTGGATGTTGGTTTCGATGCGGTCGATCATTGCGTCATAAGGCGCGGAGCGGCTACCGATCAGAGCCTGCCAGTCGCCATTATCGAGCCAGCGCCGCGCGACCTCTGCGCAGGTGACGGGCTTGCCGTTCGCGTCGGTCTGGCGCGCATCGCGCGCCTTCATCACCAGGTTGAACGTCATCGGCAGGCGCGTCGCAGTGTCGCTGGTGTCGAACCGCGCGAGACGATAGATCAGCCGGATCTCGCCGCAGGACTCTTCCGACACGTAGGCGCGATCCATGCGGTTGACGATGCCTGCCAGCACGAAACGCGTGTTGGCAGAATTAAGACTGGCCCTATCGAACAGCTGGACGTCGAAACCCTCGCCGACGCCGATGGTCTCGCTGGGCCAAGCCCGTTTGTGCCGCGCGACGTAGCGATCGAACTCCGCATCGATCGCCGGCAGGATGTCCTCGAGTTGCGGCAGCGACGCGAACAGCACATCATTCGTCAGGGGGGCATTCGCGTTGCGCTCCGGCTGCAGCAGCCGCGAGATCGAAAGAGCATCGCTCCGGTCGAGCTTGCGCAGCAGATCGGGATCGGTGATCGCGGTGCCGCGCACGAGCGGCGCGTTCTCTGCTGCCGAGAGCGACATGACGCCGCCCAACAATGGAATCGCAGTCAGGAGAATTCGCAGCGCGCGGCTCATGCCTCCACTAACACCGCTGACGACGGCCTATTCAAGTCAAAAGGCGCTTCACGCGGTGGTGAAGCGCCCTTTCGAAAGTCGGATATCGACCGCCTAGCGCGCGACGATCAGGCCCCTTGGAGTGACGACGACCCAGCGGCCGTCCTGACGGCGGATCGCATCGACACGGCCGACGCCGGGGATGGGATCGCCCGCATAGACTTCGTAAAGGCCGCCCCGGCCCTCGATCAGCGCGCCGCCATTCGCGACGTCGCGAAGCCTCCAGCCGTCGATCGTCGGCAGGCGGCCGACTTCGGTCTTGGGGGCGGGCGCAGGTGCCGGCGCGGCAGCGGCCGTCGCGACCTGGGTCGGGGCCGGTGCTGCGATCGTGCCGGTGGTTTCCTTCGCGGACATGGCGGCTGCCGCTTGAGCGGGAGTTGCGGGCGGCGTGGCGCGGAGCTTCTCAACAGCCTCGGACAGCTTTGCGATCTTGGCCATCGGTTCGGCCTGCGCCTTCTCGAGCTTCTCGAGACGGTCGTTGGTCCGGTTGATCTGGCTGAGGCCGTTCTTCGACGTGTGCTCGACATTGGCCTTGAGCGCGACGATGTCGGAATCGATCCGGGCAACGGACGCGTCCAGCGCGCTGGTATCGGCGACCTGCGAGGGCGCCGGGCTGGCGAAGTGCATCATGCCGGCGGTCGCGAGCGCGCCGCTGATGGCGCCGACGCAGGCCGCGATTGCCACCACCGCGGCCATCGCCGACATGCGGCGCTTGCTCTCGGTGTCCCGCACTTCGTCGGCCTTCACATGCGGGGCAAACTCTTCGCGGTCCCAGGACCGCTCCGAGGGCGCCATCACGATGAGCTTGCCGGGCTTCGGTTCGGGCTTGGTTTCGGCCAACGGTGCGGCGCTGATCCTGGGCACCTCGATCCTTGAAGCCTCGATCTTTGGCGGTTCGACCTTCGGAGCGTCTGCTTTCGGTGGCGCCTCATGGTCGGGAGCAATCGAAGGGGCCTCGATGCCGGCAGCAGCCTCGACGGCCTGCGGCGCGGTTGCTGCGACTGCGTCGGCGGCAGTGTCTTGGCCGGCCAGTTCGGGCATGGATTCGCTCACGGCTCAAATACTCCAGTCTAGGTTGACCTTTTGGTAACTTTCATTGCTTGCGAATTCCTTACCTCGGGACCCGCTTACCGAAATTTTAGGAACTCGTCCGAGGCCGAATTGGGTCGGGAAAGTGGAACCGGCATGGCGGCGTGCAACAAATTGTCAGCCGATGCTGCCCTGCGGTAGACCACGCGTCTTAGCCGAAGGGTTTGTTTGCCCGCCATTGTTCCCCGGTTAACATGGGCCGTCCCGTCAGCCAGAAGGGCTCCGGGAGGCCCTCAGGGGGTACCATGGCGATCGAGAAATGCATCAACGCGTTTGGTGTCGATGACGTCATCTTCGAGGAGGGCTCGACCGGCCGCGAGCTGTTCGTCGTGCTCGACGGCGAGGTCGAGATCGCCAAGATCGACGGCGGGCGCAAGATCAGCATCATCAAGCTCGGCAGAGGCGAGTTCTTCGGCGAGATGGCCGTGATCGACGGCTCGGCCCGTTCGGCGACCGCGATCGCCTCGGCCCCAGACACGCGCGTGATGCGGATCAACCACGCGCGCTTCGTCTATCTCGTCAGCCAGCAGCCGGCGTTTGCGCTGATGGTGATGGACGCGCTGTCGAAGCGCCTGCGCGCGTCCAACGCCGTCACCTACCGGGCAGCGCAATCATGAGCGAGCGCAAGCCGACGGCTTTCCCGATCCTGATGAAGAACGACACCTGCTCGCTGATCCAGGCCGCCGATGACGTCTATCAGATCCGCTTCTCCAACCGCGCCGCCAACGCCTATCTGGTGCGCGGCTCGGCGCGCACCATCCTGATCGATGTCGGCTTGTCCTCGAACTATCCGGCGATGGTGGAGTGCCTGAACTTCGCCGGATGCCCGCCCGAGAAGATCGACATGGTGGTGCTGAGCCACGAGCATCTCGACCACATCGGCGCGGCTTGGCACTTCAACGAGCGCCGCACCTATGTGGCCGCCCATCGGCTCGCCGCCAACAAGATCATGCTGCGCGACGATTTCTCGATGCTGCGAAAAATGTTCAACGAGCCGAACGTGCCGATCAACATCGACATCTGGCTCGAGGAAGGCAATCTGATCGACCTCGGCAATTTCCGCTTCAACGTGATGTACACGCCGGGCCACACCTCGGCTTGCATCACGCTGTTCGACCAGGACAAGGGCCTGCTGTTCGCGGCCGACACCTTGATGCCGGGCGGCGTCATGGGCGGCGTGTTCGGCTCCGGCAGCATCGCCGACTACATCCAGTCACTGGAACGCATCAAGGGACTGAACGCGAAGATCCTGCTGTCGGGGCATGGAAGGCTGTCCGACACGCCGCAGGAGGACGTACGCACAGCGATTGCGCGGTCGCACGGCCTGCTGGAAGACACCGCGCAATTGTTCGACGCGCTGGACGCACGCTCGAACTTCGAGCCGATCATGCAGTCGGTGCGGGATTTGAACAAGCTGGATGACTAGAGGCGCAGTGCCCCCACGGCGTCGGCCCGGCGCGGGGGCTCATATCACCACCGGCTTGTCCGGCAGCTCGTTCGGATGCCCGCGGCCCGGCGGGAAATGTTTTGCCAGCTCGCGCGACACAGCCGCGATGCCGTCGATGACGCCGGGCTCGAACCGGCCGGCGCTGAATTCGACCTCCATCGCGCGGCAGATCGCCTCCCAGCCGGCAGCACCGACCTTCGCATCGATGCCGCGGTCGGCGACGATCTCGACGTCGCGATCTGCGAGCAGCAGGTAGATCAGCACGCCGTTGTTGTGCGCGGTATCCCAGATCCGCAAATGCGAGAACACGTCGAGCGCGCGCGCACGAGCGTGCTGATTGCGGAACAGCGGACGGCCGTCGAGCGCGCCTTCCACGACGAAGCGGACCTGGCCGGAATGCGTGGCTTCGCTTTGCTTGATCGCCTGCTCGATGCGATCGAGCACCTCCTGAGGAAACGCCTGCTTCGCGCGCCAATGGTGCTGGAGGAGATGCCTGGTGATACGCCTGATGCCCATGATTACCAGCTCCCCGAGGCGCCGCCGCCGCCAAAGCTGCCGCCGCCCCCGCTGAAGCCGCCGCTAGATGACGATCCGCTGCTCCAGCCGCCAGACGAGGAGCCGCTCGACCATGACCCGCCGCGCGACGACCCCGTCGATGCCGGAAACAGATCGGCGATGAAGGACAGCACGAAGCCGATGATCCCGGCGAGCAATGCCAACGCGCCGGATCCGAGGATGAGCAATGCGACGAAGCCAATCACGCTACCGGTTGCGACCGAGCCGAGCAGCCGCCCCAGCAACGCACGCAAGAATCCTCCGACCACGAAGGAGGCGAACAGGACGACCGGGGCGAGCGGCCCGATGTCGTCCAGATTGGCAAAATTCACGGTGCGTGAGGGAGCCGGCAGCGGCTCGCCGTCGATGACGCGCATCATCCGCTCGGCGCCGGCCGAGATGCCGCCGGCGAAATCACCCTCTCTGAATTTCGGCGTGATGACCTCGTCGATGATCCTCCGCGAGGTGACGTCGGTGAGTGCGCCTTCGAGGCCGTAGCCGACCTCGATGCGCAAGTGCCGGTCGTTCTTGGCAACGACCAGGATCGCGCCGTCGTCGACCTTCTTGCGGCCGATCTTCCAGGCTTCAGCCACACGGATCGAGAACTGCTCGATCGTTTCCGGGTCCGTCGTCGGCACGATCAGCACCGCGATCTGGCTGCCCTTGCGCGTCTCGAAATCGCCGAGCTCCTGCGAGAGCGCAGCGATGTCGCTGCTCGACAGCGTGCCGGTCCGGTCGACCACGCGGCCGGTGAGCTGCGGCACCGCGACGTCGGCCAAGGCGTGGACGACGAACGTGAATACAAGCGCAACAATGAGGGCAGCACGCCACCACATATTCGCTGTCATCGCCCGCCTCGACCGGGCTATCCGGTATTCCAGAGGCGCCAGCGGAACACCGAAAGGCCTCGGCGTTCTTGATCCCCCGCTTTCGCGGGGGATGACAGCGGTGGGTGCGGTGAAGCCCATGCGTAAAACGGCGCGATTACTTTGACGGCGCGGGCGCGGCGTTGAAATCGACCTTCGGCGCGGTCGAGATCTCCTTCTCGTTCTCGACCGTGAAGTTCGCCTTCGCCTTGTAGCCGAACATCATCGCGGTGAGGTTGCTCGGGAACGAGCGGATGGTGACGTTGTACTCCTGCACCGACTTGATGTAGCGGTTGCGCGCGACCGTGATGCGGTTCTCGGTCCCCTCCAGCTGCGACATCAGATCCTTGAACAGCGCGTCAGACTTGAGCTGCGGATAATTTTCGGTAACGACAAGGAGCCGCGACAGCGCGCTGGAGAGCTCGCCCTGGGCGGCCTGGAATTTCTGGAAGGCGGCGGGATCGTTGAGCACCTCGGGCGTCGCCTGGATGCTGCCGACCTTGGCGCGGGCATTGGTGACGCCGAGCAATACGTCCTTTTCCTGCTGCGCAAAGCCCTTCACCGAGTTGACGAGGTTGGGCACGAGATCGGCGCGGCGTTGATACTGGTTCACCACCTCGGACCAGTTGGCCTTGATCTGCTCGTCCTGGCTCTGGATCGCGTTGTAGCCGCAATTGGTGAGGCTGAGCGAGGCCAGCGCCGCCAGCACGGTCAGGATCTTGCGCATCAAATTTCTCCCGGTGGAATCGGGGGCAAGCTACCAGATTGCGCGCACACGGCGCCAGATATCCCGACCGGACGGCGCGAAAAGCAGCCGGCTGACGCAAGCCCCTTGCCTAGCACCACGCGACATAGTCAACTCGAAGCAAACAAGACGAAAAGCAGCAGGGGAACGCGCCATGTCCTCGTTCGAGACCATCCTCGTGGAGCGGCCGGAGCCGGCGATTGCCAGAATAGTCATGAACCGGCCCGACGCGCGCAACGCGCAAAACCTGCAAATGACCTACGACCTCAACGCCGCCTTCGACGCGGCGGTGCAGGACGACGCGGTCAAGGTCATCATCCTCGCCGGCAACGGGCCGCATTTCTCGTCCGGCCACGATTTGCGCCCTGGCGGCAAGAACGCCGCAGGCACAGATTTTCCGCCGGTAGGAAATTGGGGCGGCTTTGCCGAGGCGAACGCCCACGGCCGCTTCGCGCGTGAGCAGGAAATATATCTCCAGATCACGCGGCGCTGGCGCAACCTCGCCAAGCCCATGATTGCGGAAGTGCACGGCAAGTGCATCGCCGGCGGCTTGATGCTGGCCTGGGCCTGCGACCTCATCGTCGCCAGCGACGATGCGCAGTTCTGTGACCCGGTCGTGACGATGGGCGTCTGCGGCGTCGAATGGTTCGTGCATCCCTGGGAACTCGGCCCCCGCAAGGCCAAGGAATTCCTGTTCACTGCCGACAGCTGGAGCGCGCAGGAGGCGCATCAGCTCGGCATGGTCAACAGGGTCGTACCGCGTGCGGAGCTGTCATCGCGCGTGCTGGAGCTGGCACGCCGAATCGCAGCAAAGCCGTCCTTCGCGCTGAAGCTGACCAAGGAAGCCGTGAACCGCTCCGTCGACGTGATGGGCCAGCCCGCAGCGATCGACCAGGCCTTCGCCCTGCATCAGCTCTGTCACGCCCACAATCTTCAGGAGTTCGGCATGGTGGTCGATCCATCCGGACTGCATCCTTCCGTGCGCAAGCCGGCGGCCGCGGAGTAAACGCCATGGATCTCAATCTCACCGACGAGCAACGGCTGCTGCGCGAAAGCGCGGAGCGCTTCGTGGCCGAGAGCTACGATGCCGACCACCGCCGCAAGACCGCCAATGATCCACTCGGCTTCAGCCCTGATGTGTGGAAGCAGTTTGCGGATCTCGGCTGGCTGGCGCTGCCGATTCCGGAGGAGTTCGACGGCCTCGGCGGCGGGCCGGTTGAGATCGGCATCCTGATGGAAGCGTTTGGGCGCGGGTTGGTGTCCGAGCCGTATGTCGCGACGGTCGTGCTGGGCGCAGCGCTGATCGAGCGATGCGGCAGCACGGCGCAGAAGCAGGCGAGCCTGCCCGAAATTGCCGACGGATCATTGAAGGTTGCGTTCGCGCATTCCGAGCGTGCAGCGCGGTTCGATCTCGCCAAGGTCGCGACGTCAGCGACCAAGACGGCGCAAGGCTGGCGTCTTTCCGGCAGCAAGGTCGCCGTGCTCGATGGCCATGCCGCTGACGAGATCATCGTCTCCGCGCATCTGCACGACCATCAGGGACCGTCGGGGCGGATCGGCCTGTTTCTGGTGTCGGCAACGGCCCAAGGGTTGTCGATCTCGGATTATCCGCGCCTCGGCGGCGGGCGGGCTTGCAACATCGAACTCGCCGACGTGCAGCTGCCGGCAGATGCCCTGCTCGGTGACGGAAAGGACGCGCTGCCGGCAATCGAATGGGCGGTCGATCGCGCCATGGCTGCGCTCGGGGCGGAAGCCGTCGGCATCATGCAGACGCTGCTCGATACCACGCTCGAGTACACCAGGATCCGAAAGCAATTCGGCCGGCCGCTCTCCGCCAACCAGGTGATCCGCCACCGCCTCGCCGACATGGCGATCCAGGTCGACGAAGCCCGTTCGATGGCGCTGCGTGCCGCGCTGAAGGCCGACAGCGCGCCGATGGAACGTGCTCGCACAGCTTCGGCTGCGAAGGCGAAGATCGGCAAATGCGCCCGCTTCGTCGGCGAGCAGTCGATCCAGCTTCACGGCGGCATGGGCGTTACCGAGGAGCTCGAGGTCGGCGCCTATTTCAAGCGGCTGGTCGCCTTCGAGACACTGTTCGGCGGCACCGCGCACCATTATGCCCGCCACGCCCAGCTTGACCGCACCATCAAAGCTGCCTGACACAAGGAGCGCATCATGGACCTCTCGTTCAATGCCGAGGAGCGCGCCTTCCAGAGCGAGGTGCGGAGCTTCATCGCCAAGAATCTCACCGAGGATATGAAGCGCGCCACTGCGCTGACGCCGTCGGTGTTCTCCGATCCCGACATCGGCATGGCCTGGCAGCGCGCCTTGCACGGCCGCGGCTGGGGCGCTCCGGGCTGGCCGGTCGATCATGGCGGCCCCGACTGGACGCCGGCGCAGCGCTGGATCTTCGAGAGCGAATGCGCGCGGGCCGGCGTGCCCAATGTGAACGTGATGGGCGTGAAGATGGTCGGCCCCGTCATCATCGGTTTCGGCTCGCCGGAGCAGAAGAATTTCTATCTGCCGCGGATTCTCTCTGGCGAGGATTATTGGTGCCAGGGCTATTCCGAGCCGGGGTCCGGCTCCGACCTCTCCTCGCTGAAGACCCGCGCGGTGCGCGACGGCGACGACTACATCATCAACGGCACCAAGATCTGGACCACGCACGCCCATCACGCCAACCGCATGTTCGCGCTTGTGCGCACCAGCGACGGACCGCGGCAGCAGGACGGCATCAGCTTCATCCTGATCGACATGGCGACGCCGGGCATCACCACGCGCCCGATCCTCACCATCGGCGGCGACCACGAGGTCAACCAGGTCTTCTTCGACGACGTGCGCGTGCCCGTGGCCAACCGCGTCGGCGACGAAGGCAAGGGCTGGACCTACGGCAAATATCTGCTCGAGTTCGAACGTGGCTCCGGCATCGCGTCAGCCAAGCTGCGCGAGGGACTCCGAGCGATCACCGAACTCGCGGAGTCCGATCTGACGGGACGCGCCATCGACAGCCCCGATATCGCCGCGCGCATCTCCGAGGTCGAGGTCGACATCGACGCGCTTGAAATGACCGAGCTGCGCGTGCTCTCGGCGCTGCAGACAGGGCAAAATCCCGGCGCGGTGTCGTCGATCCTGAAGCTGCGCAACAGCGAGATCCGGCAGGCCGTGACGCGGTTAGGGGTCGACGTCATCGGCCACGACGCACTCGCGGTCGAGCCGATGCGCCCGCTCTACAAGCTCAACCACGAGCCGGCGCTGCCTGAGGACATGCTGACGGTCGTGCCGGAATATCTCAACGGCCGCGCCTACACGATCTTCGGCGGCACGTCGGAGATCCAGCGCGATATCATTGCGAAGATGATGCTGGGGATCTGAGGGGGACGGCGCCACACGTTCCGCCGTCGTCCCGGACAAGCGCGCTTAGCCCGCCACCTTCGCGTCCCTGATCGCCTTCCAGATCTTCTGCGGCGTCAGCGGCGTATTCAGCTGGCTGATACCGAGCTCGGCGAGCGCATCCATCACGCCGTTGGTGACGCAGGGCGGCCCACCGATGGCACCGGATTCACCGCAGCCCTTGGCACCCAACGGATTGGTGCGGCAAGGCGCGGAATCGTCCAGCGTCACGACAATGGGCGGCACATCGTCGGCGCGCGGGATGCAGTAGTCCTGGTAGCTTGCCGTCAGAAGCTGACCGTCGGCATCGTAGGACACGCCCTCGTACAGCGCCTGGCCGATGCCCTGCGCGACGCCGCCATGGATCTGCCCCGTCACCAGCATCGGGTTCACGGCGACGCCGACGTCGTCGACGGTGGTGTAGCGCACGACCTTTGATACGCCAGTCTCCGGATCGATCTCGACCTCGCAGATATGCGTGCCGTTCGGCCAACTGGGACCATCAACCTCGCCCTCGGAATCGACGCTGAGCTTGGCGCCAGCCTCCTTCTCGGCGATGTCGAACAGGCTGATGCGGCGATCGGTGCCGACCACGGTGAGCATGCCGCCCTGATATTCGATGTCCTCGACCGAGGTCTCCAGCACATTCGCCGCCTTCTCGCGCGCCTTCTGGATCAGATCGTTCGAGGAGACCGCGACCGCGGTACCGCCGACGAACAACGAGCGCGAACCGACGCTGCCGAAACCCATGGCGAGATCGGTGTCACCTTGGACGACGTCGATCTTGTCCATGGGGATGCCGAGCGTGTCGGAGATCATCTGGGTGTAGGTGGTCTGCAGCCCCTGCCCCATCGCCATGGTGCCGGAATGCAAGATGACGCGGCCCTGCGAGGTGGCGTGCAGGCTGACCTTCTCGGTGTGGGCGCGACCGCCGGTCCATTCGATGTAGGAGGTGAGCCCGCGGCCGTAGAGCAGGCCCTTCTTCTTCGCCGCCTTCTTGCGCGCGGCAAAACCGTCCCAGTCGGCGAGCGTCACCGCACGGTCGAGCATGTGTGCGAAGGCGCCGGAATCGTACACCTGCCCCGCGGCATTCGTGTAGGGCAGCTGCGCCGGCTTGATGTAGTTCGCCTTGCGGATCGCGCGCGGATCCATGCCGATCTTGCGTGCAGCGGCGTCGAACAGACGCTCGACGATGAAGACCGCCTCGGGGCGGCCCGCGCCGCGGTAGGCGCCGACCGGTGCGGTGTGGGTCATCACCGACTTGATCTCGAAATGCACCAGCGGCAAATCGTAGACGCCGGTCTGCACGAACGGCCCGAGCACCAGCGGAATGATGTTGGCCGCGCCCGAGGAGTACGCGCCGGTGCAGCCGATCGAGGTGACGCGATAGGCCAGCACCTTGCCCTTCTCGTCCAGAGCAAAGGATGCGGTCGAGGTGAGATCGCGGCCATGGGTGCCGCCGACGAACTCGTCGGTGCGATCGCCGCGCCAGCGGATCTTCTTGTTCAGCTTGGTCGCGACATAGGCGACGATGCCGTCTTCCGGATAGAGATTGGTCTTCTGCCCAAAGCCGCCGCCGATGTCGCCGACCAGCACGCGCACGCTGTCCTTGGGACGCTTCAATACGGCTTCCGCCAGCACATCGCGGGTCGAGGCCGGGGTCTGCGACTGCACATGCAGGAGGAGCCGGCCGGTCTTCTTGTCGATCTCGGCGATGGTCGAGCGCGGCTCCATGGCCGAGGGCACAAGGCGCTGGCTGACGAGATCGAGCTCGACGGTATGCGCGGCCTTGGCGAAGGCCTCGTCCACCTTGGCGGCATCGCCATAGCTCATCGCGCCGACGATGTTGTCGGGCGCCTCCGGCCATACCACCGGCGCACCGGGCTTCACGGCCTCGACCGGATCGACCACCGCGGGCTGCACGTCGTACTCGACCACGATCACTTCGGCCGCGCTCTGGGCCTCTGCGCGCGACGAAGCCACCACCGCAGCCACCGCTTCGCCGGTGTAACGCACGACCTCATGAGCGAGCAACCGGCGCGGCGGCACCGTCATCGGCTTGCCGTCGGGGCGCTTGAAGATGCTCAGCGTCGGGATGCTGCCGACGTCGTCCTTGATCAGGTCGGCTCCGGTATAGATCGCGGTGACGCCGGGCATCGATGCCGCTGCGCTGGTGTCGATCGAGACGATCTTCGCGTGCGCATGCGGCGAGCGCAGCACGTGCAACCACAGCGCGCCGTCCTCCGGCATGTCGTCGATGAATTGCCCCTTCCCGGTGAGCAGCCGCTGGTCTTCCAAACGCTTGACGGGCCGACCCGCTCCGAAACGCAAACTGCCGGGAAGAATGTTCATTCCTTAGGTCCTCTAAGCCTCAAAGTGCGGGCGCCTTTTAGCGGATCGAGACAGGCGAGACCAGCCGCGGTTTTGGGCGGAAATGCCGCGCTTTCGGCATAATAAGAGCGCTTAGCCGAGCTCTTTGAGCGCAGCTTCCACCACCTTGCGCGCATCGGCCGTCAACGCGGCCTGCGGCGGAACGGGATCGCCGACGTCATAGCCCTGGATCGCGAGGCCGGCCTTGATGCAGGCCGCGAGGTTGAAGCGGGCGAAGGCCTCGTTGATGCGCCACAGCTTGCGCTGGAGCGCCATGGCCTCGTCCCAGCGGCCGGCCTGGCAGAGATCATAGAGCTTAACGCTCTGGCGCGGGATGATGCAGGCCGGTCCCGCCATCCAGCCAAGGCCGCCGATCAGCATCACCGCGGCCGGGATATGGGCAGAGGCCGAGAACACGCGCAAGGAATCGCCGCAGCGATTCATGATCGAAAGCAGCCGCCCGGTGTTGGTCGAGGCGTCCTTGATGTAGCCGATGCGCGGATGCTCGGCGAGGCGCGCGATGACGTCGAGGGTCAGATCCGAGCGCTGGAATTGGGGATTGGTGTAGAGGACGACGGGAATGTCCACGGCATCCGCGATGCTGCGGAAATAGGATTCGATCTGGGCATCATTGAGCGGGAAGTAGGCCTCCAGGATCGCCAGAATGCCGTCGGCACCGAGCTTCTGGCAGGCCTGTGCCTGCGCCACCGCATCCGCCGTCGAGGTCGACGCAACGCCCGCCACCACGGGTACCCGCCCCTTCGCAGCCTCGATCGTGGTCCGCACCACGGCCAGGCGCTGCGCGGCATTGAGATAGGCGAACTCGCCGGTCGAACCGAGCGGCGTCAGCCCGTGCACGCCGGCGCCGATCAGATCGTCGCAGAGCGCTGCAAGCACGTTGGTACGCACGGTGCCGTCAGCATCGACGGGCGAGACGAGATAGGGAAAGACGCCGCGAAATTCTGTCATGTCGGGAATGAAGTCCGGGGGAGCCGAGTTCGGTCGGGCAGGCGCGCGATCCATGGCGTGCTACCATGGGCTCCTATTGCCAGCAAGCGAACGCGCGGGCCGCTTACACCTTGAGCAGCCGCACCCGCGTGCCCCAGGGATCGACCGCCTCGACGCCGTCAGGCAGCTGCGCCATCTGCGCGCCGCCCTCGCGCAGGCGCTCCTCCTGCGCGGCGAGGATGTCCCGCTTCTCAGTCACCAGCGAGAACCAGGCGAGCCCTGTCGCGGCATCGTCGCGCTGGCCGGCGCCCTGACTCTGCCAGACGTTCATGCCGAGATGGTGATGATAGCGCCCCGACGACAGGAAGGCGGCGCCGTTGCGGCTGCGGGTCGGGTCGAGGCCGACAGCGCCGTGGTAAAACTTCTGCGCCTGCGCGAGATCGCCGACACGCAAATGCATGTGGCCGACGCGTAGTCCGTCCGGCGCCCTGGCGTAATCGCTGACGCGCGTGTTGGTCAGCGACAACAAATCTGGGATGTCGAGCTCGTCGGTCGCCATCTTCACGCTGCCCTCGCTCCACTGCCATTGCGAGGGATCGCGGTCGGCATAGACTTCGATGCCGTTGCCTTCGGGGTCGTCGAGATAGACGGACTCGCTGACGAGATGATCGGCAAAGCCCGACAGCGGCACGCGGTGCGAGGCGGCGTGGACCAGCCAGCGCGCGAGGTCCTTGCGCGTCGGCATCAGGAACGCGGTGTGATAGAGGCCGGCGGCGTTTCGCGGCTCGATCGCAGCGTCGGGACGGGCCTCCAGCGCCAGCAACGCGATACCGGCCGTGCCGAGTTTCGCGGCAGTCGCCGAACGCCCCATCACGGTGAGGCCGATCACGTCGCGGTAATAGTCGGCGACCTTGCCGAGATTCCTCACTCGCAGCGTCACCATGCCGACCCGCATCGGCGTGCGGCTGGCATAGGTCGGCCCGCCGCCCTGCGGAACGCCCTCGGCGCGCGCGGCAGCCGCCGCGGCCATCGCGAGCGAGCTGGCCCCGGCGAGTTGAAGCAGGGTGCGGCGGGTGAGGTCGATGGTCATCGGTCGGGGCTCGCTGCAAATCGTTTGAGGCCGTCGGGCGCAATGTGGGGATTGCTACACGTTCCCGTGAGCGGCTCCAATCACATGTTCGTCGGCCGCGGCTTTGGGGACGACTGGCCACCCGGCCAGTTTCGCTGGCCGCCGCGACATCCCAGATTGGAGGCAGCTTACAGGAGCCTTCCATGACTGACCTCACCCCTCTCGCCTCGCTGTCGTCAGCGCTCTCAGACGTCGTCGCGCGCATCGCGCCATCCGTCGTGTCAGTGCATTCGCATCGCTCCCGCTCGACCGGCTTCGTCTGGAAGCCGGGCCTGATCGTCACCGCCGACGAGGCGCTGGCCGACGAAGGCGAGGTCGGAATCGTCCTTGCCGACGGCAGCACGGCCACCGCCGCGATCGTCGGCCGCGACCACACCACCGATATCGCGCTGCTGCGCGCCGACACCGGCATCACCCCGGTCGAGCTGGCCACGACAGTCCCCGCCCTCGGCGCGCTCTCTGTCGTGGTCGCCACCAACAGAGACACGGCGAGTGCGGCGCTCGGGATGGTCTCGGTCTCCGGCACTGGCTGGCGCTCCTTGCGCGGCGGCGAGATCGACGCACGGATCGAACTCGATGTTCGCCTGCGTCCGAACCAGGAGGGCGGCCTCGCCGTCGATGCTTCAGGCGAGGCTTTCGGCATGGCGGTGCTCGGGCCGCGCCGCGTTCTGGTGATCCCAACCGCAACGATCGAGCGCGTCGCGGCACAACTCGAAACGCGGGGCCGCATCGCCCGCGGCTATCTCGGGCTCGGCCTCCAGCCGCTGCGGCTCGACGACGGCGTCGGCGCGATGGTGATGAATGTCGACAAGGCAGGGCCCGCTGCCGCGGCCGGCATCCGCCAGGGCGATGTGATCGTGGCAGTCAACGACCAGAAGCTGTCCGGCGTGCGCGCACTGTTGCGCACCCTGGGACCTGCCAGCGTCGGCCGGGTGATCGACGTCGCGGTCCGCCGTGGCGGTGAACCAGCGAGCTTCAGGGTCACGATCGGCGAGAGGCCCGAGACGTGAGCGCGGACACCGCGCCCGAGATCGTGCTGTCGCTGGAGATCGACGATCCCGCACTGGCCGACCGCCTCGCGACCCTGCTCGGCAGCGTCGCGGGGCTTCGCCTTGCCTCGCCCGGCGAGCGCGCCAATGCGACCATCGTCGCGCGCGACCCCCGCGTCATGCCCGATGACATCGCGCTGACGCAGCGCGAGCTCGACGTGCTGGCGCTGATGGCGGAAGGCGCCTCCAACAAGATGATCGCGCGCCAGCTCAACATCTCCGTGCACACCGTGAAATTCCACGTCGGCTCGCTGCTCGACAAGCTGGATGCGACCGGCCGCACCGATGCGGTCGCGCATGCGGCGCGCCGCGGCGTGATCGAGCT
The DNA here is from genome assembly GCF_015291665.1 of Bradyrhizobium sp. CCBAU 53338. Lineage (NCBI taxonomy): Bacteria > Pseudomonadati > Pseudomonadota > Alphaproteobacteria > Hyphomicrobiales > Nitrobacteraceae > Bradyrhizobium > Bradyrhizobium sp. CCBAU 53338. The sequence continues at coordinate 6,176,463 of NZ_CP030048.1, forward strand.
CTGAGCGGGGAGCGACGATCTCTCCCCGTCACTGCGGAGAGCTCTCGCGGGGAAGCAACCCAGAGTCTTTCCGCGGTGGCAGCCTGGATTGCTTCGCTACGCTCGCAATGACGGGCGGATGGAGCTCGCCCTCTATGCGCTACTCGGCTTGTTACGCCCGTTTCCCGTTGTTCTTCTCCGCAGCCCGGCGCATCGCTTCGGCCAGCGCGCCGCCACCGCCGGATGGCTCCTGCTTGCGCGGGGCCGAGGAGGTCATGCGGGCCGGACTGCGTACGCTGTTGTCGCGCTGCATGCCGGGGGCGTCCTTCCTGGCGCCGACCTCGTCGTCGAGGCGGAGCGTCAGCGAGATGCGCTTGCGGGCGACCTCGAAGTCCAGCACCTTGACCTTGACGATGTCGCCGGGCTTCACGACCTCGCGTGGATCCTTGATGAAGTTCTTCGACATCGCCGAGATGTGCACGAGGCCGTCCTGGTGCACGCCGATGTCGACGAAGGCACCGAAGGCGGCGACGTTGGTCACGGTGCCCTCGAGGATCATGCCCTTCTGGAGATGCTTGATCTCCTCGACGCCCTCCTTGAACACCGCGGCCTTGAACGCCGGACGCGGGTCGCGGCCGGGCTTTTCCAATTCCTTCAAAATGTCGGTGACGGTGGGCAGACCAAAGGTCTCGTCGACGAAGTCCTTCGGCTTGAGCGTGCGCACGAGCTCGCTGCTGCCGATCAGCGCCTTGATGTCGCTCTTGGTCGCTTCGAGAATCCGGCGCACCACCGGATAGGCTTCCGGATGCACGCCGGAGGCATCGAGCGGGTCTTCGCCGCCGAGGATGCGCAGGAAGCCGGCGCACTGCTCGAACGCCTTCGGACCCAGGCGCGGCACGTCCTTCAGCGCCTTGCGCGACTTGAACGGGCCGTTGGCGTCGCGATGCGCGACGATGCTCTGGGCGAGGCCCGAGCCGACGCCCGACACGCGCGCCAGCAGCGGCGCGGAGGCGGTGTTGACGTCGACGCCGACGGCGTTCACGCAATCTTCGACCACGGCATCGAGCGATTTGGCGAGCTTGGCCTGCCCGAGGTCGTGCTGATACTGGCCGACGCCGATCGCCTTGGGCTCGATCTTGACGAGCTCGGCGAGCGGATCCTGCAGACGCCGCGCGATCGAGACCGCGCCGCGCAGGGTGACGTCGAGACCGGGCAGTTCCTCCGAGGCGAAGGCCGAGGCCGAATAGACCGACGCGCCGGCTTCCGACACCACGATCTTGGACATCTTGAGTTCAGCGAGGCCCTTGACGAGATCGCCGGCGAGCTTGTCGGTTTCGCGCGAGGCGGTGCCGTTGCCGATCGCGATCAGCTCGACGCGATGCTTGATCGCAAGCTTGCCGAGAATCGCGAGCGCCTCGTTCCACTGCCGCTGCGGCTCATGCGGATAGATCACGGCGGTGTCGACCACCTTCCCGGTCGCATCCGTCACGGCGACCTTGACGCCGGTGCGGTAGCCGGGATCGAGGCCCATGGTGGCGCGGGTGCCGGCGGGCGCGGCCAGCAGCAGGTCGCGCAGGTTCGAGGCGAACACGCGCACGGCCTCGGTCTCGGCCGCGTTCCACAGCCGCATGCGTAGGTCGATGTTGAGATGCACCTGGATCTTGGTGCGCCAGGCCCAGCGCACGGTGTCGATCAGCCAGCGATCGCCGGCGCGCTTGAGGTCGGCAATGCCGAACCGCTTCATGATCTTGAGTTCATAGGCGCCGGGTACGCCGGCGGGCGGCGCCTCCTCGGCCTGAATCTGCAGATCGAGGATCTCTTCCTTTTCGCCGCGGAACATCGCCAAAATTCTATGCGACGGCAGCTTGGTCAGCGGCTCGGAGAAGTCGAAATAGTCGGCGAACTTCTCGCCCTCGGTCTTCTTGCCGTCGCGCACCTTGGAGGCCATGCGCGCATTGGTCCACATGTCCTCGCGGAGCGCGCCGATCAGGTCGGCGTCTTCGTCGAAGCGCTCGACCAGAATGGCGCGGGCGCCGTCTAGCGCGGCCGCGGCATCCGCGACGCCCTTCTCGGCATTGATGAAACCTTCGGCAACGACCTTGGGATCGTTGCCGGGCTCTGCCATGAGCTGATTGGCGAGCGGCTCGAGGCCGGCTTCCTTGGCAATCTCCGCCTTGGTGCGTCGCTTCGGCTTGAACGGCAGATAGATGTCTTCGAGGCGTGCCTTGCTGTCGGCGGCGAGAATTGAGGCCTCCAGCGCGGCATCGAGCTTGCCCTGTTCGCGGACTGATTCGAGGATCGCCTTGCGGCGGTCTTCGAGCTCGCGCAGGTACACCAGGCGCTCCTCCAGGGTGCGCAATTGCGCGTCGTCGAGCGCACCGGTCGCTTCCTTGCGGTAGCGGGCGATGAAGGGAACCGTGGCGCCGCCGTCGAGCAGCGTCACCGCGGCCTCGACCTGCTCCGCCCGTACCCCAAGCTCCTGCGCAATTTTCTGGTTGATATTTGCCACGCGAGATTTCCTCTATATCCAAGCACGCGACGCAAACCGAAATCCGGCCGCGGGACGCCGCTTATGAACCAACCGAGGTTGATTCATCAAGATGCGGCGCACAACCGTCGACAGAGGATTTTTTTGTCGAGCCGATGCGATCTCGCCACAATCGTGGGGATGTCGCGGGGGCTCGTGTCCCGGACGCGCTGCGACGCGCAAGCGTTGCGGCGCAGAGCCAGGCCCCAGAAAGTGGCGCGGCATGCGGCGAGATGGGCCCCGGCACAGCAGCGCATTACTTTGTGCTGCGCAGCGTCCACGGCACGAGGCACCCTTGGATTATTCATCTCCGCAACTTCGTTCAGCAGACACAGCTTCGCCTCCTCGCGGCGCAATCCGCCCGAGTTTTGCTGTTCGCGTCACGCCCTCAAAACAAAGGGCGCAGGGAAGGCCGGGTGCCGGCCGGCACCCACGGTCCGCTGTGCGCATGTAGCGCAAAAAGAACTGCACAGCGGCATACAGGTGTGGCCGAACACACGGCCTTCCCTGCGCGATGGTTGGACGGCTTATGCCGTGCTCTCCCGGGAGCCGAATTCCTTCTGGCCTCCCTCGCCCGACGGAAGTCACCGGCACCGCGCCGGTTGGCGCGATGCCGCATCCGCAAGGCTTGACCGTAGCGACGACGGCCGGGACCACACGGTTTTGCCGTACGCAAGCGACCCTGCTTCGCCAAGAGGCTTCGCAAGACATCGAGCGCCGTTCGTACAACGCGGCTTGCAAGACGCTCACGGGGTTCGGCTCAATCCATCGCCCCACCCTGCGGCCCGCATCCGCGACGGCGCTGCCCGCGTCCACCGCGACCCGATCCGCGGCTCGTGACGACGTACGACCGCCCCTTTTCGCCGGATCAGGATGGGCGACACATACGACAAAACCGAATTTCGGTAAAGCGGAATATTTTTGAAGCGCGGGATTGACAGGCAGGCGAAACAGGGACGTGGCCGTGCAACAGGTTCAGTGTCGTCCTGGCTCTCGCCAGGACGACATCGGGGATTGACATCCACCCCGCTTCCACGGCTGTTGGACTTGCCGGGCCATCGAATTCCACAGGACTATCCATGCGCACAACATCGGTCGGCGTCTTCAAGATCGCCACCAGAGGCCCCGGCGACGTTTCCGGCCTCCTGGGCCTGATCGCCTCTCGCGCGATCGATCCGGCCTCCATCCTGGCGATCCTCGGCAAGACCGAGGGCAATGGCGGCGTCAACGATTTCACCCGGGAATATGCCGTCGCCGCGCTGTGCACGGCGCTGGCGCCAAGGCTCGGCCTGACACCTGAAGAGGTCGAGCAGCGCATCGCCTTCGTGATGTCCGGCGGCACCGAGGGCGTGCTCAGCCCGCATATCACGGTGTTCACGCGCCAGCAGCTCGAGACGCCACCGGCAGGCATCTCCGGCAAGCGCCTGAGCATCGGCATGGCGCAGACGCGCGATTTCCTGCCCGAGGAGCTTGGCCGCTCGGCGCAGATCGCCGAGACCGCCAAGGCCGTGAAGGCCGCGATGGCGGATGCCGGCATCACCGACGCCGCTGACGTTCATTTCGTCCAGATCAAATGCCCGCTGCTGACCAGCGAGCGCGTCGAGGAAGCAAGCTCACGCGGCCACAAGGCGGTGACGATCAGCGCCTACAGCTCGATGGCCTATTCGCGCGGCGCCTCCGCGCTCGGCGTTGCTGTTGCGCTCGGCGAGGTCGCCGCCGACGCCAAGGACGAGGACGTGCTGCGGCGCTACGATCTGTTCTCGAAGGTGGCATCGACCTCCTCGGGGATCGAGCTGATGCACAACGTCGTCATCGTGCTCGGCAATTCGGAAAGCTCCGCGAGCGAATTCGAGATCGGGCACGCCGTGATGAACGACGCAATCGATGCCGCCGCGGTGATCGAGGCGCTGAGCAGCGTCGGACTTGGCGCACAGGGTCTTGGCGCACAGGGTCTTGGCGCGCAGGGTCTTGGCGCGCAGGCCAAAGCCGGCCGCGCGCTCGTCAACGTGCTCGCCAAGGCCGAGGCCTCGCCCGATGGCACCGTGCGCGGCTGCCGCCACACCATGCTCGAGGACACCGACATCAGTTCGACCCGCCACGCCCGCGCCGCGGTCGGCGGCTTGATCGCGGGTCTTGCCGGCACCGGCGCGGTCTATGTTTCAGGCGGCGCCGAACATCAGGGCCCGGCCGGCGGCGGTCCGGTTGCAGTGATCGCACGTCTGCCTTAATGGACGCCGCTACCTCTCCGCCCGGCGCAACCCTGCCCTTCGCGCCGGCTCAGTTGATTCACGCGGGCCCTTGCGAAAAAGGTGGCGCCGCATCCAAGGGGATTTGGACTTCATGACTTTGCCGATGAGCTGGAACGAATGGACGCAGCACGATGGCGTCGGACTTGCGGCACGGGTCCGCAAGGGCGAGCTGACGGCGAAGGAACTGGCACGTCAGGCCGCGGCTGCCGTCGCCAAGGTCAATCCGACGCTGTCGGGCGTGGTCGAGCTGTTCGACGACGTGATCGCCGACCCAGCCAAGGACGGCGCCAATCTCGCAGGCCCCTTCGCGGGCCTGCCCTTCCTGATGAAGGATCTCGGTCCGACCATGAAGGGCCGGCTCCAGGAGATGGGCTCGCTGTTGATGCGCGGCAATCGCGCCGCGGCCGACACGTTCCTCACAGGCAAATTCCGCCAGGCAGGACTCAATCTGATCGGACGTACCACGACGCCGGAATTCGGCGTGTGCAGTTCGGCCGACAATCCCGCCGTCTATGTCACCCGCAACCCCTGGAATACCGACTACACCACCTGCGGCTCGTCGGCGGGAAGTGCTGCGATGGTCGCCGCCGGCGTGGTGCCGATCGCGCACGCGACCGACGGCGGCGGCTCGATCCGCATTCCCGCCGGGGTCAACGGCAATATCGGATTGAAGGTCTCGCGCGGCGTGTTCTCGCTGGCGCCGCACATGTCCGACCTCACCGGCCTCGTCTCGATCCAGGGCTGCCAGTCACGCACGGTGCGCGACACCGCGGCTTTCGTCGATCATGCCCGCGGGCCGGCGCCCGGCGAGTTCATGCCGTTCTGGACCACGGCGCAGCCTTACAGCGAGATGATCAAGCGCGATCCATCGAAGCTGCGCATCGCGCTGTCGCACAGCTGGGGCGATTACACCGCAACGCCCGAGATCGCCGCCGAGCTGGAGAAGACCGGCCGCTTCCTCGAAGGCCTCAGCCACCAGGTCGACTATGCGTTGCCCGAGCTCGATTTCCGCGCCGCCTTCGCGGCGCAGACCACCTGCTACATCTCGAATTTTTCGGTCGTGATCTCCAACATGCTGGCCGCGCGCGGGCTGGAGCGGCCGCCGGAAGATCTGATCGAGCCGATGAACATCCGGATCTGGGAAGCCGGGCTTCACACCAGCTTCGCCGATCGGGCGAAGATGCAGGCCGTGTTCAACACGACCTCGCGCGGCTTCGGCAGCTTCTTCGAGCAGTGGGACGTGATCCTGACGCCGATCACCGCGCTGCCGACGCCGAAGGTCGGCACGAAGCAATATCTCACCATCTCCGACAATCCCGACGTGCTCGACTGGTTCGGCAATCTCTGGCGCTTCTTCGCCTTCACCCCGCTCGCCAATCTCTGCGGCATGCCGGCGATCTCGATGCCGATGGCGAGCCAGGATCACGGCCTGCCGCTCGGCATCCAGGCCATTGCCAAGCAGGCCAATGACGGCCTGCTGCTGCAACTCGCCGCCCAGATCGAACGCGCGCTGGACGGCAAGTGGAACGGCGGCAAGAAGCCGAAGGTGCATGCCGGCTGAAGTGTCGCGGCGGTGTCTCAGACCCTCATTGTGAGCAGCGCCGCCTCGCGGCGCGTGTCGAACCACGCAGGCCCGCCTGCGCGCCTCAGTTCTTCACCGCAGGGATCGCCTCCTCCGGCTGCTGCTGTCCGAGCTTGAGTATCGCCAGCGCCTTGTCGAGTGCTTCGCGCAAGGCGAGCGCCGCGGCCGGACTGCAGCGCAGATGCGCGGTCTGGACCACGTCGACCCTGACGGCGGCACCGATGGGCATCAAGAGGTTGGCGGCGAGCTCGATCTGGATCGCGCCATTGTGATGGCCGAAGCAGGACGCGCCGTCGAAATAGATGATCGGCGCCCGCTCCGAGCTCGAGACGGAAATGGTGACGGGCCCCTGGTTGGCGGCGGGTGTTTCGGGGTCAGCCATGGAATACTCCTCGCGGGCAGTGAAGCGCCCACCATCGTTGCTTCGGCCTGATCTGTCGAGGCCAAACCAGCCTTGCAAACCCGCCGTACGACGATGCATGCGGGGTTTTTGCGCGGCGGCCGACACTGGTCTAGAACATCGTCATGTCCAACCTGTCGACCACACGTCCGTTCGAGGAACTTGCCGAGGCCATCAAAGGCCGCCGTTCCGATTACGGCCATATCAGCGGGCTCCAGCTCGACCGGTTCGCACCGGGCGAGGCCTGGTCTAGCCTGCCCTACCGCCCCGTCTTCGTCGGCGACACCGAGACCGGCGTGCTGCATGGCGGCGTCGTGACCGCGATGCTGGACGAAAGCTGCGGCATGGCCGTACAGCTCGCGCTTGACGGCACCAGCGCGATCGCGACGCTCGATTTGCGCATCGACTACCAGAAGCCGGCGACGCCCGGGCTCGCCATCAAGGCGCATTCGATCTGCTACCGCACGACCCGCTCGATCGCCTTCGTGCGCTCCACGGCCTATCAGGAGTCGGAGGACGATCCGGTGGCGACCGCGACCGCCTGCTTCATGATCGCGGCCAATCGCACCAACATGCTCGCTGACCGCAGGATGGACTCGCGCAGCATTCCAACGCTGGAGGCGCCTGACGATCCGCACGGCCCGTTCGCCAACAGCCCGTTCGCGCGCGCCCTCGGCATTCGCGTCAATGACGACGGCACGCTGACGATGCCGTTCTCGCCAAAGATCATCGGCAATCCGATCCTGCCCGCGATCCATGGCGGCATGACCGGCGCCTTCCTCGAGACGACGGCTATCCTCGGCGTGCGGCGCGAGCTCGGGATCGCCACGCTGCCGAAGCCGATCGGCCTCACCGTCAACTACCTGCGCTCCGGCCGCGCGCTGGATACCATTGCCAATGTCTCGATCGTGAAACAGGGCCGGCGTATCGTCGCCTTCGAGGCACGCGCCTGGCAGGACGATCCGGACAAGCCGATCGCCTCCGCCTTCGGCCATTTCATGCTGCGCCCGACGCCGGGAAACGACGAGGAATAGGCGTATTTTGCTTGACGGCACGGGCTTGACGTCGAAGGCTCGACGCCGAAGGCTTGGAACTCACCATAGCCCATTCCCGCGAGAGGTATTCGGTTGCGGCATCCGATCGACATCATCGCCATGTTTGCCGCCATCTGGCTGTTGGTGTCGATGGTGCTCGACGCGCTGACACCGAAGGAGCTGACGGCGGTGTTGATCGCCATCGCGATCGGGCCTGCCGTAGTCATCACCGCCGTGTTCTACTATCTGCGCTGCCCGCGCACGGATTTCGCGGTGATGTTCGCGGCGCTCTGGTTGATCTCCGACATCGCCATCGCCTTCATCTCGCCGAACGGACTGCCGCACTGGCTGATCGCGCTCGGCTTCGTGCCCGCCGCACTCATCGGCACCGTGCTGCACTGGCAGCGCTTCCAGCGCCGCCACGAGCGCTTGCCCGTACCGTCGGCGAAGCGCAGCTAGCGCGATAGCAGATTGGTCCTGGCGAGATCGATCACCTCGTCGCCACGGCCGCTCATCACGGAATTCGCATCGCGATCGCCAGCACGGGAACGCGGCGGCGCAGCGGCTCGGTTGCCACCTCAGTCTTTCACAATCGCCCGGTCATAGGCCTCGATCGTCGCCTTCGCGCGCGCCGCGACATCGCTGGCCGACATGCCGGGCTTGTAGAGGCTGGAGCCGAGCCCGAACGCGGTGACGCCGCCCTTGATGTACTCGGCAAAATTCTGATCGGAGACGCCGCCGACGGCGGCGATCATCACGCCGGCCGGCAGGATCGCGCGGATCGCGGCAATGCCGGACGCGCCCAACACGCTCGCCGGAAAGAACTTCAGGCCAGATGCGCCGGAGCGCGCCGCAAGCAGCGCTTCGGTCGGCGAGAACACGCCCGGCAGTGTCACCATCGCGTGCCGATGCGCGCGCGCCAGCACCTCGACATCGACATTCGGCGAGACCATCAGCCTGCCGCCGACGTCGTTGAGACGATCGACGTCCGCCGCGGTCAGCACGGTCCCGGCGCCGATCAGCACGCCCGAGGGCGCGAGCTTCGCCGCAAGGCCGATCGAGCGGAACGGATCCGGCGAGTTCAGCGGGATCTCGATCGCGGTCATGCCGGCTTCGATCAGCACGCCGACGATGGCCTCGGTCTCCTCCGGCTTGACGCCGCGCAGGATCGCGACGAGGGGGCGCTTCATCGACGGAAAGGGAACGCTCATCTCAAAAATCCTCTCACTTCGTCCAGATCGCCGCAGCCGCCATCGACAGGCCGCGACGCACCGCTTCGTCGGCATCGATCGGGCTCACGTCGACCTTCAGCGCATCGAAAGCCTGCCTATACAGAGCCGCAAGCCGACCCGACGCAATCAGCGTGATGCCAGTCTTGGGTACGCTGCCGGACAGGCCCGCCGCGAGCTCCGCACCGATCAACGTACCCGACAACGTCTCGCGCGCCGCAGCCGGCGTGCCGCCGAACAGCAGTTGGCGCGACCGCGCGGTGAACAGGAGATTGGCGGCGAAGGCCGGCGCCCCGAACGCGGCTTTCACGGCTGCCTTGAAGCTCGCGACATCCTCGGCCTCATCGGCGCCGGCGACCGCGAGCGACAGGATCGTCTCGCGCGAGACGACGCTGAACAGCTCGCCGGTCATGAAGGTCGAGAAATGCGTAACCGTGCCGTCCTTGACCCGCACCCATTTCGAATGGGTGCCGGGCATGCAGACCAGCGCCTCGCCCGCAGCGTCCAGGCCGAGCGCGCCGAGCAATTGCGTCTCCTCGCCACGCATCACGTCCGGCGCTTTTGAGTCGCGCTGCGCGATGCCGGGGAGGATGCGGATGTCGCGTGCCTCGCCCGACACGCGGGCGGCCTGCTTCAGGACCGCCGACAACGGCGCCGGCGTGTCGACATAGCCGGCCTCGACCCAGCCGGTCTTGGCCCCGGCCATACCGCAGACCAGAACCGGCAGATGATCGGGCGCTTGAACCGCGGCAAGGTGGGATTGCAGCACGCCGCGGAAGCCGGCCTTCGCCGCCGCCAGCATGCCCTCGTCGCTGCGACGCTCGGCCAGCACGTGGCCGGTGCGATCGACCAGCCAGAGCCGAAAGCTGCTGGTGCCCCAGTCCACCGCGACAAAAGCGGGATCGGTCATGTCGAAGCGTATCCTCGTCTCACGGCCAAGACGCCGTCTCGCGACAATGAGACGAAGCGCCAGCAAATCCGCCCCGGGATATCGGCAATTGCCGCCCCGAACCAGCGTTTTCTCGCGGGGTCCGGGCGCAAGGCGCGCTGGCACACGGCTTGCTGAAGCTGTTCCTGTTCACGTCCCCGAACGCGCAGCAAGACGCGTCAACATCAGATGAGGAAACCCATGGAGATCGGCTATTTCACGATGCCTTCGCATCCGCCGGAGTGCGGCCTGAAGGAAGGACACGACTGGGACCTTCAGGTCCTGCGCTGGCTCGACGAGCTCGGCTATCAGGAAGCCTGGATCGGTGAGCACCACACGGCGCCCTGGGAACCCAATCCCACGCCGGACCTGCTGATCGCGCAGGCCCTGATGCAGACCAAGCGTTTGCGCATCGGACCGGGCGGCTTCCTGCTGCCCTATCATCACCCCGCCGAGCTCGCCAACCGCGTCGCGATGCTGGACCATCTCTCCGAGGGCCGGCTCAACTTCGGCGTCGCGGCCTCGGGCTTGCCGAGCGACTGGGCGATGTTCAACGTCGACGGCATGAGCGGCCAGAACCGCGACATGACGCGCGAGGCGCTGGAGATCATCCTGAAGCTTTGGTCCGATCCGGCGCCCTTCACCTACAAGGGCAAGTTCTGGACGGTGACCAAGCCGGACACGATGTTCGACTTCCTCAAGCCACACATCAAGCCGCTCCAGGCGCCGCATCCGCCGATCGGCGTTGCCGGGCTCTCGAAGAACTCGGACACGCTGAAGCTCGCGGGCGAGCGCGGCTTCATCCCGATGAGCCTCAACCTCAACCCGGCCTATGTCGGCAGCCATTGGGACTCGGTCGAGATCGGCGCCGCCAAGACCGGGCGCAAGCCGAACCGCGCGGACTGGCGGCTGGTGCGCGAGGTCTTCGTCGCCGACACTGAGGAAGAGGCCTGGAAGCTCTCGACCGGCGACATGATGGGCCGGATGATGAGCGAATACTTCCTGCCGCTGCTCGGCCATTTCGGCTTCAAGGACTATCTGAAGCATGCCCCTGACGTGCCCGACAGCGACGTGACGGTCGAATATTGCGCCAAGCGGAACTGGATCGTCGGCTCGCCAACGACGGTCGCCGAGAAGATCGAGAAGATCTACGACGAGGTCGGCGGCTTCGGCGTACTCTGCGTGTTCGGCTTCGATTACAAGCACAAGCCGGAGGCCTGGCACCACTCGCTCGCGCTGCTCAAGAACGAGGTGATGCCGCGGCTGAAGCATCTCGGCTCCGCGAAGAAGGCGGCTTGACCTGATACGGGTGCGGCGCGAACCTGCCGCACCCGCCACTGTTTTGGAGATGTCCGCGTGAGCGTCGACGCAAAGGATTTCAAGCAGGCGATGCGCCAATGCGCCGGCGCGGTCGCGCTGGTCACTGTCGGCGCCGAGCACGGCAAGCGCACCGGGTTGACGGTGACGTCGGCCTGCTCGCTGTCGGACAATCCACCGTCGCTGATCGTCTGCGTCAACCGCAACGCCAGCGCCCACGCCCGCATCCGCGAGGAAGGCGCCTTCGCGATCAACTTCCTGCACGAGGATCACGCCCTGCTGGCGCTGACCTTCAGCGGCCAGAAGGGCGTCAACGGCGACGACCGCTTTGCCTTCGGCCAGTGGACGCGCGGGGTCACCGGCGCGCCCGTGCTGACGGATGCGGTCGCCGCATTCGATTGCGTGCTGGCGCAGGAGTTCGAAACCAAGACGCACTCGATCTTCGTCGGCGAAGTCCGCGGCGCGACGCATTCGGCGACCACCGCACCACTGGTGTACCTGCGCAGCAGCTTCCACACGCCGCAGGAAATCCGCGAGACCGTTTCAGTCGGCGATCTCGATTCGCGGCATTTGAGCTGGACTGATTTTTCGTAGGAGGCATCGGCGGTGACTTTCCTTCTCCCCTTGTGGGAGAAGGGAAGAGACAGGCGCTACTGCGCGGTCTCGATCTTCAATTGCTTGATCTTCCGATACAGCGTCGCGCGGCTGAGCTTCAGTGCGCGGGCGGCTTCGGTGACGCGGCCGCCGTGCTTGCGCAGAGCTTCCACGATCGTCGCGCGTTCGGCTGCTTCGAGATCGGTCTCCGTCGCTCTCCCGCCGAATGGCGGCAGGTCGAGATCGGCGTCCATGATCACGCCATCCTCCGCCGTGCAGCCGGCAAGCCGCAGCACGTGGCGGAGCTGGCGCATATTGCCGGGGTAGGGATAGGTCGAGAGCAGCGCCCAGGCCTCCTCCGACAGGCGGCAGTTCGGCGCCTCCTCGCGCGCGATCTGGGCGATGATGTCATCGCGGTCCGCGCGCTCGCGCAAGGCGGGCAGCCGCACCTCCATGCCGCGCAGGCGGAAATAGAGGTCGGCACGAAATGCACCCTCCTCCGCCATGCGGCCGAGATCGCGGTGGGTGGCGCTGATCAGGCGGATGTCCACCGGCACGGGCTTGAGCGCACCGAGCGGCCAGACCTCGCGGTTCTCCAGCACGCGCAGCAGCCGCGTCTGCAGCGCGATCGGCATGTCGCCGATCTCGTCGAGGAACAGCGTGCCGCCGTCGGCCTGCACGATCAGCCCCTTCGAGCCGTCGCGACGTGCGCCGGTGAAGGCCCCGGCCTCGTAGCCGAACAGCTCGGCGTCAATCAGGCTCTCCGGCATCGCCGCGCAGTTCAGCGCGACGTAGTTGTTGCGGGCCCGGTTGCTGGCGGCGTGAATGGCACGCGCGAACACGTCCTTGCCGACGCCGGTCTCGCCATGCAGCAGCACCGGCAGATTATGATCGCCGATGCTCCGGAGGCGCTTCACGCTCTTGACCAGGCCGGGATCGCGGCCGGCAAGCCGGTGCAGCGCGTCGAAACGATCGAGCGGCGCATCGCGGCGCGGTGTAGCGGATCTCGCGCGCTGTGGCGGAACGACATGGCTCTGCCCCAGCGGACGGCCATCGGCGCGGCGTAGCTCGACGATCTCGTCCGCGTTGCGCGCATGGTCGAGCTTGACGTAGCGCGACAGATCGATGCCGGAGGCGATCAGGCCGTCGGTGAGCCCGAGCAAGGCGCGCGCCGCGCGGCAGGCACCGACGATGCGGCGGTCGTCGTCATAGGCGAGCAGCCCGCTGCCGCCATCGCCCGGCACGGTCGCAATCCAGGCGTTGCGGAAATGATCGCGGAAGATCGCCCCCTCCATCCGCCGCGTCGCCTCCATCGTCACCGCAAGCGCGAGCTGATGCGCGGCCCGCTCGAGATCTTCGCGGCAGGACGTGATGTTGACGGCGCCGGCGAGGCGCCCTGACTGGTCGAACAGCGGCGCCACGGCGCAGGAGAACATGTGCCACTGCGCGCGAAAATGCTCGTCGCGGTGGACCAGGATCGGCTTCTGCTCGGCAAGGCAGGTACCGAGCCCATTGGTGCCCTCGAACGTCTCCGCGAAATTCGAACCGGTGTAGATCTTCCAGTCCATGAACATCCGCGCGTCGGCCTCTCCAGGCAGACGGCTGAACAGCATGGTCGCGTTCGCGTCGGCCAGATTGACGCAATAGCCGGCGTCGCGCAGCACACGGGCGAGATCGTCGAGTTCGGGCGTCAGAAGCCGGATGGTCTCTTCCAAGGGCTCGGCGACGTGACGGACCTCGGCCTCGGTCAGCGTCTGCGGCGGGCCCTGACGGGCGGGATCGAGCTTGTGGCTGATCAGGCAACGCCGCCAGGAGTTCTCGATGCGCGACGAGGCGTCGACGTCGGCCACATGATTGGCGACGGACAAGACACGGGCGACATGGTTCGAGGCCGAAAGGCTGGCCACCGCGGACGTCTCCACCCTGTATTATGATGCAAAGTCTGGCACCACAGGCGGGGATGTCAATCGGGAACCGGGTCGCGGCTATTGCTGCACCGCCCTCACCACGTGTCGATACACGGCCGCTTCTTCTCGGTCCGCGTCGGCGGCTTCGGCACAGTCCGGAGGCCCGCCATGATCCAGCGCCGCGTCTCCGCGGGATCGATCACGTTGTCGATCTCGAACACCGAGGCGATCGAGACCGCCTTGCCGTTGGCATAGAGCTCGGCGACCTTATTGCGGTAATAGGTCTCGCGTTCCTCGGGATCAGCGATCGCCTCCATCTCCTTGCGGAAACCGAGCCGGACGTAGCCTTCCAGGCCCATGCCGCCGAACTCGCCGGTCGGCCAGGCTGCGGTGAAGAACGAGGCGTGGAAACCGCCGCCGATCATGGATTGTGCGCCGAGGCCATAGCCCTTGCGCAGCACGATGCCGAACAGCGGCACGGTGAGGCTCGCGCCTGTCACGAACATGCGCGAGACATGACGTACGATCGCGGTTTTCTCGGCTTCCGGGCCGACCATGAAGCCAGGCGTATCGCAGAGCGAGACAACAGGCAGGTCGAAGGCATCGCAAAGCTGGAGGAAGCGCGCGGCCTTGTCGCCGGCATCGGCGTCGATGGCGCCGCCGAGATGGCGCGGATTGTTGGCGATCAGGCCGAACGGCTTGCCCTCGATCCGGATCAGCGCGGTGATCATGCCGACACCGTAGTCGCGGCGCAGCTCCAGCACCGAATCTTTGTCGGCGACGAGATCGATCACGCTGCGGATGTCGTAAACGCGCAGGCGGTTCTCGGGGATGGCGCGGCGAAGCAGGCGCTGGTCTGCCGCTTCCCAGTTCGTCACCGCGCCCTGGAAATAGGACAGATATTTTTGCGCGACCGATGTCGCCTCCTCCTCGTCCTCGACAAGGATGTCGATGACGCCGTTCGGCGACTGGAACGAGACGGGGCCGACCTCGGCCGGGTGATAGACGCCGAGGCCACCGCCTTCGATCATGGCGGGACCGCCCATGCCGATCGAGGCGTTCCTCGTGGCGATGATGACATCGCAGCAGCCGAGCATCGCGGCATTGCCGGCGAAGCAATAGCCGGAGACGACGCCGATCACGGGCACGAGGCCGGAGAGCCTTGCAAACTGCACGAAGGACGGGCCGTCCAGGCCGGTCATGCCGAGCCGGTCGGTGTCGCCGGGCCGGCCGCCGCCGCCCTCGGCGTAAAACACCAGCGGCACCCGCCAGTCTTCCGCCAAGGTCAGCATGCGGTCGATCTTCTTGTGGTTCATGTGGCCCTGCGTGCCCGCCAGCACGGTGTAGTCATAGGCCACGACGATGCAGCGCGCGGCGTCTCCGCCGAACTTTTCGGCGTTGACGGTGGCAACACCCATCACGAGGCCATCGGCCGGCGTATTCTTGATGAGGTCGTCAAGCTTGCGCCGGCGCCGCTGCGCGGCGATGGCGAGGCTGCCGTACTCCATGAACGAGCCGTCGTCGACGAGCTGCGCGACATTCTCGCGCGCGGTACGCTGGTTGGTGTTGCGGCGGCGCTCGACCGAAGCGGGGCGGTTCGCATCGAGCGTGTTGGCCTGGCGCGCGATCAGTTCGGCAAGATCCGGGCGGATGTGGTCGAGATCGATGTCGGCTTCGGCCGCCGCGCTGTCAGCGGCAACATCGAGCGGCTCGAGATAGAGGATCGGCTCGCCATGCAGCAGTGTGACGCCATCGCCGGCCATGAGCCTCATGACGCGGCCGCCCTGCTCGGCCATCACGAGGTGCTCCATCTTCATGGACTCGATGACGGCGAGTTGCTGGCCCGGACGAACAATCTCGCCCTCCTTCACCTGGATGGTGACGATGGTCCCTTGCAAGGGCGCGGCTACCATCACCGCGCCCTCGGGGACGATCTGCGCGACGTGCGCCTCAGCGGCATGCGTGCCGCTTCGCTCGGCCGCGGCAAAGTACAGCGGCTTGGCCGCGCCATCGGCCGCTTCGACGAGCTTTGCGATGTTGCGGTCGATGAAGTCGGTCGCGATCCGATTGGTCCTGAAATCGGGATGCGCCAGCACGGCCTGGAGGAAGGCGATGTTGGTGACGACGCCGTCGATCCGGAACTCACGCAGGGCGCGCGATGCTTTCGCCACGACATCATGCCAGGCTTCACCCGGCGTGTGCACAATGACCTTGGCGAGCAGGGAGTCGAAGGCCGCGCTGGTCTTGTAGCCGGCGTAACCAAAACTATCGACACGGACGCCGGGGCCGGACGGCGGCTCGAACACGGCGAGCACGCCGCCGGTCGGATGCGTCGCGCCCGTCTCGTCCAGCGTCTCCATGTTGACGCGGAGCTGCATCGCATAGCCACGCGGCTTCGGGATCGAGCCCTGCGTCAGGCCGAGCGAGGCCAGCGATGCGCCCGCGGCAATCGCAAACTGGGCGCGAACGAGGTCCAGGCCGAGCACTTCTTCCGTCACGGTGTGCTCGACCTGGAGCCGTGGATTGGCCTCGATGAAGGCAAAGCTGTCCTCGGCGGTGCC
Source organism: Bradyrhizobium sp. CCBAU 53338 (assembly GCF_015291665.1). NCBI lineage: Bacteria > Pseudomonadati > Pseudomonadota > Alphaproteobacteria > Hyphomicrobiales > Nitrobacteraceae > Bradyrhizobium > Bradyrhizobium sp. CCBAU 53338. The sequence goes on from NZ_CP030048.1 coordinate 6,192,770, forward strand.
GTCGACCAGGAATTCGAACGTGCCGAGATTGTCGTAAGACGCCGCCGTCGCAAGCTGCTTTGCCGACTCGATGATGCGGCCGCGCAAGGTCTCGCTCAGCGACGGGCTCGGCGCCACCTCGATCAGCTTCTGATGCCGGCGCTGGATAGTGCATTCGCGCTCCCAGAGATGAGAGATTGCACCGTGGCGGTCGCCGATGATCTGCACCTCGATGTGACGCGCCTGCCGGATCAACCGCTCGGCATAGACGCCGTCGAAGCCGAACGCCGCCCTGGCCTCGGACTGGCAGCGCGCATAGGCTTCAGCGAGATCGGCCGAGTTCTCGACGACACGCATGCCGCGACCGCCGCCGCCGGCCATCGCCTTGATCACGATCGCCGCATTGGCTCCAAGCGAGGTGAAAAACGCGGAGATCTCGTCGAGCGACGACGGACCACTGGTGCCGGCGATCACAGGCACGCCGCAGCGCTTTGCCAGTTGCCGTGCGGCAACCTTGTCGCCGAACAGTTCCAGCGCGGCCGGCTTCGGCCCAACGAACACGATGCCTGCATCGGCACTGGCTTTTGCGAACGCCGCGTTCTCGCTGAGGAAGCCGTAGCCGGGATGCACGGCATCGCAGCCCGCACTCTTCGCCGCCTTCACTACAGCGTCGATGTCGAGATAAGCCCGCGCGCCGCGGCCGGGGATCTCGACGGCCTCGTCGGCCACGCGCACATGCAGCGAGAGCGCATCGTCCGCGGGATGGATCGCGACCGTCGCGATGCCGGCGTCGGCCGCGGCGCGCGCGATGCGGATGGCGATCTCGCCGCGATTGGCGATCAGGAGCTTTTTGAACGACATCGGTCTCTCACTCAGACTGAGGCAGGCTGGTTCGGGTTGAGGTCCTGCTTCTTCACCTTGCCCGTGGCCGTCAGCGGCAGGGCTTCGATGATGCGGACTTCCGGGACCTTGTAGACGGCCATGCGCTCGGCACACCAGGCGCGGAGATCTTCCGCCGAAATGGTACCGACCGCCTCCGGTTTGAGCTGGATATAGGCCACCGGCACCTGCCCCTTGTCGGGATCGTCGCGTCCGACGACGCCCGAACCCAGCACTTTCGGATGCTGGCCGAGCAGCGCCTCGATCTCCGGCGGAAACACGCTCATGCCCTTGACCTTCAGCATCTCCTTGCGACGGCCGAGGAAATGCAGGAAGCCGTCCCTGTCGATGGTGCCGATGTCGCCGGTACGGAGCCAGCCGTCGATCAGCGACTCCGTGGTCGCCTCAGGCTTGTTCCAGTAGCTCTTGAGCAGCGATGGCGTTCGCACGCGGATTTCGCCTTCCGCGCCGAGCGGCAACAGCGCGCCGGTCTCGAAATCGGTGATCTTGAACTCGGCGCCGGGGACCGGCAGGCCGACGAAGATCGGCTGGTTGTTGAGATCGAAATCGTCCTCCTGGAAGCCTGCCGTGAACGTGTTGGAGGTGTGGGTCTCCGTCATGCCCCAGGCCGCTTCCATCAGGATCGTACCGGTGAGGTCCTTCCAGCGCTTGCGATAGTCGGCGTTGAGCTTCTTGACGAAGGAGACGACGCGGACCTGCTCGAGCGACGACAGGTCGAACTCGTTCCAGCGCGGATGGTCCATCAGCTCGACGGCGCCATCGACCGGCATCGCGGTGATCGTGACCTTGTACTTGTCGATCGCCGCCATCGCGCCGACGGCGTCCCACCGCGCCAGCAGCACCAGCGTCCCGCCGGAGAACAGCGGGAAGATCAGGCCGAAATTCTCGCCGGCAATCCAGAACTCCGGAAAGAACGACAGGAAGACGCTGCTTTCGTCCGACAGCACCGAGATGCCGTAATTGGCCGCCGCCGTATAGACCATGTCGCGATGGGTGTGGACGCAGCCCTTGGGCATGCCGGTGGTACCGCCGGTGTAGTTGAGCGCGGCGACCTCATCGAGGGCGGGCGGCGGCAGCGGCGATGGTGCAGGCATTGCGGCAAGTGCTGGGAGCAGGTCAGTTGCTCCTGAAACCGCGATCCGCGGCGCTCGGATCGAGTCCGGCGTGGGAAACGCCGGCGTCGCCGGCACGACGTCGGCGAAGCTGGTGGCGATGATCTCGCGCAGGCTCACCTCACCTCGGACCTGCTCGACGACGGGGATGAGCTGATCCAATGCCACTATCACCTCGGCCTTGGTGTCGTTGAGTTCGTAGGACAGTTCGAACGCGCGCGACAGCGGGCTCACGGGAACGTGGACCGCACCGAGCTTCAATATGCCGAAGAACACGATGTGGAATTGCGGGCAGTTCGGCAGAAAGACGGCGACGCGATCGCCCTTCTGCACCCCCTTCGCCTGCAACAGCGCCGCAAAGCGGTCGCTCTGCTGATCGAGATCGGCATAGGTCGTGACGTGACCGTAGAAGATCACCGCAGGTCGCGTGGGACTTTGCCTCGCCCAGGCGCGAAGATATTCAGTCAGGGGAACTTCGCCATGCAGATAGTTCGGCGAACGCGGCATGCCCTTGGGCCAGGCCTTCTCCCACAAACCGTGCAAGGTGGCGAGGTAGTCCTTTTCATCGAGGCCTGCACTCATGACGTCTTTCCCGGATAACTTTTCCATACGTCGGCACGCGCGCGCCGACAATCGACATCGTTACAGGTCGAGCACGGCAAAGGTCATGTCAAGGAAAACAGTCTTCCGCATCACGGCCGATGCCGCGACGCGGAAAATGCTACGCCCTCACGAGGCGGATGATCCGCGCCACCGCGGAGGGGATCGGCGCGATGACAGGCACGGTGAACATCGACTGCAGCTCGCGAGCGACCTCACCCAGCGGGCCACCGCCGATGACGACGGCATCGGCTCCATCCTGCGCGATGCAGGCCTCGACTGCATCGGCAAGAGCCGAGCGGAGCCGCGACGGATCGCGCATCAAGACTTGCGGATCGCCCGCGGCGAAGCGGGCACCGGTGTAGCGGGACCGCAATTCCAGTGCGTCCGGCAGCGCGTCGATCTTCGCCTTCAGCTGCGGCGTCGTGGTCGCGACGCCAAAACGACGACCACCCTCGGCAGCCGCCAGCATCGCAGACTCTCCGATGCCGACCGCGGGCAGCGTCATCGCCGCCTTGATCCCCGCAAGGCCGGGATCGCCGAACGCGGAAACGATGATGCCTTCACAAGACATTTGATGCGCCAGCGCGATCTCCTCGACCTCGGCCGCGGCCGCATCCAGCGCGTCGGGTGTCACGATCATCTGGGGCGCACGCGTTGCCGTGGCGCCGATGATGTCGAAATCATCGGGGGCGGCAGACTTCGCGATGGCGACCATCATGGCGGTGGTCGCCTCATTGCTGTTCGGATTGATCAGGAGGATGCGCGCGCGGCGATCGGATGTCGGCCCCATCCCCCTGCTAACCTAGGCCGCCCGCACGCCGGCAACGAAGGCGCTGACCTCGTTCTCCAGCGATTGCAGCTTCTGGGTCAACCGTCCGCTCGACTGCAGCACGAGGCCGGCGGCCTGACCGGTCTCGGCTGTCGCGTCGGTGACGCCGGAAATGTTTTGCGAGACTTGGTCCGTGCCGGAGGCTGCTTCCCGCACGCTATGGGCAATCGCTTGCGTCGCGGCGCCCTGCTCTTCGACCGCGGCGGCGATCGACGAGGAGATCTCGTTGACCTCCATGATGGTCTTGCGAATGCTGTCGATGTTGCCGACGACCTGGTTGGTCTCGGCCTGGATCGCGGTGATCTGCGAACCGATCTCGTCGGTCGCCTTCGCGGTCTGGCTCGCCAGCGATTTCACCTCGCTCGCGACCACGGCAAAGCCCTTGCCGGCCTCGCCGGCGCGCGCCGCCTCGATCGTCGCATTGAGCGCGAGCAGATTGGTCTGTGAGGCGATCTGGTTGATGAGATCGATGACCTCGCCGATCTTGTGCGCCGCCGCGGCGAGCCCTTGTACGGTGTCGTTGGTGCGCTGGCCGTCGGCGGCCGCCTTGTCGGCGACCGTTGCCGCCTGTGCAACGCGCTGGCTGATCTCGGTGATCGAGGCCGACAGCTGCCCGGCGGCCGACGCCACGGTCTGCACATTGTTCGACGCCTGCTGGCAGGCGGTGGCGACGAAGCTCGCGCGGTCGGTCGCCTTGTCAGCGGTCTCCGACATGCCCTGGGCGGCCTGCTGCATCGCGCGCGCCTCGTTGAAGACGTCGCGAACCACGGCCTGGACACTCGCCTCGAACCTGCCGGCGAGATCCGCCATCGTCTTGCGCTTCTCGTCGTCGGTGCGCAGCTTCGTCTCCTGCTGCTCGGCATGCATCCGGCCCACGGCCGACGCGTTGTCCTTGAACACGGCCAGTGCCTTGGCGAGCCCGCCGACTTCGTCCCTGCGGTCGGTATAGGGCACCTCGAACGCACTGTCGCCGGAGGCGAGGCGTTCGGTCAGGTCCGTGATTTTCGCCAGCGGCCGCGTCACGCTGCGACCGATCGCGAAGGACGCGCCGAGCACGAGCACGAGCACCGCAAGACACACCAGGCCGAAGGTCATCGCATCCTGGCGGAAGACGGCGTCGACGTCGTCGAGATAGATGCCGGTGCCGATGATCCAGCCCCAGGGCGCAAAGCCCTTCACATAGGAGATCTTCCCGACCGGCTGCTCGAAGCCCGGCTTCGGCCAGAGGTAGCTGTAGAAGCCCGCGCCCTGTTTCTTGACGACATCGACGAAGCCGAGGAACAGCGCGTTGCCGGAGGGGTCCTTCATCCCGGCAAGATCCTTGCCGTCAAGCTCGGGCTTGATCGGGTGCATGACCATCCTGGGGGTCATGTCGTTGATCCAGAAATACTCGACCTTGTCGTAGCGAAGGCTCTTGATCTCCGCCATGGCGCCGGCCTGCGCCTGCTCGCGCGACAGCTTTCCGTCGCTCTCGAGCTTCTGGTAATGCGCGAGGATTCCATAGCCGACATCGACCATGTGTTGCGTCTTGGCCTGGCGGTCGGCGATCATCTGGCTGCGCAGTGTCGACAGCGCGATCGGCGCGAGTGCGATCATGCCGAGGAGGCTGATGCCGACAATGAGAACCAGCTTGAAACTGATGCGGGAGAAAATCATCGGTGCTCGCGAGATCTGGCGGGGCTGATATGCCAATTTATCGCGATCCTCTTAGCAAAGCTTTAAGCATTCGGGTTCCCGTTGCCCCGCAAAATCGCGCGGGCGAGGCCGCTGGCATCCGGCGACGGAGGGGTCGGCCGCATCCGGGATGAAGCTCTTTAGAACTGGAAGACCTCGATATCGTCGCTCCGAACGTTGACTTGCAGAGGACCCTGGCGGAACGATCGGCGCAGATCGTCAGCGCCGGACAGCGGCGTGAGCGCAGCCGGACGCGAGAGGCACAATGCATCAACCGACATCTTCGGGGTCTCCCGACCTCACCGTGCCGAGCGCCGTGCCTTCGCTGGAGGACATCATCGAGGTCTTTGCCTGCACGGCGCACACGGCCATCGAGGTTCATTGTCCCACCGGCCTGACGATACCGGAGAGTGGGCACATCGCGCAGACGATGGCGATGAAGAGCCGGTTTGTCGGAAGCCCCACATTGCATTGATGGGACCGTTCATGCAGGACACGCCGCGAAGCGTCGATGGCTGCGACGAGTTTTGCCGCGTCGCGCTGTCGCTGTTCCGGTTCATCGACGCTGCCTATGCGACCGGCGCCTCCGATTGCTGGGAAGCCGCCTATCGCTGCGCCGACGAAGCGCCCGGCATCTCCGACAGCCCGCTGCTGGTCGCCCGCGTTGCCGCGCTGGTCAGGATCCTGCGCAGCGGGCGTCCCTGCCATCTCTGCTTCATGCCGCCGTCATGCAGGCGGCTGTCGAAGGACGAGACGGAATTGATGCGCCTGCTGGCCGTCGCGCGACGCAGGGAGGCTGGGGAGCTCAAAACGGTCGTAGGCCAACTCGTCGGGATCGATCGGCAGGTTGCCGCCACGCGGGCAATCGCCGCGCTCGCAGTCTGCTGATGCTTTCGGGGTGTCCAGTCGCTCCCCTCCTGAGCATTGATCGCCGGAAGGGTCTGATGGGGTGTGGCTCGAATGGATGCGTGCCAAGCTGTTCGTCAACACGCAGGGCAATGTGACCGAACGCAAGATGGCGGTCGACGTCTCCGAGGAGCTTGCGCGCAAGGGCCAGGAGGTGCGCGAGATGACGCGTGATCTCGACATGCTGAAAATCGACGTCGACGTGATCGACACGATGATCCGGCTGCGCGGCACACACGCCGCACCCGCGACCCACGCGGAAGATGCGGCGGAGAAGCCGGCCGAAGAACCGGACGGGGAATGAGGCTGCAGCACGTCGAAGCTGCGTTTTCGCCTACGAATGGTCCTCGACCACGACACAAGTCTCCATGATCCCGTCGATCTCCGCCTTCGTCAGCACCCCGAGTTCGGCGATGAAGACGATCCGCGCGCGGGGCACGCCCGGTGCGGGTGCTTCGCCCGGCGCCAGCGTCGCGCGGCCTCCGGCGAGTTGGAACACCATCTGGCGGCCGGGCTGCTCGACCGTCTCGAACAGGCCCTTTGCGCGCGCCAATTTCGGCGCCAGCTTGCCGATCGCCTGCTGCAGGCGCGGCAGGGAGAGCGGCCGGTCGGAGGTCCAGCTCAACGTCTCGAAGCGCTCTTCCGACGGACGTTTCGGACCCGGCTCGCGCGGCGCGGGCGGGCGATCGCTCACGGGAAACAGCAGCGCTGATGGAATCTCGCCATGTTTGGCATCGACCACGACGGCAGGGACGCGCTGTGCGCGGATCGCCTCGCGCATCCGCAGGCCGGCGCCCTCGTCCGCCAGATCCAGCTTGCTCAACGCGACGATATCGGCGACGCGCAGTTGCGACCGCATCAACGCGTCATTCAGGGCAGAAGGCGGCGTCGCGGCGTCCATCACGCACAGCACCGTCTCCAGCGGCGCCTCGCGCAGGATGACGGGGTCCATCAGATTGCGGACGATGTCGGCGGGGTCGGCGACGCCGCTGGTCTCGATGACGATGTACTCCGGCCTGGGATCACGCCGCAGCAGCGTCGAGAGCGTGCGGAGCAGATCGCCTTCGAGCGAACAGCAGATGCAGCCATTGCTGAGGCTGACCACGCCGTCGCTCGCGCCAGCGATCAGCTCCGCATCGATGTTGATCGCGCCGAAATCGTTGACGATGGCGGCGATCCGCCGCCCGTCCGCGTTCGCCAGCAGGTGATTGACGACCGTGGTCTTGCCCGCCCCCAGGAAGCCCGTGACCAGGAGAACGGGGACCGGCATGGATCAACTCCCGACGACGGGACGGCGCACCGGCTTTCCGGGCCGCGCCGCGACGTCGAGCAAGCCATCGGTGATGAGCGGCTGGCCGCTGACGACGAGATGCCGAACGCCTTCCGACGGCCGGTTCATCGCGGTGAAGGTCGCGCGATCGGAAAGCTTTTCGTAATCGAACACGACGATATCGGCATCAGCGTCCTTGGCAAGCTTGCCCTTGGCACGCATTGCGGGCGTGCTCTGCGACAGGATCTCCGCCGGGATCAGCGCGCATTTGCGCACGCCTTCGAGCAGCGACACGGTCTTGCGCTCGCGCACCCATTCGCGGATGAATTTCGTGAAGCAGCCGGCCGAGCGGGGATGCGAGGTGGCATCGTCAGGCAACGGCCAGGCGTCGCCGGTGTAGGTCTTGCCGTCCGACGTCGTCCACGGCATCGCGTCGGAGGCGATCGCACCGCCGGGATAGAGCACCGACATGTCGAGCAGATCGCGGTGATGCGCATTGTGCTCGGTGTCGAGAATGTGCCACAGCACCAGCGAGGACGGATCTTCGGCCTGCGCCTTCAGGAGCTCCTCGCGGTCGTGAAAGCGATAGCCGTCGGTCACGCGCTGCACGGAATCGTAACCGGTGCCGTTGCGCTCGACGAATTGCGGATCGCTGAAGAAGGCGGCGGCCAGCACGGTCGAGCCGGTGCCGTAGGGGTAGGCCTCGACCGTGATGGGCAGGCCCTGCGCCTGCGCCTTCTCGATCAGCACGCGGCAGCGCTCGATGTCGGTCTTGCTCGACGAATTGAAGTGACAGATGTGCATGTGCGCGCCGGTGGCGCCGGCATAGCCGATCAGGCGGATATAAGCCTCCGCCGCACTTTCAGGGTCGATGCGCGACATGTAGGCGACGTGGGTGAAGGTCGGCACGTCCTGCTTGGCCGCAAGCTGGCACACCGCGGTCAGCTCTTGCACACCGGCGCCGGGCGCATAGGCATTCAAGATGCCGATACCGATGCCGCCTTCGTCCAGACCCCGCGTGAGGCGCTCGAGGATGCCCGCCACCTCCGCGTCGGTTGCGACATTGTCCATCCAGCGGCGATCGCGCATGGCGTTGCCGAACGCCTCCAGCGAACTCTCGGCGTTGGATCCCGTCATCGCGCCGATGCGCGCAAAGGCCCAGTTGGTGGCGGCGCCGTAATTCAGCACGCGACCCTTGCGCGCCTGGCGCTCGTACCACGAGCCGACCGGCAGCACGCCGGCCTCGAGATCGAGCGTCGTGGTCACGCCGTCGAAGGCCTGCATGCGGTCGGCGGGGATCGACTGGCCGTGGGCGTGCAGATCGATGAAGCCGGGCGCGACCACGAGCCCGGTCGCATCGATCACCCGCTCGGCGCCGCCGAGCGAGGCGCCCACCGCGGCAATCTTGCCGTCCACCACCGCCACGTCGCCAATGGCATCCATTCCGCTCGCGGGATCCACCACCCGGCCGCCAGAGATCACCAAACCGCTCATATCGCCACTCCGCCACGCTATTTCCAAAGCCCCCAAAGGTCCGGCAACAGCTTCGGAGGCGAGACCAGCCGCATCGCGCACCGTCCCGTCGCGCATCAAGGCAGATTTTTTGATGAACCACCACCGCCACTGAAGCCGACACAGCATGCAGATTGCTGCCCGCCATTGCGGAGGTCGCGCAGATGGATGCAGTCCCGGGTTGCATCTCGGCCGAGGCCAAGCTATTGGATGCGCGCATTTTCATTTTGGAGGCGACCATGTCGACGACTGCACGCTTCCCGGGTTCGCCGCGCGATATTTGACGCGCCTGCCCGGGACCCATGTCCCAGGTGAACCACAAATCTCCAAATCGACTCTCATCTGCCGCGGCCATCGGTGCCGCGATTGAGAACCTATTGGCATGACACCCCATCTTCTGCCGGCCCCCTGTCAGGCGGCCGGGCGCTCCGACCTGCTCGAACGCAGGCTTCGGCGATATCATCCGCACGTCCAGGGCGCGGTGCGCGCGCTGGCCATGCGCCATCCGCGCGTCGCCGATCTTGCTTTGAGCTTTCCCGCGCTTCTCTTCGCACTGGCCGATCCGCAGGCCCGGCGCGATCCTGCATGCGCGATCGCCTCCGCGATCGACGGCGCCGCCCTCGCGCAAGTCGCTGCCCTTGTCGATCTGCCGATGTGGCTGCGCAAGATGCCGCCGGAGGCGTTCGTGCGTCCGATTCCCCCGCTGCCCAATGGCGAGCTTTTTCGCCGGCAGATCGCGAACCATCTTCCGCGTTCTCCAAAACTTGCGCCGGCCTGGCTTCAGCTCGTGGCCGATGCTGCCGCGCTCGCGCATGAGCCGCTGGCAGCGTGGATCGCGCGCGAATATGTCCGCGATCCGTCGCAGGTGCCGCCTGCAAGGTTACGGCGCATCGCGCTTTGGGCCTGGTTCTCGGCTGAGCCCGCGACGACAGGGCACGACCTGATCGAGCGGCCGTGGACGCCGAACATGCGGATCGACGCCGCACGCTCGGCTGCGAGTGATTGGGAAATCGCAGTTGCCCTGCATGCAAATCTGGGGCGACAGCCGATCGCCGATATGTGGCTGCGGGCGGGCCGGTTGGCGGGTTACGAGTTCCTGCCTCTGGATTCGATTGCTGCAATCACCGAAGAGGCAAAGGCCATGCGGAATTGCCTCCGGACCTACGCCGGCAACCTCGCGCATGATCAAACGCGGATTTGGGGCGTGCGGAAGGACGGCAAACGCGTCGCGACGCTACAGATCGCCCGCCGCTATCGCGACCCGCTGCCAAACATCGTGCAGCTCAAGGGACCCGGCAATAGCGAGGTCTCACGCGAGGTGTGGTGGGCCGCACGTCAATGGCTGCACAAGCACGATTTGTCGCAGGTCGTGATCCGGCCGCGCAACTGGGGAACAGCGCCGCTCGATCGCGACAGCTGGGTGTCGCTGTGGCGACCCTACTGGCTCGCCAAGCGCCGCATCCCCGACTGGCTGCCGTTGGCTCCGTCGCGCGAGGCGCTGGGCGCGCTGTGAATGAGCGAAGCCGTTGGTACAGCGTTGACCTCGAGCCATCCGTCCGGCTTTCCCACTTCGCGATCGAGGGTGGCCGAGCTGACTTTCTTCCCCGGCAGGTTCACTCCCGTTCTGCGCAAGCTGAGCGCAATTGGCGTCATGGCACCTCTGATCCCCCTCCAACCGGCCCTAAACTACAGGACGCGCCCGGCCGTTGCCACGCGGGATCAATGAGGAGGAGCGTTCGATTGTGCACAGATCGTCAGCGGTCGAGAATCGGTACGATGCTGTCGATCCTCAAGCGGCTCGCGACCACGCGATCGCGTTCTCGACCGATTACGCCGCCAGTCTCCGCTCAGCGACAATCCGTACGGGCGGAAACACAACGCAATCCACCACGTCGAACGTCACTTCGATGCTGCGATCGAACGCCAGCGCAAAGGCAATGGCATCATTGCGCCGTTCGTTAGCGACGCCAGTGCCAAGCGTACAGTGCGGCGTCCACGCGCCGGGCCGATAATGAGGACGACAATGTGATGGATCGATTGCCGCGCTGACAGCACGATGGATGCGGGCCAGAGCCTCCTCGACCTCCGGCTCCGCCCAGAGGACCAGCGGAGAACCTTCAAACCAGCGAATTCGCTTGAACGCGATGCGCAATTGGGTTTCGCCAGCTGTGGCTGCCAGCAGGGCTTCCCATGCGGTCCTTTCATCGATCGCGGGGCCGTCGTAGATCGCAAATGTAAAATGCGGACGGTAGCCGAGCGCACGCATGGACGGCTCGGCCTCGAACGCACCGACCTGATCCCACAACCGCTCGATCTCGCCCGCTGAACCGTTATCGGCCCGGATGTTGATCGCCAATGCCAAGGGCTCACCTCGATGGAGCTGCCTACGCAATCAAACGCTGCACCAGCGCCGACTCACTCGAGTAGGTCAAAAGCGCCTCGTGAGTCGCGCGGGTAACTCCGACATACGTCAGTCGAACACATTCCTCGATCGTCTCGCCGTGGCGGCCAAGCATGCCCAACCCTGCAATCGCGACGCACGGAAACTCGAGTCCTTTCGCCGTGTGCATACTCAACAAGCGCACAGCGACACGCTTCGTCGAAATTCTGTTCTTGTTGTTCTTGGCCATATCGATCGGCACGTCATGCTTGGCGAGGATCTGAGCGACCCGCTCCCCAATCCAGTGCTCCGGATAAAGGCAGGCCATTTGCGGCCACTCATACCCGGCCTTTTTCCGCCCGAGGAACCACTCGGCGACGCAGTGAGCTTCTGCGTCGATGCTCACACATTGCCGTACATCCGGCGCCAGGCCTTGCCGACCCGCATCTTCGGGCAGCAGGATGGGATTCTCGTCATCGGCGGTCGTGCCGGGAGCACCGATCACGTCGGAAGCGAAGCGTCTCGCAAAGGCAACGATCTGCGCAGTATTGCGGTAGTTGACTTTCAGCACGGTCGTTCTGCCCGACGCTTCAATTCCGAGCTGCTTCCATACCGGGCGCTCACGTCCCTTGTAGATGGCCTGTATGTCGTCGTAGACGACCATCAACGCCTTCGTGCGCGGGTTCACCATCTTGGCCGCAAGCGCGAGCCATTGCGGCTCGAAGTCGTGTGCCTCGTCGATCAGGACGGCGTCGTACTGCCCCATGGGGATATGCCCCTGATCGACAGCCTTCATGACCTCCGAAACGCTCGCAGCCAGTCGCTTTGCGTAGTCCGGATAGTCTCGCTCGGATGGAGCCGGAATCCCATACGTCCGCAGCATCCGGTAACACCAGCCATGAAAGGTAAGAACCTGCACGCGATGCTCCACGCCCCGATCCTGCATGGCATCCTCAAGTCGGCCCGCGATGCCATTGGCGTAACACAGGATGAGCACCGGCCTTGTCGCCCCGCGCGCCAGATACTCGGCGCGAAAGGCGAGGATCAGCGTCTTGCCCGATCCGGCAACGCCGCGAATGATCCGATGGCCCTCGCCCAGGCTGCGCGCGATCTGCTCCTGATGCATATCCATGACCGCGAGCGTCCGGTCGGACGGATCAGGCACGGGCGCTTCGTCCAGCGGCAAGGCAATCTGCCGTATGCGGATCTCGGGAAACAGCAGCGCACGCAGCCGGTCGAACTGCGGCATCGACAGCGGCTCTTCGAAGCGCGGCGGGACCATGCGCCACAATCTGCAGCGGAATTCTTCCGGGTCTGCGCTCTCGGTCATTTCATCCTTGAACACACACAGGTGCCCGGCGAGCACCTCCCTGAGATCGGTCTGGTCGAATTGCCGGCGCGTGATGTTGGTGAATACGACACCGAAGCCGAACGGAACGATGGATTTGCCCATGAAGCGATGGCCGGGCGGAAACAGCAATTGCCCGTCCCGTTCCAGCGTGCGCACAACATCGAACGTATACTTGCGCGCCTGCTCCAGGGGATTGCTTTCGCGCACGATGCCGCGCGCCGTCAGCAATTCGACGTTGCCCTTGTCGGCCGACACGATCGACTCCAGACGCCAGTCCTTCACCTCGAGCACGAGCAGGCCGTTTGCCGGGTGAACGATGATGAAGTCCGGATGCCGATTGCGAGGGCCCACCGGGAGATTGTGCCAAACGACGGCATTCTCCTCGAGGAAGTCCTTGAGGCGCTCCGCGAGCCGCAACTCGCCGCGCGTGTCGAAGCGCGCGAAGCCGAGGCTGGGGATCAGTGTCGCCATGTGCGTCCGAGAGGTTGAGAGCCAACTCGAAAGCCTAACATGACCTCGGCACGCTGTGGACCAATGCGCGCAGGTCTGCGACCTCGCAACTCAGGGGCTATTCCGGTGACTTTTTCTGGAAGACCCATCGGGCCGGGGCGACTTCAAGCGCATCCGATGGCGTTCTGAAATAGCTGGCGCTCCCTAGGGGAATCGAACCCCTGTTTCAGCCTTGAGAGGGCCGCGTCCTAACCGCTAGACGAAGGGAGCGTGAGGGCTAGCCAATAGCCTCGAAATTTGTCCGCCGCAAGGACTGAACCGGCCTTTTATGGCTCATTGGCAAATTTCAGCTTTCCGGCCGGCTTGAGCGTGCGGGCGTCGAAGGTGCGGATCTCGGTGACCCCGCCGATATCGAGCGTGACCACGAGGCGGTCGCCGGCGATGCCGGTGGAGACGATCCTGGCGCCCTTCGGCAGGGTGGCGGTGACGTCGCCTGCGGTTTCCACCGCCCTTCCCTCCGACTTGAAAAGGCGGTAGCCCACCGCGATCAGGACGGCGCAGACGGCCAGCGCCGTGGTCAGCCCCGCGATCAGCATCATCCGCCGCACCCGCGCGAACAGCGCGGCCTGCTCGGGGGTCGGTTCGGGAACAGCGGTATCAGACGTCGTCATGGAAAGCTCAGGTTCAGCGCAAAGGTTGGAAGTCGTGGTCGAAGGCGACGAGGGCTCGGCCCGGCTCGACCGCGTGCTGGCGGCGCGCCTGCCGGAGCTGTCGCGATCAAGGCTCAAAGCCCTGATTCTGGCGGGCGCGGTGAGCCTCGAGGCCGCCGAGATCCGCGACCCCGCTTATCACGTCGCTTCAGGCGATACGATCATAATCGACGTGCCGGAGGCGGCCCCGCCCGAGCCCAAGGGCGAGGATATCGCGCTGGATATCGTGTTCGAGGACGACGACATCATCGTCATCAACAAGCCGAAAGGGCTGGTGGTGCACCCCGCGGCCGGGCACGAGACCGGCACGCTGGTGAACGCGCTGATCGCCCATTGCGGCACTTCGCTGTCGGGCATCGGCGGGGTGCGCCGGCCCGGCATCGTGCACCGGCTCGACAAGGACACGACCGGGCTGATGGTGGTCGCCAAGAACGATCTCGCGCACGCCTCGCTCACCGCCCAATTCGCCGACCACGGCCGCACCGGGCCGATGCGGCGCGGCTACATGGCGTTCGCCTGGGGGTTGCCGGGCCGCCATCGCGGCACGGTCGATGCGCCGATCGATCGCCATCCGCATGCGCGGGAAAAGATGGCGGTGCGCCAGGGCGGCCGCGAAGCGGTGACCCATTGGGAGCTGCTGGAGAGTTTCAACGGGCGCGACGGCAAGCCGGTCGCGGCACTGCTCGCCTGCGAGCTCGAGACCGGGCGCACCCACCAGATCCGCGTTCACCTCGCCCATATCGGCCACCCCCTGATGGGCGATACGGTCTACGGCCCGCATTTCAAGACCAAGGCGAACCAGCTCGGCCCCGAGTCGCAGGCGGCTTTGGCGGCCCTCGGACGGCAAGCTCTGCACGCTTATTTACTGGTACTCGAGCACCCCCGATCCGGAGAACTTCTTCACTGGGAGGCCGGCTTGCCGGAGGATTTGCTTCTCCTGGAAAGCGCCCTGAAAGCGGCGCTATGACGCAGGGCCTCTGAGAAAAGCCTTACCTTACAAAAAGTTATAGCTGCCACACGGGGACGTGACGTCAGCAATCCTTCCCTTTTTGCCCCCCGATAGGGTATATTGCGCCTGCGTTGGAAATGACCAACGGAACATCGCAGCCCGGCCGGCTTTGACAAAGCGGTCGTCTGCCTGGCCCGCCGCTATCGGGGGCCTGAACCTTTGGAGGGCTTACCAATGGCCCGTACCGCTGCTCTGCCGGTCCTCAATGGAGAATCCGGCCTTTCTCGCTACCTCGCCGAGATCCGCAAGTTCCCGATGCTGGAACCCCAGCAGGAATACATGCTCGCCAAGCGTTGGCGCGAGCATGACGATCGCGACGCGGCACATCAACTCGTCACCAGCCATCTCCGGCTCGTCGCCAAGATCGCCATGGGCTATCGCGGCTACGGCTTGCCGATCTCCGAGGTCGTCTCGGAAGGCAACGTCGGCCTGATGCAGGCGGTGAAGCGTTTCGAACCCGAAAAGGGCTTCCGTCTCGCCACCTATGCGATGTGGTGGATCAAGGCGTCGATTCAAGAGTACATCCTGCGTTCCTGGTCGCTCGTGAAGATGGGCACCACCGCGAACCAGAAGAAGCTGTTCTTCAACCTGCGCAAGGCCAAGAGCAAGATCAACGCGCTGGACGAGGGCGATCTCCGCCCCGACCAGGTGAAGATCATTGCCAAGCGCCTCGGCGTCACCGATCAGGACGTGATCGACATGAACCGCCGCCTCGGTGGCGATGCGTCGCTCAACGCGCCGATCCGGGACGACGGCGAAGCCGGCGAATGGCAGGACTGGCTGGTCGACAATACGCCCAACCAGGAAGCCATGATGGCGGAGCACGAGGAATATGATCACCGCCGTGACGCGCTGAACGGCGCTATGGGCGTGCTCAACCCGCGCGAACGCCGCATCTTCGAGGCACGCCGCCTCGCCGATGAGCCGATGACGCTGGAAGACCTTGCTGCCGAGTTCGGCGTGTCGCGCGAGCGCGTCCGCCAGATCGAGGTCCGCGCCTTCGAGAAGGTGCAGTCCGCGGTCAAGGGCACGATCGCAAGGGCCGAACAGGCCGCGCTGGAAGCCGCGCATTAAGCGCGGCTTTTTCCGGCGCCAGAGATTGGCGGATCGACAAGCGACGAAAAGCCGGCGGCAACGCCGGCTTTTTTGTCGTGTGAGCCGGAGCATGGTCGCGAGGGGCGCCGGCGGGACATCTTGAACGCACGTGGCCGGTCAACCGACCAAAGATGATCGGGCCACATCCAAAGGAACGGACACGCGCCGTGTCGATCATCCTGCAATCCACTGTCGGCGGCTTCTCGGCCCAGTTCATGCGCAAGCTGCCGCTGGTCGAGCAGGCCATGCGCGACCATGGCCTCGATCCCGCGGAGTTCGTGATCTCCAAGGACTTTGCCTCGACCGCGACGATCCCGATCATGGGCCCGTTCTTCTTCAACTACAGCGTCTACTTCGGCGAGGAGGAATTCACCGTCACCGAGCCGAACGACATGGTGTTCCTGGACTACTTCTTCAAACGCGTGCTGGCCGCGGACGGGCCGCCGGAATTGCCGGAGCAGCCGGGATTGATCCGCCGCCTCTTCGGCTGGATGGCGCAGCCGGTTTGACGCGCGCCGGTCACTCCCCCCATATCCGCGCCAGCGTCGCCAGCCAGCAGCCCTCGCAATAGCGGGCGTCCTTGAAGTCTATCCAATTGTGGGCATAGACGTGGTCGAGCGGAATGCCGTAGCGCGCGCGCAGCACCTGGACCAGGATCTTCCATGCCGCGACCTGCGCCTCGGTCGGACCGGTCGCGACATCGGGATAGTTGCCGGCGAACTCGACGCCGATGGAATTGTCGCGCACGACCTGATGATAGGTCGTGCTGTTGTCGACGTATTTGTTGTCGTTGCGGTTGGCGCCGTCGGTGTGGGTCGGCACCAGATTGTCGGCGACCGACCAGTAGACCGTGCCGTCGGTCTCGACCCAGACCATCACGCCGCGCCGCGTGGGGTTCTTCGACTGCTCCTGCGCGCCGCCGCGCGCCGAGCCCGTCGGCCCCTCGGTCTGGTGCACGATGATGTTACGCCAGGGATGGGCATTGGCGACATCGCCCCAGGGCGCGAGCCAGACGATCTTCAGGCCGGGGATGTCGGGCGTGCCGGCGCTGCGCGCGAGTCTTGAGAGCTCGGCATCGGCGGCGACGGCGGGAACGATCAGGAGTGCGGCGAGAACGGCCGCGAACAGGCGGGACATCATCACGGGGATCCAACAACGGAGCCCAGCGTAGCAGGATCTACGCGAATTTGCGCGTGGCCTCGCCGAGACCGGGCGCCTCTGGTGAGAGCGGCGGAGCCTGGTCGAAGATCGCAAAGTCGTTCTTGCCGTTCTTCTTGGCGGCATAGAGCGCGTGGTCGGCGTGGGCGATCAGCCGGTCCGGGAATTGGCCGATGCCGCGATCCCATTCCGCAACGCCGATCGAGATCGCGATCGGGATGTCGTTGCCGGAGCAGCCGGCGGCATCCTGGCGGCAGACCTCGAGGATGCGGCGGGCGATCAACGCACCTTCGCGCATGGAGGAGGACGGCAGCACGACGCAGAACTCGTCGCCGCCGGTGCGGGCGAGCAGGTCACCGGGCCGCAAGCGCGTCTGCGCCATCAGGGTGAAGTGCTGGAGGCAGGCATCGCCCGCGGCATGACCGTGGGTGTCGTTGATGGTCTTGAAGCCGTCGAGGTCGATCACCAGCAGCGAGAACGGCTCGCCGCTGCGCTCCGAGCGGGCACATTCCTCCGACAGCCGCTGCAGCAGATGACGGCGGTTGGCGACGCCGGTGAGGTCGTCGAGCAGCGCAAGGTCGGCGACCTCGTTGCGCAAGCGGTCCATCGCCATCAGCAGGAAGCCGAAATTGAGCGTCATCGACAAGAACAGCAGCAGCAGCACCATGACGGCATGGGTCTGACCGCCGGCTCGCGCCGAGAAATCGTAGCCGAGCACATTGCCGGCCGTACGGATCAGGAAGATCCCGATGATGGTGAGGATCACGATGCCGGACAGCCGGGCTCCCGGACTGGCGCGGCCCTCGGGCGGCGCCAGCAACAGGCGCAGTGACAGCACCAGCGGCAGGCCCTGCCCTACCGTGTAGAAGAGCATGCGCAACTGCATCTGCTCGAAGCCGACCATGAAGACCACGACGCCGGCGAGGCTGAGAATCCCCGTCCCGGCCATCAGACGCAAGTGCACCGGCCGGTCGTAGAAGCGCTGGATGCCCATGGCGGCGAAGCAGCTCGCCGCCATGATGCCGGCGGCACCGAGCAGCAGCGGCAAAGGCGACTCGACGAACAGTCGGATCAATGCGGTCATCGCACCGGCCGCGCCGACGAAGGCCGACGCCATCCAGTACCGCGCGGCCTCGAATTTCGGATAGGAGCGCGTCACATACGCCCAGATCAGGCCGAGCGCCGAGAAGTTGACGACGAAGACCATCCAAAGCGTCGGTACGTTCAGCATGGCGCCCGCAGTACGCGCAGCGTCCCGCCCCCTGTCTCTGGCAGAAGTCCGTCCATGACCCGTCCCCGTGTTCTTGCGGAGGATCATGCGCGGGCGCACTTAACGGAACCTCACTGCAACAGTCGAAAGCGCGCCCTTGGTTTTGGATTCATGAACGCAGCGGCGCGATTATCAGATCGTTAGGCACGTCGCCCGCGACGGTGCGCAATCGCGCTCAGCCAAGCGCCGATGCGGATTCGCGGACCAAAAGCACCTGAAAACGCATCTGAGCTGTGGATAACGCAATGACACAGATGTGACAGCGCGGGGCAGGCGGCTGCGAATCTGCTGAGTTTGTCATCGAGGATGTTGCGAGGCTGGCCCTCCGCCGAGCGTTCCTCGTGTCGCGTTTCACCATTAACCCTTAAGAGGATCCTATGGCTAAGAAAGCGAAGAAGGCGAAGAAGGCGACGAAGAAGAAGGCCAAGAAGGCCGCCAAGAAGAAGTAACTCCGGAAGTTTCTTTGCCCGGGTGGAGCACGCTCCGCCCGGGCGTCGGGCAAGGCCGGGAGAGTTTGAAGGTAGCGGGCGCGAGGCCCGCTTTTTTATTGACTACCGCTCGGCGAAGGCCAGCTTGGCGCCCAGCAGGGCAAAGCCCGCCGCAAAGGAGCGGCGCAGCCAGGCCATCACGCCGGGACGGGAGATGACGCGCTCGCGCACGGACGCCGCGCACAGGCCGTAGACCACGAACACGGCAAGGGTCATGGCCATGAAGGCGCCGCTCAATTCCAGCATCCGCGCCAGCACATGCGCCTCGTCCGCGGCGATGAACTGCGGCAGGAAGGCGAGGAAGAAGATCGAAAGCTTCGGGTTGAGGATATTGATCAGGAAGCCGGTGACGATGACCCGGCCGCTCGAACGCTCCTTGATATCGGCCTCGACCGCAAGCGCCCCCGTCTCGCGCAGCGCCTGCCAGAACATGTAGAGCAGATAGGCCACGCCGCACCATTTCAACGCAGCGAAGGCCAGCGCGCTGGTGTGCAGCACGGCGGCGAGGCCCAGCATCGCCGCGACCATGTGCGGCACGATCCCGAGCGTGCAGCCGAACGCCGCCGCCACGCTGGCGCGCGAACCGCGGGTCAGCGCCGCGGCCAGGGTGTAGAGCACGCCGGTGCCCGGCGAGGCGACGACGATGAGCGAGGTGAGCAGGAAGGACCAGGACATGATCCGTCCCTATCACCCCTGCCGCTCGCGGAGAAGTCACGACACGGTCAGCTCCCCCACCGGGCAGACCTCAGTTCAGCTGGGCGATCTCGGCTTCGCGCAGCACGTCGAGCGGCGCCCAGGGCTTGGCCCAGAATTTCGCGCCCTCGGGCAACGGCCGCGTCAACGGGCGGCCCGAGGTGACGACGACGTCGAGCTTCGGATTGCGATCCTTGGCCATGTGCGCGAGTTCTACGCCGCTCATGCGGCCAGCGAGCTGGACGTCGGTCAGCATCAGGCAGAGCGCGCCGGCATTCTTGTCCAGCACGCGCTCGGCGGCTTCCGCACTCTCACACTGGATGACTTGATACCCGCTCTCTTCGAGCAGGAGACTGAGCATCTCCCGCTGCATGGCGTCGTCTTCAACGATGAGGGCTGTTGCCGGAAACGGCTTGGATTGTCCCATCGGTGGCTCCCAATGCTGCTTGCCTCCGTCCAAGTATCCCATGTTAAACAAGGAACCCCGGTCTGGTTCGGGACCATTCTGAAAAAATATAGATCCGTGTTCCCTTCGCGGATCCTGACGGGAGGCATCATGACGGCGATTCGCGGCGCGGCGGCCATCACGGGAGCGGCGAGCGGCATCGGCCGCGCGCTCGCGATTGAACTCGCCAGCCGCGGCTGCGACCTCGCGCTCGCCGATCGCGACGAGGCCGGGTTGAAATCGCTCGCCGCAGAGATCGGCCAGGGAAACGACAAGGCGCGCAGGATCAGCGTGCACCGCGTCGACGTCGGCGAGCCCGATGACATCGCGCAATTCGCGCGCGAGGCCGTCGCCGCGCATCCCGCGCTCGACATCGTCATCAACAATGCCGGCGTGGCGCTGATGGGGACGTTCGAGGAGATCGACCATGCGCAGATGGACTGGCTGTTCGACATCAATTTCTGGGGCGTGGTGCACGGCACGCGCGCCTTCCTGCCGCACCTGAAGACACGGCCGGAGGCGCATATCGTCAACGTCTCCTCGATCTTCGGCATCATCGCGCCACCGGGACAATCGGCCTATGCGGCGGCGAAATTCGCGGTGCGCGGTTTTTCCGAGAGCGTGCGCCACGAGCTTGCGGTCGCGGGCAGCCCGGTCAAACTATCGGTGGTGCATCCCGGCGGCGTCGCCACGTCGATCGCGCGCTCCTCGCGCACCGGGGTCGGCGTCACCGACAATGCGCGCCGCGCGCAGATGATCGACCGGTTCGAGAGCGCGGCGCGAACGACGCCGAGGGACGCGGCGCTGCGCATCATCAGGGGCATCGAGAAAAACGAGCCGCGCATCCTGATCGGCAACGACGCCAGATTCATGGACATCCTGCAGCGCTTCCGCCCGGGGACCTACTGGGCGCCCTTGCAGCGGCGGCTGGAGAAGATGGCGAAGGGGAAGTAGGGGACGCGACGGCCTGTCCCCACCTCCGCCCCTACCGCCCCACCAGCCTGTCGGCAAAATACCCGATGGTCTTGCGGTAGATCACCGCCCTGTTCCACTCGCGCATCGCATCGAAATTGGCCGAGCCTTCGTCATAGGGCTGGCCCATCTTGAAGCCGTTCGAGTGCAGCAGGTTCGCGGTCGAGGCGAGCACGTCGGCGACGCTGTGGCGGAGGTCGACATGGCCGTCGCCGTCGAAATCGACGCCGTATTTGATGTAGGAGGACGGCAGGAACTGGGTCTGGCCGATCTCGCCGGCATAGGCGCCGATGAGGTCGCGCAGCGGCAGGTCGCCGCGCTGCACGATCTTGAGCGCGGCGAGCAGCTCGCCCTGGAACAGCTCGGTGCGGCGGCAATCATGCGCGAGCGTCGCCAGCGTGCGGATCACCGGCAGCTTGCCCATGTCGCCCTTGCCGAAATCGCTCTCCAGGCCCCAGATCGCGACCAGGATCTGTCGGGGCACGCCGAACTGCTGCTCGATGCGCGAGAGCAGCGCGGCATGGCGCTGCAGCAGCGCACGGCCGCCATTGATGCGGCCGGGCCCGACGCGGGTCGAGACATACTGCTCGAAGCTCTTGTTGAAGGTGTAGCGCTGGCGCCGGTCGAAGGCGAGCACGGCGCCATCCTGGGTGATGCCGCCGAACGCCGCGCTGGTCACGCCCGCCGAGACGCCGGCGGCTTGCGCTTCCGCGCTCATGCTGGCGACAAAGCTGTTGAAGTCGCCGCCGCAGCGCGCGGCCTCGGCCGACCCGCCGGCCAGCGAAACAATGACGGCGGCGGCGAGAAGCGGTCTCAACATCCGAAAAAATCCTCATGCCCTGGGGCGCAAAACTGCCGGGGATCATGCCCGGGAACGGGGTTCGGGTCAAAGCGGCGCGTTTGATCCGCATCAACGTGCCTCGCGCCCTTGCTCATAGATTGGCAGGACAGGAGCGCCGCCCAGGAGACGAGCCATGACAGGAGTTACGCTGACCGCCGACCAGATCCGCAACGCACCAGCGCCGGTGCGGGAATGGATCGAGCAAGAGGTGATCCGCTCGCTCGGCCTCGTGCCCCGCGCTCCCACTGCGGCCGCGACGGCGCAAGCCGCCCATCTCGTCGCCTGCAGCGTGGAAGACATGGCCGGCGTGGTCGAGCATATCCGCGGAACGTTCCCCGCGGTCAACGTCCTGTTCGAATTCGGCCGGCCCGGCGTCAACTACGGCCAGCCCGCGGTGATGACGTTCCGTCTGATGGACATCCTGCACCACACGCGGCTGCAGCAGATCGAACAGCTCATGACCTGCCTGGAGATGATCAACAAGGCGCTGGCCGACGTCAGGAAGGACCCGTCCGCGCGCTTCTGCGGCTTCGACAATGAGGGCCACTGCCTGATCGCGCCGCAGACGCAGGCCAGCATCGCCGCGCTCTGGCAGGACATGATGGCGCGTCAGCAGGCGCAGCAGACCAGGGCGAACGACCGGATCGCGCCGGCGGCGTAAGCCGGATCGAACACCCGCGCTTGCGGAGAATTCGTCATGCCCGACACCAGACGACGCGCCGGCCCGCCCTCCATCCGCCTGCTGCGCATGCCCCTCCTCCGCCTGCTCGCCATCAACCTCGCGATCGGCGCCGGCGCTGCAACGCTCCTCGTCGGCGGCCTGCTCTGGCTCAACCCCGGACATCTGCGCGAGTTGATCTTCGCCGATCGCGCGCCGGGCATCGGGCTCGCCGTGCTGCTCGCATCGTTCGTCATCACCTTCGGCTCCACCGCGATGGGCAGCGCGATCATGGCGCAGGGGCGCAAGGAGAAAGATGGCGGAAGCCGCGGCGGCCACACATCGCATTTGGCCGCGCAGGAAGTCACGCGGCGCACACGGCCGACGTGATAGGCGCAACGCACGAACCAACCGGGGCGAAACAAAAACCGCAAAACAACCCCATGCACAGTAGGAGCACGGCGACGAGCGATGCGCCTTTTCCGAATATGAGTTGACCCGTCGGGCAAAACAGGGGTATGGTGTCAGCATCGCAGACTGTGGACATTGGCACCCTGCCCGCGCCGCATCCTCCGCGCGTCGTGCGATCCACCCTCATGACCGACGACACATGAATCCAGGTATGGCATCCCGCTGCGCATGGTCGCTGGCATCTCGCAGCTCGGCCACCCGCGCGTTCTCGTTGCGTTGCGAGAGGCAGCAAGATGAACAGGTCATGTCAACGAACCAATGATGTGCTTTCGAAATTGTGGAACCCGCGTGGACATCTGCTGCATATCTGATGCGCTTGCTGCGACATCGTCGCCACCATGATTTGCCTTGCCATGGCAGAGCGTAAGTTATAGAATTCTATCTCAGGTTGTTGCCCTGCCAGCCCCGGGCAGCGTTGAAGGCCAAAATAAACGGCGGGCTTGTCGGCCCGCCGTTTATCGAGGCGCAGGGCCGCGAGCGGCGCGCACGGCGCGGCCGGGCATCGCGAAAGCAAGCACAATCAAACGGTTCCACGACCGGCCCAGCCGGCGCTTCGGCTGGAACATCGATGTCGACATCGGCGCGAAGCCATTTGACTGCGGCGCCCTGATCGACGACAAGCCGCCATGGCCAAAAAACCCGGAACCAATCCGAAGGGCGAATTCGCCTTTTTCAACGTCGTCTACGAAGACGGCTCCCAACGCTCCAACCGCCGCGTGCCCGCCGAGCTGCTCGGCGGCCTCGACGGCGACGAACCCGCGCGCGGCTTCATCATGGAGCAGGACCGCGAGATCGCGGAAAAGAGCGGGCGGCCGGCGTTGGAAATCAAGAGCCTCGATCGGGTTGGGGCGAAGAAGAAGTAGAGGGCCACGGCTCGACGAGATTGGGCTGAACTGGTGCGGCATCGGGAGTTCACCTCTCCCTTGGGAGAGGTCGGCGCTCCCGGGCGATGCGAAGCATCGTCCCGCGCACCGGGTGAGGGTTTCCGGTCTCACCACGTGCAGCGCCCCCTCACCCGATTTACTCCTGGCGATGCTCCGCATCGCCAGGCGCAAATCGACCTCTCCCCGCTGGGGAGAGGTGTCAGAGCCCGCGGCCAATCAATTCGATTTGAAGCCACTTTGCTCCACGCGCGCGCTCACCAGCGCCCGCACCATTTGTTCCAGGCAAACAGCAGATCCGCAAACCGGTCATAGACGAACCGCAGTCAGTGCATTACCGCTTGTGACCCAGAGCGGACATGGGCGTAGGTCGGTGGGTGATGTCCGCGGGCTCACCCTTGGGGCAAACACTGAAAATTTAACGTCGGTAAGGCCACCGGTTGACAACATTATACGATGCAACCAAGAAGAATGAATGCGACGTATTCTTCTGCGCCTCGGCACTCTAGCGCTCATTGCGATCTGTCTCACGGGATGCGGGAGGCGTGAAAGCTATCGCTACAAACTATCTCTCGCCGTCAGCACCCCGGCAGGGGTCAAACGGGCGTCAAACGTTGTTGAGGTGCAGGTCTTTAGCGTTTCGATACCAGCTAAGGGTGTCATGCACGAGCTGAACGGTGAGGCTCTTTATCTTGATCTTGGCGAGGGAAGAAAGCCTTTGATTGCCTTGCTAACCAAGCGGTCCGGGCGAAACAAGAGCGGAGAAGTTCGTTGGTCGCGCGATGGAGGGCCGAACAATCCTCTACTTGCTGAATTTTGCGGCGACGCAAGCGCAAAAGAGCTTCTCGACCTCGTCCACTGTGTTTCCAGGACACGCGGCTCGTTCCGGGTCAGTCTTGATGATATCCCTGATCTCGTGACTTTCGCTAACATCGATCAGCCCGATTCCGTCGCGCTTGTCGATCCACACAATCTCGCCGCGACGCTCGGATCAGACGTTGCTTGGAGCGCTGTCACGCTCGAAATCACGGATGAACCCGTCACGAGGAGTATCAATAGCAAGCTCCCGTGGTTGCGGGATCGTTTTGAGAAGAAACGCCAACTTGATGGCGCATATGGCTATTTCAAGAATGAACTAGCGAATATCCTGAGTTGGTCGGACTTCGAGTCGCCGCGGGATTCTAAATGAACTCGATAGCCTAATTTGCCCGCTGTCGTTTGTCCGCTTGTGGCCCATTGCTGACTTGTTGCGCCGTCCGCCGTTCGTCGGTTTGTGACCCAAATCGGACTTCATCGCCATCGCTTGATTGCGCCGCATTGATTGTGTAATTTTCCTGCCAGCGCCGATTTGACACTCAGCTTGCGGGCGCTTCTACAAATGCAGCTAAAGAGACCCGCTAGTCCTGCATCTCCCGCATCGCGTGAATCGTCGGCCAACTCGAATGGGAGGGCCGAATGAGATTTGCTGCAATCGCGGATGTGCACGGGAATCGCCCGGCGCTTGAAGCCGTACTTGCGGACATTGCCGGACTAGGCATCCATGAGGTTGTAAACCTCGGTGACCACGTCAGCGGTCCGTTGGAGGCGGCCAGAACTGCGGACCTACTGATCGAACGAAACTTTCCGTCGGTGCGCGGCGATCAGGATCGTATCCTCATTGAGCTCTGGCAGGGGGGCACTTCGACTCGCGGCGATTTCCGACAGCTCGAACGCAAGCACTTCGACTGGCTGGCGAGTATGCCGCCCACGCTAATATACAGGGACCAAGTGTTCTTATGCCATGCGGCGCCAAGGGACGACGCTGCTTTTTGGCTCGACTATGTGACCGAAGACGGGGATGTGCGCGCCAGTCCGATCGAGGCCATTGAGCCCGAAGCTGAGGGGATCAACGCCCGACTCATCTTGTGTGGGCACACTCACATTCCAAGAGTTGTCCGCCTGAGAAATGGACGACTAGTCGTTAATCCCGGCAGCGTTGGACTGCCCGGTTACGACGGGATGATGCCCGTTCCTTACGTGGTTGAGGTCGGCACACCTCACGCGTGCTATGCGATCTTAGAGCGGACTGGAGAGGGCTGGCTAGTGACCATGCGGCACGTGCCCTACGATGGCGCGCTTATGGCTGAACTCGCACGCAGCAGAGGAATGCGCAGTTGGGCGCACGCGATTGCAACTGGTTGGGTCCAACGGGAGAACAAGTAAGTCCGCTTGTGGCCCTTCGCTTCCGTTAGGGCGTTGCGGCGAGATGTCCGGGGTCGGGGGTAGAGCGGAAGCTCCCCACCGGTGATCAAAACGGCGCTGTTGGCCCATTGCAGTCATCGAGGACTGCATGCAAGCTGAACAGGGATCGGACGAGGTAATTCGCAGAGGCTAGCTTCATGACAGCAACGCTTTGGGAGGTCCCGGTCCCTCCCACTCAGGTTGAATCTACAAGGATTGAGCAGTTGCCGAAGCGTATCACGCGCTTGGCCATTTCCTTAGTGGTGCTGAGAGATGATGTTGATGTGGTTGAATATCATGATCTTTCTTTTGAGGGGACCGAGCTATTCAAGTGCACCTATCTCACCTCTCTTACTGCAGAGATGATCCGGTCAGCCTACGGCAAGCTCCTGGATTTAGGGCGTACTGAATTGTGGTCTCAAATTGCCGACAGATCGCAGAAAGAGAATATTCGGCACTTAATGATTTGCTTCGATGACGGCCCTCGTTACGAGGTTGTTTGCACCAGCTTTTCGCACTTGAAAAGATAGACTGTGATGTCGCCTGATAGCCCATCTCGGAAGTCGGGCACCGTCCGCTCTTTTGTTGCTGTTGGAATAGAAGCCGACATGGGCCGGGAAATCGCCTGGTGAGTGCAAGCCGCAGCCTGGATTGCTTCGTCGCTTCAGCGCAAAATTGCTTCGCAATTTTGTCGCAAGCTTCTCGCAATGACGGGGCGAGAGCAGCGGTCAAAACAAAAACGGCGGGCTTTCCGCCCGCCGTTCTCGTTTGGATGGATGCCCGGGTCGAGCCCGGGCATGACGATCCTGATCTAGTTATCCAAAAAGCTCCGCAGCTTCCGCGACCGTGACGGATGCTTCAGCTTGCGCAGCGCCTTGGCTTCGATCTGGCGGATACGTTCGCGGGTGACCGAGAACTGCTGGCCGACTTCTTCCAGCGTGTGGTCGGTGTTCATGCCGATGCCGAAGCGCATGCGCAGCACGCGCTCTTCGCGCGGGGTGAGCGAGGCGAGCACGCGCGTGGTGGTCTCGCGCAGGTTCGACTGGATCGCGGCGTCGATCGGGAGGATCGCGTTCTTGTCCTCGATGAAATCGCCGAGGTGTGAATCCTCTTCGTCACCGACCGGCGTTTCGAGCGAGAGCGGCTCTTTCGCGATCTTGAGGACTTTTCGCACTTTCTCCAAGGGCATGCCGAGCTTTTCGGCGAGTTCCTCAGGAGTCGGCTCGCGGCCGATCTCGTTGAGCATCTGGCGGCTCGTGCGCACGATCTTGTTGATCGTCTCGATCATGTGCACGGGGATGCGGATGGTGCGCGCCTGATCGGCGATCGAGCGGGTGATCGCCTGCCTGATCCACCACGTCGCGTAGGTCGAGAACTTGTAGCCGCGGCGGTATTCGAACTTATCGACCGCCTTCATCAGGCCGATATTGCCTTCCTGGATCAGGTCGAGGAATTGCAGGCCGCGGTTGGTGTACTTCTTGGCGATCGAGATCACGAGACGGAGGTTGGCTTCCACCATCTCCTTCTTGGCCTGGCGTGCCTCGCGCTCGCCCTTCTGCACGGAGTGCACGATCTTGCGGAACTCGACGATCTCGAGGCCGGTCAGCGCAGCGAGCTGATGCACCTCGTGACGGAGGTCCTTGATGCGGTCCTTCTCGTGGTGGACGAAGTTCTTCCAGCCCTTGGCCGACAGTTTTGACACCCGATTGAGCCAGCGCGGATCCAGTTCAGAACCGGTGTAGTTGCGCAAAAAGTCTTCGCGGGCGACGCCGTGGCTGTCGGCGAGGCGCATCAGGCGGCCCTCGTGCGAGACGAGGCGCTTGTTGATGTCGTAGAGCTGCTCGACGAGCGAGTCGATGCGCGCCTGGTTGAGGCGCAGCGACTTCACCTCGACGATGATCTCGTCCTTGAGCTTGCGGTACTTGCGCTCCTGGTGCGGCGACAGCGAGGGACCGTGCGAGGTGCTCTCGAGCTGGTTCTGGATGTCCTGCTCCTGAAGCTTGCGCAGCTTCTTGTAGCTCTCGGCGATCTTGTCGAAGATCTCGACGACCTTCGGCTTGAGCTCGGCCTCGATGGCCGCGAGCGACATCTGGTTCTCGAACTCGTCGTCCTCGTCCATGTCGGCTTCGGCCGCGGCTTCGCCCGGATCCTTGTCCTCGCCGGCCTGGCCGCCGGGAGCGGGCTGGGCTGCGCGGAACGGGGTCGGCGACGGGGGAGCTGCAGGCGGCGCGACATGCGCGGGCGCACCGGCAGCGGCCTGGCCCTCGGCCGGCGCTTCACCGTTCTCGCCGCCCGGACCTGCGATCATCGCGTTGTTCATGCCGGCCTTGGCGTCGGGGCCGGCATAGGTCGCTTCGAGATCGATGATGTCGCGAAGGAAGATCTTCCCTTCGTTGAGCTCGTCGCGCCAGATGATGATGGCCTGGAAGGTCAGCGGGCTTTCGCAGAGGCCCGCGATCATCGCCTCGCGGCCGGCCTCGATGCGCTTGGCAATCGCGATTTCGCCTTCGCGGGAGAGCAGCTCGACTGTGCCCATCTCGCGCAGATACATGCGCACGGGATCGTCGGTGCGCTCGCCCGGCTCGCTCTTCTTGACCTCGGTGACGGCCTTCTGCGTGACCTCGACGAGCTCGTTGTCGGTCTCGTCCTCGCCGCCCTCGTCCTTGTCCTCCTCGCCTTCGCTGTCTTCGGCTTCGGTGACGTTGATGCCCATGTCCGAGAGCATGGACATGATGTCCTCGATCTGCTCCGGGGAGGTCTGGTCGGACGGCAAGACTTCATTGAGCTGATCGAAGGTCACGAAGCCGCGCTTCTTGGCCTGCTTGATCATCTTCTTCACTGCCGCATCGGACAGGTCGAGCAAGGGAGACGGCGCGTCCTGGGAATCCTTCTCCGGAGCGTCCGCTGCCTTGTCGTCCTTTTCCTTGTCCTTCGCCTGCAGCGTCTTTGCCTTGGTGGCCATCCATTGCTCCTAAACGCGTTTCATGCAGACGTGCGCTGCGCCTGCCTGAAATCACCTAAACCTGTTGCTCGACGCTCTCGCTTCGTCAGATCTCGACACGGAAAGGGCGGCGCGCACACATCTCGCCACCCCGACCTTTCTCTCGCCGGATTTGCCTAACGCTTCGTGAGCCTCTTTGTCGCGGCGGATGCAGGTGAAGTGCCAACAGCTGTTGCGCGGATTCATTCCTGACGCGTCTGTTCTGCCTGCGGCCGCGGGGCCAAAGTGCTACAAGACCGTTAAGCCTCGATTAACCCTGTTTTTGCCGCCAAACCTTGGATTTGGCGAGTCTTTTAGCGTTGCCTGGCACGGCCGTCCGCATGATTCTTTCATCACACGCTCTTCTGGAACCGGCCCGACAGCTCGCCGAAACCCTCGATCAGGGCCTCGGTACCGTCGACTTCTCCTATCCGAGCCTTGACGTCACGCAGCCACGCCAAATTGGCCTCGCTGGGGTCCTCCCCCAAGGCCAGCTCGGCGTCTTTCAGCTCTCTAAGTAGTGAATGCCATTGCCGATGCAAGGCAACGAGCTGATGCCAGGTGGCAAGAACGTCGTCGCGCGCCGCGCCCTCGCGGGCGCCCCACACCGCCGCCGTGGTGATGCCGCCCTCAACCCTTTGAAGAACTTGAGAAAATCCGCTCTTATCGAGATCGCTGCGCATCTTCTCCGCCTGCTCCTCGGGGTCCGGGGAGTGATGATGGTCGTTGGCGAAAGCGGCAATGATGGCGGCCCGGAGCTTGTGGGCCTCGGGGTGGGCGAGCTCCAGGGCGGCCACTTCCTCAAGGTGGTCGTGCAGCAGCCAGGGGTGGTTGATCAGGCACTGCAGGATCAGGGCCTCGCGGCGGGAGATCGCGCTCCGCTGTCCGCGCATGATGGGGCTTGCCGCCAGCTGGGGGCTCGCCGCCTGGTAGGGGCCTGAGGGCAGCAGGGTCGGACCCGGCAGACCGCCGCGACGGCCTCCCCCGAATCCTTGCCCGAATCCCTGCCCACCGAATCGATTCGGCTGCCCGCCGCGCTGCTGAAACGGACGGCCGCCGCCTCCTTGACCCTGGCGGAAATTGCCCCTGCCGCCGCGGCCGCCGTCGGGGGAGAAGGTGCGCTGCAGCCGCTCGACGAAATCGTCGCGATAATAGCGCCGCACCACCTCGTCGCGGATGCCGTTCGACAATTCCTTGATGCGCGCTTCCAGCGCGGCGCGGCGCTCGGGCGTAGCGAAGTTGCCGCCTTCGAGCTCGCGCGACCAGATCATGTCCGCGAGCGGACGCGCTGCCGCGATCACCTCCTCGATCGCGCCGCGACCGCCGGAGCGCGCGAGATCGTCGGGGTCCTGTCCCTCCGGCAGCAGCGCGAAACGCAGGCTCTTGCCGGGGCTAAGGAACGGCAACGCGAGATCGGCGGCACGATACGCCGCCTTCTGTCCGGCGCGGTCGCCGTCGAAGCAGAGGATCGGCTCGTCCGCCATCTTCCACAGCAGCGCGAGCTGGTTTTCGGTGAGCGCGGTGCCGAGCGGCGCGACGGCGCCGGGAAATCCGGCGGTGACCATGGCGATGACGTCGACATAGCCTTCGACCACGATCAGCGCGCTGCCGTCATGGGTGGCCTTGCGCGCGGTCTGGTGGTTGTAGAGATTGTCGCCCTTGTGGAAGAGCGGCGTCTCCGGCGAGTTCAGGTACTTTGCCGGAACGTCCTTCTCCAGCGCGCGTCCGCCGAAGGCGATGACACGGCCGCGCAAATCGGTGATCGGAAACATCACGCGATCGCGGAAGCGATCGTAGGGCACGGGAATGTCGTCGCCGCCGATCAGGAGGCCGGTCTCGATCATGTCCTCGACGGAGATTCCGAGCTTGCCGAGATGCTCCTTCAGCGCAAAGCGCTCGGGCGGCGGCGGCGCATAGCCGAGGCGGAACTGCACCTGCGTCGCCGGCGAGATCGCGCGGTCGGCAAGATAGCCGCGCGCCTTGGCGCCAACGCGCGAGGCCAGCGTCTCGGCGAAAAAGTTGGCCGCGAGCTCCATCACGTCGTGCAGCGTGCGGCGGCGCTGCTCGTGCCGCGCCGCATCCGGCGTCACCGCCGGCAGCGGCAGGCCGGCCATGCCGGCGAGCCGCTCGACCGCTTCGGCAAACGGCAGGCCGTCGGTCTCCATCACGAAGGTGATGATGTCGCCGTGCTTGCCAGAGGAGAAGTCGTGGTAAAAACCCTTCTGGTCGTTGACGTAGAAGGACGGCGTCTTCTCCTGCTGGAACGGCGACAGCCCCTTCCACTCCCGCCCCGCCTTCTTCAGCTTGACGCGCTTGCCCACGACTTCGGAGACCGAAAGCCGGGCACGCAGCTCGTCGAGGAATTGGGGCGTGAAGCGCATGGGCTCTGTGTAGCGCGAACCAGAGTGAGTCGGGCGAAGGAACAGGGATATAGGTGCGGCGGGCCCAGAAGTCAGGTTTGTCGGGATTATGCGCGCTGTTCACAGCCCCCTCCGTCATTCCGGGGCGTCCGCAGGGCGAGCCCGGAGCGCGGGAAAAGCTTGAACCCGGCCGGGTTCCACGCTTCGATGGGCCATGTTCAGGACCTTTCGGGGCGGCCAGAGCGGGGGCTGGCGCGTGACCTCGCTATCATCAGTGACGGGCGAGCCCCTGCCCTTCATGCCGGCGCTGTCGGTGACCGACGGCGACGCCGTCGCGCTGCCGCTGGTGCCCTCGCGCAATGCGTGGCGTCTCGTCGGCGTGCCGAGCAGCCTGCGCTACACCGAGCGGCCCGAGAAGCAGCAGCTCGTCGCGGTGCAGGCCGGCCTCGGCCGGCCGGAGGCGACCAGCGCGGCGCTGATCCCGATCCGCAAATCGCAGGCCTGGTGGGACCTGACCCAGGAGGAGCGGCGCAATATCTTTGAAGACAAGTCGCACCACATCGCGAGCAGCCTTCGTTACCTGCCTGCCATCGCGCGCCAGCTCTATCACTGCCGCGACCTCGGCGAGCCCTTCGATTTCCTGACCTGGTTCGAGTTCGCGCCCGCGCACGCCTCGCTGTTCGAGGAGCTCGTCGACATGCTCAGGCAAACGGAGGAATGGAGCTATGTCGAGCGCGAGGTGGACGTGCGCGTGGTGAAGGAAGTGCTGTCGGCCTGATGCCGCAACGACGGTGCGCTCCCTCGCCCGCTGTCAGTGCTCCAGGAAGCGGCCGGAGGCGATGTGCGGCAGGTCGATGACTGGCCAGTTGTAGACATAGGTCCACGCCGGCGCGGTTGCGCCATCTGAACTCGTCACATCGATCAACTGGCGCAGATATTCGGTCGGCTCCGGAAAACCCTCGCCGCAGGCTTCGTACATGTCGAGCTCGCGGAGCAGTTCGTCGCCTGCGCGCAAGCGGAAGAGCTCGCCGTGCACGATGTCCGAGGACACCTCGGACAACAGCAAGCCCGGATAATGCTTCACCAGCACGAGCCGGCCACGGCACGTGGCTTCACCGATAAAATCCGCATGCTGCGCCAATAGCCGCGCCATCGGATGGTCGAAGCCGCGCATCAGGGTGCCGTAGACGAAGAGACGATCGGAGGTCATGTGGGCTCTATAGCCGGCAATGATGCGGAGTGACAGAGCTGCCGCGCTCCTCGGCCGAGACCACCTTGACACTCACGTCCATGACGTCGAACGCGTCCTGGGTGCCGATATAGATGCCGTGCAGCGGGATCGCCTGGCGCGGGTCGCGGGCGACCGCGACGCGGATGAGATCGCGGGTCCCGACGATGCCGTTGGTCGGATCGAACTCGATCCAGCCCGCGCTCGGCAAGTACACCTGCACCCAGGCATGGGTCGAGCCGCCGCCGACATGGTGCCGGGCGATGTCGTCGGGCACGAAGATGTAACCGGAGACGAAGCGCGCGGCGATGCCGAGGCGGCGCAGCGCCTCGATCATGAACAGCGCGTAGTCGCGGCAGGTGCCGGTGCCCCATCGCAAGGTATCGCATGGGCTCTGCGTGCCCGGCTCGTGGCGCCTGCGGTATCTGAACTGCCGGCGGATCGCGTGCGTGATGCGGCTCAGGATTGCGAACGTCGGCAGCGGCGCATGTTCGTCAACGAAGCCGCGCACCCATGCCGCGATCCTGCCCTCGGCGTCAGGGTATTGCGGCGTGATGTACTGGACGAGATCGGGCAATTCCGCATCGTCATAGGCGAAGGGATAGAAATAGGCGGGATCGTCGGGCGTCAGCGCGAAGTCGTCGACCGGATTGTGCTCGACGGTGACATGCCAGTCGAACACGAGCCTGTCCGCGCGCGCGTCGAAATCGGCGATCGCGACCGAATTGCCTGTTACGTCGTGGATCCAGCGCAGCGACTTCGGCTCGGGCGAAATCCCGAGCCTGTAATCGAGCACGCGCAGATCATGGCCGTCGCTGGGGCGCAGCATGAACCTGTGTTCGCCGAAGGCCACGGGTCTGATGTAGCGATATTCGGTCTTGTGATGAATCGTCAGCAGCGGCATCGTCGGGAGATCATGGTGATGTTGGGCAGACCCATAGACGGCGATTTGTTTGCCCAATTTCCGGGGCGACTGCTTTTTCGATAGGCAATCAGGATGGCTTTCAACACAGCCGAGGCGACGGATCAACTCCTTGGCGACGGCGATATTCCGCCAGTGCATGAGGTGAATGCGGACGGGGCATCGCCCTTCCTGCTCACATCGGACCATTACGGCCGCATTCTGCCGCGCGCGCTCGGCGATCTCGGTATTCCCGAGAGCGAGCTTGTCAGGCACATCGGCTGGGATATCGGCATCGCCGGCGTCGCCGAGCGAATGGCGCAGATGCTGGACGCCCATCTCATCGCACAACGATATTCGCGGCTCGTGATCGACTGCAACCGCCCGCCCGGTGTCGCGAGCTCGATCCCCGTGATGTCGGAGGCGACCGCGATTCCGCGCAACGAGGGACTCACGGAAGGCGAGCGCGCGGCGCGGCGGCGCGAGATCTTCGAGCCGTATCATCATCGCATCGACGCGGTGATCGACGGCCGGCTGCACGACAAGCGGCCGACGGTGCTGGTGTCGCTGCACAGCTTCACGCCCGTTTACGCCGGCGTCGCGCGGCCCTGGCACATCGGCGCGCTGTACAATCGCGATACCGTGCTGCCGAAGCTCCTGCTCAGGCATCTGCGCGCCGAAGGCGATCTCGTCGTCGGCGACAACGAGCCCTATGCGGTGAGCGATCTCAGCGACTACACCATTCCCGTGCACGGCGAGGCGAAAGGTCTCGTCAACACCGGCATCGAGATCCGCCAGGATCTGATCGCGGATCAATCCGGCCAGCAGCAATGGGCGGAGCGACTGGCGCGGATCTTTGCGGAGATCGAGGTGGAGCTGAAGCCGCAGCTGCTGGTGGGTTAGCCCCGGCTCGCGACGAACAGCGCAAGGGCGGCGAGCGAGGTGACGACCTTGCCCGGCGCTTGCGGCCGCCTCGCCTGGATCTGCTCATTTGGCCCGGATCAGGGCCAGCCAGATGCCGCCGCCGATCATGAAGCCGCCGGAGACGCGCGACACCAGGCGGGTGCGGCGCGCCGAGAAAAAGCCGCGGACCTGACCGGCGAGCAGCGCGTAGATTCCGTCGGTCAGGCCGGCGAGCACCATGAAGGTTATCCCGAGCACCAGGACCTGCGACAAATGATCCTTGCTCATGTCCATGAATTGCGGAATGAACGCGCCGAAGAACACCAGCAGCTTCGGGTTCGACAACGCCACCACGAAGCCCTGCAGGAGAAAGCCGCCACGCGGGGGAGGCGGTGGCGCGTCTGCGGAGACGCCCTCGACCGGAGAGCGGATCAGCTTGATGCCGAGCCAGACCAGATAGGCCGCGCCCGCAAAGCGCACCCAGTTGAACCAATAGCCCATCGTCGCCATCAGCGTGGTGAGGCCGACAGCAAGAATGCCGATCACGATCAGCAGCCCCATCTGCACGCCGAGGATGTTGGTCAGCGCCGCGCGCGTGCCGTGGCGCAGGCCGTTGGCGATCACGAGGGTGACGATCGGCCCCGGCAGCAGTGCGAGCGCAATGCAGGCTGCGACGAAGGCAAGATAGGCTTGCATGGAGATCATGGGAGGACTCGCGCTGAAGATGTTTGCGGATATTAATGCATGGCACTCAGCGTCCGTCCAGCGCTGCGGTCACCCATGTCTCCATTTCAGGCGTCTCGAGGAACACGAGCGCTGCGCGCTGGACCGCGCTTGCCTCAGCCTGCCCCTGCGCCGCAGCAACGAACAAATCGCATCGACGAGACACCGCGACGCCTATTGCGGCCTTGCGTGATCCGCCCGGCATGTCGAGATCATAGTGCCGCGCGCGGCCGTGCATCTCGCCGACATGCACCGCCTCGCCCGGCGCGGTCGCCGCAAAGCGCGGGGTGATCAGATCGATATCGGCGACGCGATCGACCTCGTCGTCATCGGCGACGCCGCTGTCGCAATTGCAGAAGCCGCGCTTGGCACGGACATAGAGTTCGGCGCCGTCGCAGCCGCCGCCCTCGCAGCGGAACGCGCGGCCTGCAGGCCAGCCGTCGCGCGGGAACGGCCAGGCAAGCTCGCGCCAATGCGCCGATGTCGGCGCCGGCGACGGCGCGAACTGATACGCGCTGACGCCGGACGCGCCGAGCGCGGCCAGCACGCCCGCGATCGCCGCCACCCGCCGCATCTTCAGTTCTTCGGCAGGCCGGCGACCGCGCGGGCCGGCCCGGTCAGTTCGAGAATGTGCAGGCCGGTGTTGGCGCGGTCGACGATGTAGATGTAGCCCCGCTCGTCGGTCTCGACATTGTTGGTCTGGATCGCGACCTTGCAGCGCTCGCCGCCTTCGACCGGAATGCAGCGCTTGTCGGTCGCCTGCGTGATCGCCGGAATGAAATAGCCGACTTCCCTGGGGTGATAGGGGTCGCGGATGTCGAGCGCGCGCACGCCGGCATTGAAGAAGGCGATGAAGGCCATCTTCTTGTAATAGACCGGCGCCATGCTCTCGTTCGAGGAATGCGACCCGAAGCGGCCGCCACGTTGGCAGAATTGTCCGCTCGCCTCCGGCACCGTGTAGCTCGAGATCATCATCGGCCGCGTCTCGGTGGTGACGTCGGCAAACCACACCATCTGCCGCGCCTCGCCGCATTCGTTCAAGATCGCCTCGTCGACGATCATGACGATGTCACGGGTCTTGCCGTCCTTGTCCTGAGCAAATTCGGCGATGGGCATGTCGAGCATCGGAAACGTCGTGTGGGCGCCGTTGAACGCGGACATCGGCATCCGCGAAATCTCGGGAAAGCGCAGATTGTCCGGCGTCGGCTCCTTCGGACCTGTCAGCAGCTTCTCGCGATCGACGATCTGCAGGATGCCACCCTTGTTGGTGCCGTAGCCGAAATAGACGCGGTTGCCATTCGGTCCGGTCGAGATCGGCCCATGCAGTTCGGTCGGCACCGCGCCGGTCGAGCCGGGCTCCTGGCCGGGAAGGCCGAAGTCGCGGATTTTCTGCGGATGCGCGGGATCGGAGAGATCGTAGATCTGCGTCATGCGCCGCGTGCGCCAGTCCGGCGCGCCGGAGACGAGATAGGCGATGCCGGTGTCGCATTCCCACCAGCTCTTGTGCGTGTCCTTCAAGCCACCGATGCGCGTGATCAACGTGGGGTTTGCCGGATCGGCGACATTCCAGATCTCGTGCGCCTGGCTGCCGAAGGTGCGCAGCATGTAGACCGCGTTGGGATCGCCCTTCGGCAAGCTCTTGCCGTCGCAGACACGCACCATCTGCGCGCCGCCGGATTCGTACTTGCCTTCCTGCCCCGGCAAATGCCTGAGATATCTGGGATGCGCGGGGTCGGTGACGTCGACGATCGAGGTCCCGTTCGGCTCCGCCTGGCCCGTCATCGGATTGACGGGATCGGGTACGTCGTCGGTGCCGCCGTGGTGGCCGATATAGGCGATCCAGCGGTCGCCCTGGCGATGGATGGTCGGTTGATAGGCGCTGCGTGCCTGGAGATCGTTGAAGCCGACCAGCTTCATGTTCGACGCCTCGGGCGGCGCGCCGATGGTCTGCTTCTGGGCGTGGACGACGGTGCTGCCGGCGAAAAGGACGAGGGCGGCAGCAGTCAGGACGCAACGGAACATCAAAGTCCTCCCGGAACCAATCTGCGTTGGCTGATGTTCGAAGCTAGCACAGCCATTTGCACGCGCCAAAGACACCTTCGCTTGCACGTCATTCCGGAAACCGTGCAGCCGTCATCGGGGAGCCCGAAATCCTTCGCCCCGAAATGACCTCACGCTTGACATGCAACCATTAAGTTGCCTATTATCGTCGCCATGGACGAGGTCTTCAAAGCGCTCGCCGATGCGTCGCGACGGTCGCTGCTGGACCGGCTTCACGCCAGAAACGGCCAGACGCTGAACGAGCTTTGCGAGGGCCTCGCGATGACGCGCCAGGCGGTGACGAAGCATCTGGTCATCCTGGAAGAGGCCAATCTGGTCACGACCATCAAGCATGGTCGCGAGAAGCTGCACTATCTCAACCCGGTGCCGATCCATCAGATCGGCGAGCGCTGGATCAGGAAATTCGAGCGCGGCAAGCTCGCCGCACTCGGCGAATTGAAACGCCAGTTGGAGAAGCGCGATGAGTAAGCCGCAATTCGTCTATGTCACCTATATCGAGACCACGCCGGAAAAGCTGTGGCAGGCGCTGACGTCAAGCGACTTCACCAGGCAATACTGGTTCGGCGCCGAGGTCCGTTCCGACTGGACGATCGGCTCGCCCTTCGCACTCACACTCGACGGCGAGGTCACCGACTCCGGCGAAATTCTGGAGGCCGATCCGCCGCGGCGCCTGTCCTACAGCTTCAAGCACCTGAAATACGAGGAACTGCGCGGCGAGCCGGTCTCGCGCGTCGTCTTCACCATCGAACCATTCGGCTCGCTCGTGCGTTTGACCGTATTGCATGACGGCTTCGTCGAAGGCGGCAAATATCTCGGCGCCGTCTCGAACGGCTGGCCGGCCATCCTGTCCCAGCTCAAGAGCCTGCTGGAGACCGGTAAGCTGCTCGGCATCCCGCGCGCCGCGCTCAACAAGGGGTTCGAGGCAAAATGAATCTCGACCAGTTCAAGCCGCTGACGGTCTACACCATCTACATTGCCTCCACGCCGGAGATGGTGTGGCAGGCGCTGACCTCGGCCGAGTTCAGCAAGCAATACTTCTTCGGCAACGCCGTCGAGGTCGAACCGCGGCTCGGTGGCGCCTTCATCCTGCGCACGCCTGACGGCGCGCTGCATATCAGCGGCGAGGTGCTCGCCTACGATCCGCCGCGCAAGCTTGCGGTGACGTTCAACGTCAACTGGCCCGAGTTGATCGAGAAGCTGGGGCCGACCCTCGTCACCTACGAGATCGAGCAGGCCGGCGACGCAGTCCGGCTCACCATGAGCGAAGGCCACGACCGCCCGCTCAGCGACGACATCCTGTCCGGCGGTCGCTCCGGCTGGCCCGCGATCCTTTCGAGCCTCAAGAGCCTGCTCGAAACCGGCAAGCCACTGGTCGTCAAGATGGGCCCGCCACGGCGGATGCTGGATGCATTGAAGGCGATGGGGATCAAGGCGCCGTAGGCCAGCCGAAACCAAGGCCTTCGCCGGGACGACACTACGGCACCGGCACCACCAGCCGCCGATAAAGATGCCAGGTCGCGTGCCCGAGCACCGGCAGCGTCACCACCAGACCGAGGAAATACGGCAGCGCCGACACGATCAGCAGCATCACGATGACGGCGGCCCAGCCGATCATCGGCAGCGGGCTCGTCACCACTGCGCGCACGCTCGTCACCATGGCCGTGACGAAATCGACCTCGCGGTCGAGCAGCAGCGGAAACGACACCACCGTCAGCGAAAACAGGATCAGCGACAGCGCCGCACCGACCGCGTTGCCGATCGCGAGGAACAGCAGGCCCTCGTTCGTCGTCAACACCACCGTCATGAATTCCTGCAGGCTCGAGAACGAGGCGTGCAGGCCGAGCAACAGCGCGATCAAGAGCCGCACCTGGTACATCCAGATCACGAATACGAACAACGTGACGAACGCCATCCAGCCGATCTCGCTGCGAGAGCGTATCGCCGACCAGATTGCGCCAAAGGACACCGGCTCGCCGCGCTCGCGGCGACGGCTCACCTCATAGAGGCCGATCGCCACGAACGGTCCGATCAGGGCGAAGCCTGCGGCCAAGGGATAGACGAGATAGATCACGCCAAAGGCGGTGAGACAGAGCATGATGGTGATGCCGCCGGCGGCGTAGAGCGCACCGAAGCAGAGCCCGTAAAGCGGAAGCGCCTGGAAATCGCGCAGGCCCTCGACCAACGCTTCGGCGATGTCGGTCGTCGCAACGGGACGCACCACAGGATCGACCTTGCCCGAGATGGACATCAACTCCCTCCGTACATCGGCGCGATCTTTCGTCGCACGCGGACCGCAATACTAGCGCCGCCGCGCGTACGCGCAACTTGACGCCGGTCGGCGGCATGATTGTAGCGACGCCGCAATGCGCGCGTGACATAATCTTTGGCCTTCCGTGCGATTTCGCTCCGATGTCTATGGACTGGGCAGAGGATCGTGCCGCAAATTGTACCTCCGAACAAACACGCGCGAAGAGCGGACCCGCCCGACCGATGAGCCTGCGTACCCGGTTACTGATCCTCGTGATCGCGGCCATGCTGGTG
Source organism: Bradyrhizobium sp. CCBAU 53338 (assembly GCF_015291665.1). NCBI lineage: Bacteria > Pseudomonadati > Pseudomonadota > Alphaproteobacteria > Hyphomicrobiales > Nitrobacteraceae > Bradyrhizobium > Bradyrhizobium sp. CCBAU 53338. The sequence goes on from NZ_CP030048.1 coordinate 6,232,344, forward strand.
CCGGCGAGCCTCGTCGGCTTGCGGTTCATGCAAAACCGCACCAGCGAGATCAACGCGGCCCTGGCCAACCTGGCTGCATCGGCCGACGACATTGCCGCCGATCTCGACGAGAAGATTCAAGGCACCGCGCAGCTTCACTACGGCCTCGCCCGCGCCCGCGACCTCGACACGCGCGACAAGGCGGCATGTTCGGCGTTTCTCTCGGACGTGCGCGAGGAGTATCCGCAGTTCACGGGCATCCTGACCATCGATCCCGATGGCAGCCTGTTCTGCGACTCGCTGCGGACCAACCGAACGCTCGATCTGAACGATCGCGCCTATTTCAAGCAGGCGAAAGTCTCGCAAGGTATCGTCGCGGTCGAGCCGGTGTTCGGCCGCCTGACCGGAACATCAGTGCTCCAGATCGCCTATCCCGTGCGCTCGGATGCCGGCGCGCTCAAGTTCATCCTGCTCGCCTCGTTCAACCTGAACAAATTCGCCGAATTTCACGACAAGCGTTTGCTCGCTCAGAAGGAGATCCTGCTGCTCGACGGCAAGGGAACCATCCTCGTCGCCCCCAAGACGGGTGGCTGGAGCGATCCGGTCGGCGCGTCGATCGCGGGATCCGAACTGTTCCGCTTCGCAGCATCGCCCAATGGCGAATCGTCGCGCGAGGTGACGGATCGCGAGGGCCGCACCCAGGTCTGGGCCGTCGCCCGCTCGCCGTCGATCCGCAAGGCCGGCCTCTATATCATGGTCGGACGGTCCAAGGACGGACTGGTGGCGGCCGCGAACCGCCGGCTCTACGAGGACATGGCAATCCTCGCGGTGGCCTCGTTGCTGCTGCTCGCCGGCGTCTGGATCCTGGCGACCGTGAGCGTCGGGCGCCAGGTCGGACGGCTCGCCGCGATGGCGAAGCGGCTCGGGCTCGGCGATCTCAGCGCACGCATTCCGCCGCCGCATCCGCGCGGCGAGCTCGGCGGATTGATGGTGCTGCTCAACGGCACCGCTGAATCGCTGGAGCAACAGCGCGAGGCCATCGCCGACCTCAGCCACAAGCTCAGCCAGTCGCAGAAAATGGAAGCCATGGGCCAGCTCACCGGCGGCGTGGCGCACGACTTCAACAACCTGCTGACCGTCATTCTCGGCAACTCCGAGCATCTCGCCGACAGGCTGGCGGGCAACAAGGAATTGCAGGGAATCGCCGGCGACATCGCGACCGCCGCCGAGCGCGGCTCCGACCTGACACGCAGCCTGCTCGCCTTCGCGCGCAAACAACCCTTGAGGCCGCGCGAGATCGACATTGCCGAAAAGGTCGTCGGCATGGAGCAATTGTTGCGCCGGTCGCTCGGTGAGCACATCGAGTGCAGCTTCGCCTTCGGAGCGGATCTGTGGTTGACCAGCGTCGATCCCGGCCAGCTTGCAACCGCCCTGCTCAACCTCGTGCTCAACGCGCGCGACGCGATGCCTGACGGCGGCAAATTGACGGTCGAGGTGCGCAATATTTCGCTGAGCCAATCCGACCTCGACGTCAATGGCGAGCCGCAGCCCGGTGACTACGTCATGGTGGCCGTGACCGATACCGGCTGCGGCATGGCAGCGGACGTCGCCAGCCGCGCATTCGAGCCGTTTTTCACCACCAAGGAGGTCGGCAAGGGTACGGGCCTCGGGCTGAGCATGGTCTACGGTTTCGCGCAGCAATCCGGCGGTCTGGTGCAGCTGCAATCCGAAGCGGGGAAAGGCAGCGTGTTCAAGCTGTTCTTCCCGCGCATCGCGGCAGTGCCGACCGAGGACCCCGCTCCCGCGGAGCCCGTGGTCGCTCCAGACGGAAGCGGGACCATTCTCGTCGTCGAGGACGACGACATGGTGCGCGCCTATGTCGAGAGCGAGCTGCGGGCTCTCGGCTACCGCGTCATCGCGACGTCGAACGGGCCCGCGGCGCTGGACGTCCTGCGCAAGTCCGGGGAGATCCAGCTCCTGTTCACCGACGTCGTGATGCCCGGCGGCATGTTCGGACCGGAACTTGCGCGGCAAGCAACCGCCCTGCGGCCCGATCTCAAGGTGCTCCTCACCTCCGGCTACAGCCAAAATCCGGTCAAGACGCCCGACGGTGTCGACGCCCGCATTCTGACAAAGCCGTTCAAGCGACAGGACCTTGCCGCGATGCTGCGGTCGGCACTGTCGGCACCATTGCGCTAGCGAGACACGAGCAGCAGCGCCACACCGAGATTGGCCGCGAACAAGGCCGCGTCGATGACGAAGATCCGGAGCATCGGACCTTTCAGCACGGGCCAGTAAGCGACACCGACGCGTCCACCGCGCATCAAGACCGGAAGATTATAGGCAAACTGGCTGAAGTGGCACGCGGCGAAGAACAGGAACAGCGCAAGCTGCGCCTCGATCGGCTGGAAGAACGACGGACGCGCAGCCAACAGATAGAACGAGAGCAGGCCGATCGGCAGGTTCATCCCGCCCAGGAAGGCGACGCTCGCCGCCAGGGTCGGCGCGATCGGATTGCTGCGCTCTTCCCGCGGCAGCAGGATCTTCAGCGTGTTGGCTTGCGCGATGCTGAACTGGATGAAGGCGCCGCCGAACCAGAGCGCGTTGAGGAGCAGGACGAAATCCGAAAGGTGCATGGTCATTTTCCGTAGAAGGCTTCACTGCGCACCACCCGGCCCGCATCGTCGAAATCCATGAATTCGCTGGCCCTGACATCGCCGAGTTGCCACCACACCGTCAGACGCGTGATTTCCTCGTCCCAGCTCCAGCCCAGGATCTTCAGGTCGGCGCTTTCGACATGACCATAGGCTTCGCGCCAGTAGGCGCGGATGTTCTCGGCGCCCATGACGACTGGCGAGCCGGTCAGCGACGACGCCAAAGGACTGCGCATCTGCGCATCCCCGGCAAAATGCGCGACGACCGCGTCGATGTCGACCTTGCACCAGTTCGCATGCCACGCCGCGACGAAGCGCTCGGCAGCTGCCCGATCCATTTTGCCCGCGCCCATGATGCAGCCCTCCCCCGGCTCGTTGCCGGGAAAGTGGCAAAACAGGCGCTTCATGTCAATACTATTGACTTGAGAGCCGGTCAGTTGTTGTCGGCGATCGTCTCCATGACGGCCATCCATGCCGCCGCGCCGTGCGCCCCGACGCGATCGAACGCCTCGCGCATGACCTTGCGCTCGTGCCCCGATGCCGTTTGCTCGATCCGCTGCCCTGCAGCCGTCAGGCGCAACAGCTTGGAGCGATGCTGCTCGGGCGAGCGCTGCGACGTCACGAGCTTGCGCTCCAGCAACAGGTTGAGCGGCCGGTTCAGCGCTTGCTTGGAAATGCCGAGAACCTCGATCAACGATCCGATCGCGATATCGGGCTGGCGCGCCACCACGTAGAGGATGCGATGGTGCGAGCGCGACAGGCCCTGCCTGGCGAGATAGTCGTCGGCCTCGAGCGTCATTCCACGCCAGCCGTAGTACATGAGTTCCAGCGCCGCATCGAGATCGTGCAGCTTCGTTAACGAGGTGCGGTGAAGCCCCGCGGCTTGAGACGTCTTCGACATTGTCAGCAGCTAACCCCTCGCCCGCAGCTCGCGGCGCAGCACCTTTCCCGTCGCCGTCATCGGCAAGGTCTCGGCGAACGCCACGAAGCGTGGATATTCGTGGGCTGCGAGCTGCACTTTCACAAACTCCTGGATTTCGCGCGCCAGCGTATCTCCCGCAACAAAACCCGGGCGCAGCACGATCCAGGCCTTGATCGATTCCGTCCGGATCGGGTCGGGAATGCCGACTACGGCGGCCATCGCCACCGACGGATGCTTCATCAGCGTATGCTCGATCTCGGACGGGCCGACGCGATAACCGGCGGTCGTGATGACGTCGTCCTCGCGGCTGACATACCAGAAATAGCCGTCCTCGTCCTGCACGCCGAGATCACCGGTCAGCAGGAATTCGCGGGCATATTTCTTCGCCGTCGCCTCCGGGTTGCGCCAGTATTCGATCATGGTGACGGGGCATGGCTGGCGCACACCGATGATGCCGCGCTGGCCGCGCGGCTGTTCCTCACCCTTGTCGTTGACGATGCGGACGTCGAAGCCCGGCGTCGCCTTGCCCATCGAACCGGGCCGGATCGGAAACAGGTTGGAGTTGCTGCCGATCACGAGATTGCACTCGGTCTGACCGAACACTTCATGGGCATCGACGCCAAACGTCTCGCGCACCCAGCCGAGCAATTCGCCGCCGAGCGATTCACCGCCGGTAAAGATGCTGCGCAGCTTGACGCTGGCGTGCTTCACGCCCGCCTGTCGCATCAGCTTCAGCGCGGTCGGCGGCAGGAAGACGTTGCGGACGCCGAGATCGGCCATCATCTGCATCGCCGCCTGCGGGTCGAATTTTCGCGCGCGGTGACCGACCAGCGGAATGCCGTGATACCAGAACGCGAACAGGCCGTTGACGAGCCCGCCGATCCAGGCCCAGTCCGCCGGCGTCCACATCAGATCACCGGGTCGCGGCAGGAAGTTGTGGCACATCTCGACGTTCGGCATATGACCGAGCACGACGCGGTGCGCATGCAGCGCACCCTTGGGATTGCCCGTGGTGCCCGAGGTGTAGATGATGACAGCGGGATCGTCGGCGGAGGTGTCGACCCGCTCGAAGTCGGGCGAAACGCTCTTCACAGCAGCCCAGAATGATTTTGTACCAGCCGGCGCGCGCTCGCCGACGACATAGACGTTCTTCAGATCCGGCAACCGATCGCGAATCTTCGCGAGCTTCTCCCAGCCGCCCTCGTCGGTCACGACAGCCTTGGCCTGCGAATTCGACAGGCGGAATTCCAGCGCGTCCTCGCCGAACAGTGCGAACAGCGGGATCGAGATCATCGCCGAACGGAACGCCGCCATGTGCGCAATCGGCAATTCCAGCGACTGCGACAGGAACACCGCGACGCGGTCGCCGCGCGTGAGCCCGTCAGCCTTCAGCACATTGGCGAAGCGGCGCGACGCCTCGGCGACCTCGTCGAAGGAGGTGCGGGTGGTCGTGCCGTTCTCGTCGACATAAACGAGCGCAAGCCGGCCGGTGCCGTCGGCATGCCGGTCGCAGCACGCCTCCGCGATGTTGAAGCGCGCCGGAATGTCCCAGCGGAAGCTACGATAGAGCTCGTCGTAGGTCCTGGCTTCTGTCAGCATGGCTCAACGCACCGTCGCGAAGAATTTCCTGACATCGCGTACGAACAGCTCGGGCTGCTCGAAGGCAGCGAAGTGTCCGCCCTTCTCCATCTCGCTCCAATGGGTGATGTCCAGGAAATTCGGCTCCATCCAGCGCCGCACTGGCGTGATGATCTCCTTGGGAAACACCGCGACGCCGGTGGGCACCGTCACCTTGGGTGTCGCCCGCCGCTTGCCAAAACTTTCCCAATAGAGCCGCGCGGAAGATGTCGCGGTCTCCGTCGTCCAGTAGAGCATGACGTTATCGAGCAGTTCGTCCTTGCTAAAGATGTTTTCGGGGTGGCCGTTGCAATCGGTCCAGGCCCAGAACTTTTCCAGGATCCAGGCGGCCTGCCCGCTCGGCGAGTCCGTGAGCCCATAGCCGAGCGTCTGCGGCCGCGTCGATTGCTGTTTTGAATAGCCGGAGTCGAGATCGACATAGTGCTTGAGGCCGGCGAGCGCGCGCTTCTCTTCCGGCGTCGGCTCGCCCTCGACCTTCGGCGCGGCGTTGAAGGCGAGGGTGATGTGAATGCCGGCGCAATGTGCGGGGTCCTGCGCGCCGAGCGAGGTCGTCACCGCCGAGCCCGAGTCGCCGCCTTGTGCGCCGTAACGCGCGTAGCCCAGCCGGTCCATCAGCTTTACCCAGGTCGCAGCGATGCGGTCGACGCCCCAGCCGGTGGTCTTGGGCTTCGCCGAGAAGCCGAAGCCCGGCAACGAGGGACAGATGACGTGGAAGGCATCCGCGGGATTGCCGCCGTGCGCGGCAGGATCGGTGAGCGGCGCAATCACCTTCTGGAATTCGACGATCGAGCCGGGCCAGCCATGGGTGATGATCAGCGGCAGCGCGTTTGCTTCTTCCGAACGGACATGCAGGAAGTGGATGTCGAGCCCGTCGATCTCGGTGGTGAACTGATCGAAGCGGTTGAGCTTTGCCTCACGCGCGCGCCAGTCGTAACCGTCGGCCCAATAGGCGCTGATTTCCTGGATCCATTTCAGCGGCGTGCCCTGGCTCCAGTCGTCGACCAGCTCCGCCTCCGGCCAGCGCGTACGTGCGAGGCGTGATTTGAGGTCGGCGAGGATGTCGTCGCCGATGGCGATGCGGAACGGTTTGATGGCGCCGGTCATCGGTTGCCTCCCCATTCTTGTCGTCATTCCGGGGCGCGCGAAGCGCGAGCCCGGAATCCAGTAAGCAACGGACCCAGCGGCGCGATGAATTCTCTGATGCGCAATCGCGCATCAAAGCTCGACGCTCCTCACCTCGCCCCGGAACGACGGCTAGCCCGACAGCGCGGCCTTCACGAGACCGGACGCCTTGCCGAAGTCCATCTGTCCCGCGTACTTCGCACGCAACACCGCGATTACCTTGCCCATGTCCTTCATGCCTGCGGCACCGGTCTCGGTGATTGCGCCCGCGATCGCCGTCTTCACCTCGTCGTCGGACATCTGCTTCGGCAAGTAGGCCGAGATCACCGCGATCTCCTCGCGCTCTTGGGCTGCGAGCTCGGCGCGGCCGCCCTTGTCGTAGAGCTCGACCGACTCCTGGCGCTGCTTGATCATCTTCTGCAACACGGCGAGAAGGTCGGCGTCCGTCAGCGGCGGCTTGCCCTGGCCGCGCGCGTCGATGTCGGCATTCTTGATGGTCGAATTCACCATGCGCAGCGTGGAGAGCTTCCGCTCCTCCTTGGCCTTCATGGCCTCCTTGACCGCATTGTTGATGTCGTCGCGCAGCATGATCGTGATCCCTTCGAATATCCGACGCCTGATCTAGGCCGTTCGAGCCCCTGATACAACCGGAGTTCCGAGCCATTCGACCAGCGCCCGTGTTGTCGCCTCGGGTTGCTCCGGCTGCGGCAGGTGCCCGCAATTGGCCAGCACGACCAGCTTCGCGCCTGCGATCCCCTCCGCCATCTCCTTCGAGAAGGCGTTGGGAATGGTGTTGTCCTGATCGCCCGTCAGCACCAGCGTCGGGCATCTGATCGTCGCCAATGTCGGCCGTGAATCCACCCGCGCGATGATCGCGGTCTGTTGGCGGATATACGCGTCCACGCCGACGTCATCGCCCTGCGCGTGAACGAGTTGGCGAATGGCGGAATCATCCCGGCGCGACGGATGCACCAGTTCGGGAAACATCTCCTCGCGTGCCGCGCGCAGCTCGCCGCGCTTGGCGCGCTCCATCAGCCCGCGGCGACGGGCGGTGGCTTCGGGCGTATCGGGCCGGGCCTGGGTGTTGATCAAAGCAAGCTTCATCACCCGCTCGGGGGCCTGGCGCATGATCTCCAGCGCGATGTACCCGCCCATGGAATGACCCGCGAGCGCGAAACGCGGCGGCGCCTCGCAAAGGACGCGGGCCGTGATCGCGCTCATGCTGTCGTCGCGGATATGGTTGGCAACCATCACCGGGCCGAAGCGCCAGAGCGCCGGAATTACGGGGGCGTAGATGCGGGCCGAAGAGGCCAGCCCCGGAATCAGCACAACGGGGATGGTCTGGTCCATTATTGCCTCGCAAGCCCAGGAATTTGCCGGAAATTGTTCTGCCAAGCTTAAGTGCCGGAAGAGACCTGTCAAATATGCAAAAACGCATGTGAATCCGCCGTTTCCCGCTTTGACGGGCGCGTGCGGGGGGCTTATGAAGCGGGCTCATGACACAACATGAAAACGATACCGCCTGGCCGGACCATAAACCGACCGCGCTCCTCGTGCTTGCCGATGGCACGGTGCTCGAAGGCTTCGGTCTCGGCGCCGAGGGCCACGCCGTCGGAGAAGTCTGCTTCAACACCGCGATGACCGGCTACGAGGAGATCCTCACCGATCCCTCCTATGCCGGCCAGCTCATCACCTTCACTTTCCCGCATATCGGCAATGTCGGTACCAACGAGGAAGACATCGAGACGGTGAACATGGCGGCGACGCCGGGCGCGCGCGGCGTGATCCTGCGCACCGCGATCACCGATCCCTCGAATTACCGCGCCACCAAGCATCTCGACGCCTGGCTGAAGGCGCGCGGCATCATCGGCCTCTCCGGCATCGACACCCGCGCGCTGACCGCGCTGATCCGCAGCAAGGGCATGCCCAACGCCGTGATCGCGCATTCCAAGACCGGCGAGTTCGACCTGCATGGCCTGAAGGAAGAGGCGCGCGAATGGCCCGGCCTCGAGGGCATGGACCTCGTGCCGATGGTCACCTCCGGGCAGCGCTTCACCTGGGACGAGACGCCCTGGCTGTGGGACAAGGGTTTTGGCCAGCAGGACAAGCCTGAGTTCAACGTGGTCGCCATCGACTACGGCATCAAGCGCAACATCCTGCGCCTGCTCGCCGGCGTCGGCTGCAAGGTGACGGTGGTGCCGGCGACGACCTCGTCCCAAGACATTCTGGCCATGAAGCCGGACGGCGTGTTCCTGTCGAACGGCCCGGGTGATCCGGCCGCCACCGGCAAATATGCCGTGCCTGTGATCCAGGACGTCATCAAATCAGGCACGCCGACCTTCGGCATTTGCCTCGGTCATCAGATGCTCGGCCTCGCCGTCGGTGCGAAGACGAAGAAGATGCATCAGGGCCATCACGGCGCCAATCATCCCGTGAAGGACGAGACCACCGGCAAGGTCGAGATCACCTCGATGAACCACGGTTTTGCCGTGGACGAGAAGACGTTGCCGAAGGGCGCGACGCAGACCCACATCTCGCTGTTCGACGGATCCAATTGCGGCATCCAGCTCGACGGCAAGCCGGTGTTCTCGGTGCAGTATCACCCCGAGGCCTCGCCGGGCCCGCGCGACTCGCACTATCTGTTCCAGCGCTTTGCCGATCTGATGCGGCAGAAGAAGAGCGCGTAAGGCAACGAAACCGCCGGCGGACAATCCCGCCGGCGACGTCACGGACGCATGAACATGAAGTCCGTATCGGGATCGCAATTCTCGGCGATGAAGCGCAGCTCGGCCTGGATGTCGGCGACCGACCTCGTCTCCAGATATTTCGCGACCACGAGATTGAGCAGGGCACGGCAGACGGCCTCGTACCCGAGACCTGAAGTCTCGGCCTCGTCGATCGCCGCTGAAAAATGGCGCTGCGCAACATCGGATGCGTACATGGCGTTCCATCCCTTTTCCCTTGGGTTGCGTGCCCCTGAATGGCCGCCCGCGCCTTGATCTCCCTCAAGGCAGCGTGCTGTCTCGGGAACAAGCGCGGTTGCGCCGTCTTGACTCCTTGTCCAACGCTCCCGGGAGCCCGACCATGTCCGTCGTCCGCGACTATGCCGAGCCACTCGCCATCGTGTTCGAGGACGACGGGCTCGTGCCGAACAACGTTCTGCCGTTTCTGGTCTACCAGGGCGCGGTGACGCTCGATCCGAAGCAGCCGGAAGAGACGATCGAAAACCTGTTCGAGACGAACAATTGGGGCGGTACGTGGCGCAACGGCGTTTACGACTATCTGCATTACCACGCGACCGTGCATGAGGTGCTTGGCGTCGCGCGCGGTCGTGCCCGCGTTCGCTTCGGCGGCGATCACGGTCAGGAGCTTGAGATCAAGGCCGGCGATGTCGCCATCCTGCCGGCCGGTACGGGACATCAGTGCATCACATCGAGCGATGATTTCTGCGTGATCGGCGCCTACCCGCCGGGCGCGAGGATGGAGATCACGCGGGCAACGCCGGAGAACCACGCCAGGGCGCTGAAGACGATTCCGAACGTTGCGCGGCCGCCGGCTGATCCGGTGACCGGCAAGCATGGCGCATTGATGCGGTTGTGGCGGAGTTAGCCGCGGTCACACAACAATTTTCGCTGTCGTCCCGGCCTTCGCCTGGCCTGCGCCGGGACGACGGTTTGGATGGATATCGCCGATCAACTACGCCTCGTTGCCGCCTTCCTGGCGGGTCGCCTCGAACAGAAACCACGTCCGGCGCTCGGTCTCGTCGATGAAGACTTCGAGGATGCTGGCGCTGGCGACGTCGCCGGCATCGTCGCAGACCTCGTGCGCTTTGCGCATCGCCGACGCGACGTGCTTGTTGTCCTGCATCAGTTCGCGCAGCATCTCGCGCGGCGGGACGTAGTCCTCGTTGTTGTCCTTGATGGTCTGGAGCTTGGCGACCTGGCCGATCGACTTCAGCGTGGTGCCGCCGATCTTGCGGACGCGCTCGGCGAGTTGATCTGTGGTGGCGAAGATCTGGTCGGACTGCTCGTCGAGCAGGAGGTGATAGTCGCGGAAATGCCGGCCGCTGATGTGCCAGTGGAAATTCTTGGTCTTGAGGTACAGCGCGAACGCGTCGGCCAGAAGCACGTTCAGCGCCTCCGAGACCTTGTTGGCTGCCTGGGGCTGCAAATCGGTGGGGGTGTCGAGGTCGGGGGAGACTTTGCTGGGGGCTTTGCTCACGGGAAACCTTCCTGTTAGGACGCGGACATTGACGGCGCGCCGTCGCACCCCTAACGCAAGGCGGGCAGCGCGGTTCCTGGAGAGGAACCGCAGGGCGGGATACCATGGACGATTGGATCGATTACTACGACTCGACGCATACGATCTATGTCAGCAAGCTGCATCGCGATTTGCACTTCCAGATCATCGCGCGGGACATCATCGGCTACATCACCTCGCCCGAGGCGACGGTGCTCGACTATGCCTGCGGCGAGGCGCTGTCGGCGAGCCAGGTGGCGGCCGCCTGCGGCCAGTTGATCCTGGCCGAGCCCGCTCCCGGCGTGCGCGGCCGGCTGATCGCGCGGTTTGCGCCCAACACCAAGGTTCGTGTCCGTTCGCTCGACGATGTCCGCAAGATGCAGGACCAGTCGATCGACCTCGTCGTCATGAACTCGGTCGCACAATACATGACGGCGGAGGAGCTCGATGCCGCACTCATCAACGTCAGGCGGATCCTGAAGCCGTCGGGCAAGCTGGTGCTCGGCGATATCCTCCAGCCGCATGTCGGCATGGTCAGGGACGTGACGGCGCTGCTCTCCTTCGGCCTGCGTCACGGTTTCCTGAAGGACGCACTGATCGGGCTCGTCAGCACCGCCCTGTCGGACTACCGTCAATTGCGCTCGCGCATCGGGCTGCAGCGCTACAGCGAGGACGAAATCACAGCCAAGCTGAAGGCGGCAGGCTTCGCCAGCCAGCGCGCCAGCACCAATATCGGCCACAACCGCTGGCGCATGACCCTCATCGCCCGTCCGCCGCTCGTGCGTTAAGCATAACAACCACCCGAGGTGGCTTGTCGCAGCTCGATCGGCAATGATCGCCGTGGCCCGGTGGCGGAAGCGTCTACGCGAGAGCAGTGCATTGCTCTACATCCTGGTTCAAATCCAGGCCGGGTCTCCACGCTTCGCCCCTTCGGGGCTACGCGTGGCGCAGCCACGCAAGACCCGAAGGGGCGAAGCGTGTCCGGCGTAGCTGGAGCGAAGCGCAAGCGAAGACGGACTGTATCCGTACTGCCTCAATCCGCCTCAACCACGTCACACTCCGCGACGAGCTGAAGCCGGTCAGCATCCTTCGCCGCTGACTTGAGCACCGCATCGAGCAAGCCCGGAAAGCGCGCCTCCAAATCCTCGCGGCGCAACCGCATGAAGCGGTTCGTGCCTGCGACGCGCGTCTGCATCAGCCCGCAATCGCGCAGCTTGGCGAAGTGGTAGGTGAGGTTCGACTTGCCGGCGAGGCCGTTGAAGTCGCCGCAACACAGCTCGCTGCTGACACGTTCCTGCCGGGCGAGCTGATACACGATCGCGAGCCGGATCGGATCGCTCAGACAATCCAGAACCAGGGGCAGCTCGATCTGCTCGCGAGTGGGGTGGGAAGGCGTGCGGCTCATGATCCGGGAATCATAGCGATGCGGACCCAATGTTCAATAGTTCTTGAACCAATTGACTCCGAAATCGGCTTCTTCGATAGTTCAATAAACTTTGAACATGAGAATGACCTCTGATGAGTGTGTTCTGGCTGGCCCTGGGGGCCTTCGCGATCGGCACCGAAGGCTTTGTCATTGCTGGGCTTTTGCCTTCGATCGCCAATGACCTGTCGATTTCGGTCTCGGCCGCGGGCCAATTGGTCACCGCCTATGCTCTTACCTATGCCGTGGGCTCGCCGATCCTGGCGGTGGCGCTGAACAACGTCGACCGCCGCACCGTACTGGCGTTCGCGCTTTTGACCTTCATCGCTGGAAACCTCGCAGCGATGGAGGCCTCCAACTACGCCCTGCTGCTGGCCTCGCGCATGCTGATGGCGCTGGGTTCCGGGCTTTGCATGCCGACCGCCCTGGCGGTGTCCGTGGCAGTCGCATCGCCTGAACGCCGCGGCCGCGCGGTGGCGCTGGTCACCTCGGGCCTCACGGTCGCGACCGTCATCGGCGTCCCTCTCGGCAATCTCGTCGGCAGCCTGCTCGGCTGGCGCGCAACCTTCGCCATGGTCGCCATGATCGGCACCGTTGCACTCCTGGGCCTGCTGCTCGGCCTGCCCCGCGGTCTGCCACGCAATACGGCCTCGCTTAACGAACGCCTTGCCGTGGCTCGCCACGGCAATGTCGTGATCGCGCTCGTGATCACGATTCTATGGGCCCTCGGCGGCTTCACCGTGTTCACTTATTTCGCGGTCCCGCTGCGAGGCCTCGGCTTCGACGCCTCGCAAATCAGCCTTGCGCTACTGGTGTTTGGCGGCGCGGCCGCGATCGGCAACATCTTCGGCGGCATCCTGGCCGACCGGCTCGGCACACTCGCGACCGCAGCCCTCGGCCTCGCCGGCATGGCGAGCGCCCTGATCCTGCATTCGCTGGTCCTGAAACTGATGCCCTTACAGGCACACTATGCGGTGCTGGGCGCAATCTTCCTCTGGGGCCTCTCCGGCTGGGCGTTCTATCCGGCCCAGATCGCCAGCATCGTCCGGATCGAACCGCAGGCCTCGATGATCGCGCTCTCGCTCAATGCTTCCGCGATGTATCTCGGCTTCGCCATCGGCGGTGCGCTCGGCGGGGCCGTACTGGCCACCCTCTCGCCAAACGACCTTGGCTGGATCGGCGGAACGAGCGTTGCGGCCTCGCTTCTGGTGCATCTCGCCCGCGGTTGGCAGGCACGGCCAAAACCCGTCAAAATTGCTGGTTGATGGGCGTTTTTCGGGGTTTCGCCGCCCCGAAAACTGGTCTAAGACCCACCCGCGCGCGAGGGAAGACCCCGCGCTCTCGGCTCAGGGGACGCGCAGTAGCGCGCCCTTTTTTTGTGCCCAAATCCGACTTCGGCGAGAGTTGATGCCCAAACGTACAGACATCACCACCATCCTGATCATCGGCGCCGGTCCCATCGTGATCGGACAGGCCTGCGAGTTCGACTATTCGGGCACGCAAGCGGTGAAGACGCTGAAGGAAGAGGGCTACCGTATCGTCCTCGTCAATTCCAATCCGGCCACGATCATGACCGACCCGGAATTGGCCGATGCGACCTATATCGAGCCGATCACGCCGGAGATCGTCGCCAAGATCATCGAGAAGGAACGTCACGTCGTTCCCGGCGGCTTTGCGCTGCTGCCGACGATGGGCGGCCAGACGGCGCTGAACTGCGCGCTATCGCTGCGCCGACAGGGCACGCTGGAGAAGTTCGACGTCGAGATGATCGGCGCGACCGCCGACGCCATCGACAAGGCCGAGGATCGCCAGCTGTTCCGCGAGGCCATGACCAAGATCGGGCTCGAGACGCCGAAGTCGCGTCTGGCCAACGCCTCCGAGCTGAAGAAGTCTTTCCGCGACAAATACCACGCCGAACGCGAGAAGCTGTCGGGTGCGGCGCTCGAAGAGCTCGATCGGCAGTGGACCCTGGGCGAGAGCGATCGCCGCAAGCGCTACCAGGAATACGCCTTCGGCCAGGCCATGATGGCGCTGTCCGAAATCGGCCTGCCCGCGATCATCCGTCCCTCCTTCACGATGGGCGGCACCGGCGGCGGCATCGCCTACAACAAGGAAGAGTTCCTCGACATCATCGAGCGCGGCCTTGACGCGTCTCCGACCAACGAAGTGCTGATCGAAGAATCGGTGCTCGGCTGGAAGGAGTACGAGATGGAGGTGGTGCGCGACAAGAAAGACAATTGCATCATCGTCTGCTCGATCGAGAACCTCGATCCGATGGGCGTGCACACCGGCGACTCCATCACCGTTGCCCCGGCGTTGACGCTGACCGACAAGGAATACCAGATCATGCGCGACGCCTCGCTGGCGGTGCTGCGCGAGATCGGCGTCGAGACCGGCGGCTCCAACGTGCAGTTCGGCGTCAATCCCGAGGACGGCCGCATGGTTGTCATCGAGATGAACCCGCGAGTCTCTCGTTCTTCGGCGCTGGCGTCGAAGGCGACGGGCTTTCCGATCGCCAAGGTCGCAGCAAAGCTTGCGATCGGCTATACGCTCGATGAAATCGCCAACGACATCACCGGCGGCGCGACGCCGGCCTCTTTCGAGCCGACCATCGATTACGTGGTGACCAAGATCCCGCGTTTCGCCTTCGAGAAATTTCCCGGCGCCTCCTCCACGCTGACGACCTCGATGAAGTCGGTCGGGGAGGTCATGGCGATCGGTCGCACCTTCCAGGAGAGCCTGCAGAAGGCGCTGCGCGGGCTCGAGACCGGGCTGACCGGCCTCGACGAGATCGAGATCGAGGGCCTCGGTCGCGACGACGACAAGAACGCGATCCGCGCCGCGCTCGGCACGCCGACGCCGAACCGCATCCTCCAGGTCGCGCAAGCCATGCGGCTCGGCTGGTCGAACGAGGACATCTTCAAGTCCTGCAAGATCGATCCGTGGTTCCTCGGCGAGATGCGCGGCATCGTCGACATGGAAGAGAAGGTCAGGAAGCACGGCCTGCCCGGCAATGCCTTCGGCATGCGCACGCTCAAGGCGATGGGTTTTTCGGACGCGCGTCTTGCGGTGCTTGCCGAGACAACCGAAGCCGAGGTGACGGCGAAGCGTCACGCGCTCGGCGTTCGTCCGGTCTACAAGCGCATCGACACCTGCGCGGCCGAGTTTGCCTCGCCCACGGCCTACATGTACTCGACCTACGAGTCGCCGTTTGCAGGCAGCACGGCCGACGAGAGCACGCCGTCGGACAAGAAGAAGGTCATCATCCTCGGTGGCGGCCCGAACCGCATCGGCCAGGGTATCGAGTTCGACTATTGCTGCTGTCACGCCTGCTTTGCGCTGCACGACGCCGGCTACGAATCCATCATGGTCAACTGCAACCCGGAAACGGTGTCGACCGACTACGACACGGCGGACCGGCTCTATTTCGAGCCGCTCACCGCCGAGGACGTGCTGGAAATCATCGCCAAGGAGCGCAGCAACGGCACGCTGCACGGCGTGATCGTGCAGTTCGGCGGCCAGACCCCGCTGAAGCTCGCGCGTGCGCTCGAAGCCGCCGAAGTGCCGATCCTCGGCACCTCGCCTGACGCCATCGACCTCGCTGAAGACCGCGATCGTTTCAAGCGTGTGCTCGACAAGCTGAGGCTGAAGCAGCCCAAGAACGGCATCGCCTATTCGGTCGAGCAGGCCCGCCTCGTCTCCGCCGATCTCGGCCTGCCGCTGGTGGTGCGCCCGTCCTACGTGCTCGGCGGCCGCGCGATGCAGATCATTCGCGAGGAGAACCAGCTCAACGACTACCTGCTCGGCACGCTGCCGGAGCTGGTGCCGGCGGACGTCAAGGCGCGCTATCCGAACGACAAGACCGGGCAGATCAACACCGTGCTCGGCAAGAACCCGCTGCTGTTCGACCGCTACCTGTCGGACGCCACCGAAATCGACGTCGACTGCCTCTGCGACGGCAAGGACACGTTCATCGTCGGCATCATGGAACACATCGAGGAAGCCGGCATTCACTCCGGCGATAGCGCCTGCTCGCTGCCGCCGCACTCGCTCGAGCCTGAGATGATCGAGGAGCTGGAGCGTCAGACGCGCGAGCTCGCCCTCGGCCTCGACGTCGTCGGCCTGATGAACGTGCAATACGCGATCAAGGACGGCGAGATCTACGTGCTCGAAGTCAATCCGCGCGCCTCGCGCACGGTGCCCTTCGTCGCCAAGGTGATCGGCACGCCGGTCGCGAAGATCGCCGCACGTATCATGGCCGGCGAGAAGCTCGCCGATTTCAAATTGAAGAAGGGCGACTTCAAGCACGTCGGCGTGAAGGAATCGGTGTTTCCGTTCGCCCGCTTCCCCGGTGTCGACACGGTGCTCGGTCCGGAGATGCGCTCGACCGGCGAGGTCATGGGAATCGACCGCTCCTTTGCGGTCGCATTCGCCAAGAGCCAGCTCGGCGGCGGCACGCGAGTACCGCGCAAGGGCACGGTGTTCGTCTCGGTGCGCGAGAGCGACAAGACGCGCATCGCGGAAGCCGTGCGCCAATTGCATTCGCTCGGCTTCAAGGTGCTGGCGACCTCGGGCACGGCGCGCTTCCTGACCGATGAGGGCATCCCGACCGAGAAGGTGAACAAGGTGCTGGAGGGCCGGCCTCATATCGTCGACGCCATCACCAATGGCGACGTCCAACTGGTCTTCAACACCACCGAAGGTCCGCAAGCGCTCGCCGACAGCCGGTCGCTGCGGCGCGCGGCCCTCTTGCATAAAGTACCATATTACACCACTCTTTCCGGGGCCGTGGCGGCCGCGCAGGGCATCCGCGCCTATCTGGGTGGGGACCTTGAGGTTCGTACCCTGCAGAGCTACTTTTCGGAAACCTGATCACGCGCGGAAGGCCGGCCCCTGAGGGTCAAGCCTTGCGCTAAGTGATTGGCAATCAAGCCACAATGGCCGGAGGAACTGTCCGGCCATGTGATTGTTCTGTTCCGGCGCCAGCCCACTTAACGTTCCGGTGGCCATGTGTTCAGGTCCGGAAAGCACTGACGAATCAAGGTTGCCGCGCCCTTCGATTCTGGCGGGCGCGCGGCCGAAGGACGAGAGAAGAGATGGAAAAGGTTCCGATGACTGCGAGCGGCTTTGCCGCGCTCGGGGAAGAATTGAAGAAGCGCCAGTCCGAGGACCGTCCGCGCATCATCGAGCATATCGCGGAAGCGCGTTCTCACGGCGACCTGTCCGAGAATGCGGAATATCATGCCGCGAAGGAAGAGCAGTCCCACAATGAGGGCCGCATCGCCGAGCTGGAGGACAAGCTCGCGCGCGCCGACATCATCGACATTTCCAAGCTCTCCGGCGACACCATCAAGTTCGGCGCCACCGTGACGCTGGTCGACGAGGACACGGAGAAAAAGACGGTGTGGCAGATCGTCGGCGAGGTCGAGGCCGACGCCAAGAAAGGACGCATCTCCATTACTTCGCCGCTCGCGCGCGCGCTGATCGGCAAGAAAAAGGGCTCTACCGTCGAGGTCAACGCGCCCGGCGGCGCCAAGGCCTATGAGATCACCAAGGTCGAGTGGCGGTAAGCCGCTCCGCGAAGGTTGCCTCAAAAGCCGCGCTCCGCGCGGCTTTTCTGTTTCGCGATGTTTCCAACGCGCGATTGTGAACCACACCGTCCTCCGTCATGCTCTGCCCCGCCATCCGAGCATGGGAGGATACGATGGACATCGATCGCATCGCCGCGCAGAGCCAGCCCTATCTGCTCAGCCTCTTCCGCTTCGTCACCGGGCTGCTGCTGTTTCACTACGGCGTGGCCAAGTTGTTCAAGTTTCCGCCGGTGGAGATGTTTTCCGACGTCACGCCGTTGTCGCTCTGGGGCGTTGCCGGCATGTTCGAACTCGTGCTCGGCGGTCTCTTGATGGTCGGCCTCTTCACGCGACCGGCGGCCTTCATCCTGTCGGGCGAGATGGCCTTCGCCTATTTCATCGAGCACCTGCCGCACAGCTTCTTTCCCGTCGTCAACGACGGCGCGCTGGCGATCGTACTGTGCTTTGCGTGCCTCTTCCTCGCAGCCGCCGGCGGCGGCCCGATCAGCGTCGATGCGATGCGGCGGTGACCCTTCGTTTCTACCGCCGTCCCTTCACGTCCAGCGGCACGGCCGCCTCGTACTTGGAGTTATGCAGCACCAGCGACGTGCGCACGTTGCGGACATGGGGCGCGGCGGTCAGGTGCGTCACAAAATCCTGGAAAGTCGCCATGTCGGGGGCGACGCATTTCAGGATGAAGTCGACCTCGCCCGACAGCATCCAGCATTCGCGCACCAAGGGCTCGGCGCGGACGAACTCCTCGAAGGCGCGCAAATCCGCTTCCGCCTGGCTGGAGAGATGCACGGCGGCGAACACCGTGACGTCGAAACCGAGCTTTCGCGCATCCAGCAGGCCGCGGTAGCCGTGGATGTAGCCCTCCTCCTCCAGCGCCCGGACCCGGCGCAGGCACGGTGGGGGCGAAATGCCGACCCGTTTGGCGAGCTCGACATTGGTGATTCGACCGTCGGCCTGGATCTCGGCGAGAATTTTGAGGTCGATCTCGTCTAGGTTCCGCGACACGTGATTGGAACTCCTGGCCTTATCGGCGGTATCGGGTGGGTCTGTCGCAATCCTCATAGCCCAGTCTGTGCCGTCTGAGCAATTTTATTGCGCGTGCAGCGCAATCGACTTTTGTTCCTTGTTGGAAAAATCCGCCGACAGGGAATGCAATTCTTGCATAGCTCACCAGAAGGCTTAGATTAGCTCTGATATTTCAGCGCCTCCGCGAGGCCTCCCGGCACGTTCCGCGCCCGCGCTGCAGATCCCCCGTGAAAGGCGTCCGCAAATATGTCCGCTCCTGTTCATGCAAAGGTCGTCATTATTGGCTCCGGCCCCGCCGGCTACACCGCCGCGATCTACGCCGCGCGTGCGATGCTCGAGCCGATCCTGATCCAGGGCATGCAGGCGGGCGGCCAGCTCACCATCACCACCGACGTCGAGAACTATCCGGGCTTCGCCGACGTGATCCAGGGCCCCTGGCTCATGGAACAGATGGAGAAGCAGGCGGTCCATGTCGGCACCAGGATCGTCACTGACCTCGTGATCAAGCTCGACACCTCGCAGCGGCCGTTCCGCCTCACCTGCGACTCGGGCGACGTCTATCTCGCCGACACCGTGATTCTGGCAACCGGCGCGCAGGCGCGCTGGCTCGGGCTGCCCTCCGAGGCGAAATTCCAGGGCGGCGGCGTGTCGGCCTGCGCCACCTGCGACGGCTTCTTCTACCGCAACAAGGAGGTCGTGGTGGTCGGAGGCGGCAATACCGCGGTCGAGGAAGCCCTTTACCTCACCAACCACGCCTCGCAGGTCACCATCGTGCATCGTCGCGATCACTTCCGCGCCGAGCGCATCCTGCAGGAGCGCCTGTTCAAGCACCCCAAGATCAAGGTGGTCTGGGATTCGGCCGTCGACGAGATCTGCGGCACCGAGAACCCGAACAAGGTCACCCATGTCAGGCTGAAGAACGTCAAGACCGGCGCGCTGACGGACGTGAAGACCGACGGCGTCTTCATCGCCATCGGCCACGCGCCGGCGACCGAGCTCGTGAAAGACCAGATCAAGCTGAAACCGTCGGGCTATGTCGAGGTCGCCCCGAACTCGACCGCGACGTCCGTGCCCGGCCTGTTCGCCGCCGGCGACGTCGCCGACGAAACCTACCGCCAGGCCGTGACGGCCGCAGGCCTCGGCTGCATGGCAGCACTCGAGGCCGAACGTTTCTTGGCCCTGCGCGCCAGCGAGCGCGCGGCAGCGGAATAACGATCATGCCTCGAACACGCGACGGATTTACGGATATGGACTGGGACAAGCTGAAGGTGTTTCACGCGGCGGCGGAAGCGGGCAGCTTCACGCATGCGGGCGAGCAGCTCGGCCTGTCGCAATCGGCGGTGTCGCGCCAGGTCTCGGCGCTGGAGCAGGAGCTCTCGGTCTCGCTGTTCCACCGCCACGCCCGCGGCCTGATCCTCACCGAGCAGGGCGACCTGTTGTTCCGCACCGCGCATGACGTGTTCATGCAGCTCCAGGCGGCGCGCGCGAAACTGACCGACAGCCGCGAGCGGCCGAGCGGCGATCTCAAGATCACCACGACGCCCGGCGTCGGCATCAACTGGCTGATCCCGCGGCTCGGCGAATTCACCGCGCTCTACCCGGAGATCCGGATCTCGCTGATCGTCACCGACGAGGAGCTGGATCTGTCGATGCGCGAGGCCGACGTTGCCATCCGCACCCGCAAGCCGACGCAGCCGGATCTCATCCAGCGCAAGCTTTTCGCGATGGGCTTCCATGCCTATTGCTCGCCCGACTACATCAAGCGCTTCGGCACGCCGCGGACGCTGGAGGAACTCGACTCCCACCGCATCATCACGCTGTCCGACGGCAACTTCGCGCCTCACTTGCAGAACCGCAACTGGCTGATCGAAGCCGGGCGCAACGGCTCGGGTCCGCGCGAAGCCTATTTCAAGGTCAACAACATCCTCGGCCTGGTGCGTGCCTGTCAGCAGGGCCTCGGCATCGCCGCGTTGCCGGATTATCTGATCGAAGAACAGAGCCGCCTCGTACAACTGTTCGGCGAGTCGGATTCGATCCAGCTCGACACGTATTTCGTCTATCCGGAAGAGCTGAAGACGGTCGCGCGCGTGCAGGTGTTCCGCGATTTCGTGGTGAGCAAGGCGCAGCGCTGGCCGTCCTGATTTCCGCATGACTGACATGCGACCTCGGCTGTTGCTGCAGGCCGCTCGTCAAGCCCATACTGCTTAAACGCTGAGCCTTCGCGTTGCGCATTTGTCCCCCTCCTCCAGTGGCGCGGGAGTTCAGTAATCCCTCTTGGAAGGTGATTGTGTCGGCCTCACGTGGCCAATACCTAAGCCGGGCCCTTCGGGTCCGGCTTTTTTTCTGCCCAGTCAGGCTTTCACCTTCCGCGTGTATTGACAGTTTTCGGCATACCCCGCATCATTTCCAAATGATCACGAAGTCGTGCGCAATCTCGTCGAAGGCATCAGCCTCGAAAAAAGGCCCCCATCCGGGGACCTCGGATTTTTGCGCGCGCTAGGCTGACTTCGTCATCGCTGCCAAATCCCGAAAACCCCGCCACCTGGACGGGGTTTTTTCATGTGCCCTCCGTCTCAGGTTTCACCTCGAGAAGGAGAACAACATGATTGACTTGCAAACTCACATGCACGGGCTCTGGCTGCCGCTGGTGACACCGTTCCGCGACGGCGGTCTCGACGAAACCTCGCTGCGACGGCTGACCAGACACTACGCCGCGCAAAGCATTGACGGCTTCATCCTGGGAGCGACCTCGGGCGAAGGCATGACGCTGCGCGAGAGCGAGCTCGAACGCCTCGTCGCCATCGTGCGCGACGAGATGGCGGCCGGCCGCCGCAACGTTCCGATCGGGCTCGGGCTGTCGGGCGTCGACACATCGCGGCTGAAGGACCGGCTCGATGAGACCGCGGACTGGCCGATCGACTTTTATCTGCTCGCGAGCCCCTATTACGTGCGGCCGTCGCAGCGCGGGATATCAGCGCATTTCGAGGCGCTGGCAGATCACGCCGCCTGGCCGCTCGCGCTCTACAACATTCCCTATCGCTGCGCCGTCGGCATCACCAACCAGACCCTGCTGCGGCTCGCAGAACATCCCAACATCATCGGCCTGAAGGATTGCGGCGCGAGCCGCGAGCAGTCGATCGCGCTGCTACGCGACCGGCCGAAGAGCTTTCGCGTGCTCACCGGAGAGGACGCGAATTATTTCGAGGCGCTCGGCGACGGCGCCGATGGCGGCATCCTGCTATCGGCACATCTCGAGACCGAGACCTTCGCGGCGGTCTACAGCGAGTTGAAGCGCGGCAACCCGGGTGCGGCAGAAGCGCGCTGGCAGGACGTCGCGGAGCTGACGCGGCTGTTGTTCACCGAGCCGAGCCCGGCGCCGGCGAAGTACTGGCTGTGGCGCACGGGCCTGATCGACAGCCCCGAAGTGCGCCTGCCGATGGTGGAGGTGAGCAGCGAGCTCGCCGCCACGCTCGATCGCGAGATCGAACGGCGGATGCAGGTCGCGGCGTAGCTGCTTTCCTTCGCCTCTCCCCGCAAGGACGGGGAGAGGCAGCGAGCGCGCATTGCCTTGGTTAACCGGGCGCGAACGGCCTTCGCAGCTGCCGCATGGCGCATCCACGTCTCGTTTACGCAATGGCGCCTATCGTTTCGCCTCAACGTCTTTCAGAAGGGGGAATGACCATGGGGCAACGCGTTCGCCCGACCGCGGCGGAAATGTTCGCGCCTGCCGATCTCTTGCAGGGAATCCTGATGGTGTCGTCGTTCGGCTTCTGGGCCGTGATGCTCGGCCTGATGCCGGTGCTGCTGTTTCGGGTCTGGCTCGCGGGCTGAGGACACCCGCTCGCATGGTTAATCCCGGACTCGCACTTGCGTTTAAATGCGAGCGGGAACCCAAGCCGGAATCTTAAAACATCCTGCGTATCGTTCGTCCCCATAAGCGAAGAAATCGCGGGGGCGATCTTGAACAATCAGAACGATATGGCGTCGCATTACGACGCCACGCAGAATCTTGACGACACCGAGCAGCAGGGCTTTTCCACCGAAGACATCATCTGGGCCGTCGGCATCTGGTCGGTGATCCTGACGCTGTCGCCGGTCATCGTGTTCTACATGCTGATGATCGCGTAGCTTCCATCACCTGTCGTTCCGGAGCGACCGAAGGGCGAATCCGGAATCTCGGGATTCCGGGTCGCGTTGCGCGCCCCCGGAACGACAGGGAGATCCCGGAAACGCAAAACGCGCGGGACGCCGCGCGTTTGTCGTCCGGGGAAATGATTGATGAAAATTATGCCGCCTGCCTGTGCATTGCGCCGGAAGCCGACGCCGTGCCGCGAATAGCCTTCACTGAACGCTCGATCGCCGCCCACAGTCTTGCAATTTCCTGGGCCGCACGGCTCTCGGCCTGATACTCACGCGCGCCTTCGCCGTGGCTGAGTGCCATCAACAAATCCGAACGATTGGTGATCTGACCGCCCCATACCGGAGCGCGGAACTTGGCCAGCGCCTCGCGGGCGATGGTGACGATCGGGCTTTCGGCCTCGTCGCGCTTGGCCGGTGCACCGTTGAGCACGACCGCGTAGGGCTTGCGCGCCGCGCGGCACATCTGGATGGTTTCCTGCACCGCGTTGACGTCGAACACGCCGGGACGCGCGGGAATGACCACCATGGTGGCATTCTTGATCGCATCGTCGACGACGGCCGACAGGTTCGGCGGCGTGTCGATCAGCACCCACTCGTAACCGTCGCGCTTGGCAGCGGAGACGATGCCGCTGACCGAGTTCACCGCCGCCTTGATCGGCGGCTCGTTGGTGCCACGCAGCTTGTGCCACAGCGTGAGCGAGCCCTGCGGATCCGCGTCCACGAGCATCACCTGCTTGCTCGCCTTGATCTGCGCAGCGAGATGTGCAGCCAGGGTACTCTTGCCCGAGCCGCCTTTACGCGATGCAAAAACAATAACGTTCATACCCTTGGCCTCCAGATTGACCCCAGGCCGCGAAAATGAATCAGCACGCTGATTCGGGAAAGAAAAATTTGTCAGGGGGTGCGTCGCCGCCACGAAATAACAAGGCGTGTTGGCTTTTGAGTCACACTGCGGGCGCGCGACGGCGGACATCAACCGTCATGGATCGCTGTTCACGCGGGCAATCGCGCATTTTCCAGGCAATTGCCGGAGAAATCAGGACTGCAACCTTGCCGCGCAAATCCTCGCGCCGGTCTTCTCCGTCGCGCAGAAGCGCAATGGCTGCAGGTCTGCGCGGGCCTGACGCGAACAAAACGAGTCCGGTGGCTGTCGCCGGGCAGGAGGAGGTTGCAAGCAGGGAACGCGCGAAGTGGCGGCCTAGCCGTCCGCGGACTTCTTCTTCTTGCTCGCCTTCGCCTTGGTGGTCTTCTTCGTCGGCTTCGGCGCGATGTTGGTCGGCGCGCCGACGCCCGACTCCGGTCCGCGGCGGAAGAACACCGCGCATTGCGGCGAGAGCTGCGCCTTCTTCTGGATCATGCAGGCGGTGATGGCATCGACGTTCGGAACGAAGTCGCCGCACAGCCGCATCGCATCCGGCGTGCAGGCCTGCTGCTGCTCGGGCGTGTAGGCGAAGCCCGTGCCCGGCTGGACCAGAACGGCGAGCGCGAGCGAGAGGCCTGCGGTCGCCAAGGATGTCGTGACGCGAGATACCGGCATCGATCCCCCCAAGTGTCGAACAGGACGGGAGTGTGGGTGAACGGGCGTTCGTTGGCAACGAGGCCGAGGCGAAAGGTCCGACGTGTGCGGTCTCGGCAACAGGGAGAGCAGCCGCTTTCTCCGCTGTCGTCGCCCGGCTTGACCGAGACGGCAGTGCTGAGCCGAGAGGCCGCGGCCTACTGGGTCCCCCGCCGCCGGCGCAGGGGACGACAGCTGTGGACGGGGACCCAAAACCCTCGAAAACAACCCCATGCACAGTAGCCAGCAAGGTCACGACCAGGCCGCGGCCATCGCCCGGGCCGTCGAAATATTAGGAAATTTCGAAATCAAGTTTGACTCGTCGGGCAAAACAGGGGCATCATGCCAGCATCGAGGACGCGTGGGGTGGTCGGCTGGTCTGCTGCGCCGGGTCGGGAAGCGTCGGCGCAAGTGGAGGCGATCGCATGAACGGGAATGGAGCGGAGCTGCCGCTGTCGGGCGTGACGGTGGTCTCGCTCGAGCAGGCGATCGCGGCGCCTCTCGCCAGCCGGCATCTGGCGGACTGGGGAGCCCGGGTCATCAAGATCGAGCGGCCGGGCCCCGGCGATTTTTGCCGCGACTACGACCACGTCATGAACGGCATGTCGAGCCAGTTCGTCTGGACCAACCGGTCGAAGGAGAGCCTGGCCATCGACATCAAGAGCGAGGCGGGCCGCAAGGCGCTCGACGCGCTGCTGCCGCGGGCCGACGTGTTCATCCAGAACCTGGCGCCCGGCGCGGCGGAGCGGCTCGGTCTCGATGCCGCCGCCCTGCTGCGCAAATACCCCAAAATCATCGCCTGCGACGTTTCGGGTTATGGCAGTGGCGGCCCCTACAGCGACAAGAAGGCCTACGACCTGCTGGTGCAGTGCGAGGCCGGCGTCCTCGCCGTGAACGGCACCGAGGCGGAGCCCGCCAAGGTCGGGCTGTCCGTGGTCGACATCGCCACCGGCATGTACATCCTCAATGGCGTGCTGATGGCGCTTTATCGCCGCGAGCGGACCGGCAAGGGTACCGCGTTCCAGGCATCGCTGTTCGACTCCATCACCGACTGGATGAGCTATCCCGCCTTCTACACGCGCAGCACGGGACGGCCGCTGCCGCGAACCGGCGCGAGGCACGCCACCATCGCGCCCTATGGCCCGTTCCGCGTCGGCGACGGCAGCACGATCTTCTTCGGCATCCAGAACGACCGGGAATGGCGCGCGCTGTGCCGGATCGTGCTCGGCGATGACGCCCTCGCCGACCATCCGAGCTTCCGCACCAATCCGCTGCGCATGCAGAACCGCGACGCGCTCCAGGCCCATATCGAGCAGCGCTTTGCTTCCCTGACCGGCGAGGAGGCGCTGCGGCTGCTCGATGCGGCCTCGATCGCCAACGCGCATCTGAATTCGGTCGAGGCGTTCCTCGCGCACGAGCAACTCCACGCCCGCTCCCGCGTGCAGACGGTCGGCTCTCCCAGCGGGCCGGTGATGAGCTTCCTGCCGGCCCTCACCATTCCCGGCCTCACCCCGAGGATGGATCCCGTTCCCGATGTCGGGCAGCACAATGACGCCATCCTCGCCGAACTCGGTCTGACGAAGGAGAGCTAGCCATGGTCCGTGGTCGACCGACGCGGGCTTACCTGGCCGTTCCCGCGCATCGCTCCCGCCTCGTCGAGAAGGCGGCCGCCTCCATGGCGGACGCGGTCTTCATGGATCTCGAGGACGCCGTGCCGCCCTCCGAGAAGGTCGCCGCACTGGAGGAAGCGGTGCGGTCGCTGTCCGCGTGCGATTGGGGCACGAAGACCGTGGCCGTCCGGCTCAATGCCATCGACAGCCCCTTCATCGACCGGGAAATCCGTGCGCTCGCCCCGCTTGCCAGACTAGATGCGGTGATCGTGCCGAAGGCGGAGCGCGCGAGCGACATCGGCGCGATTGCCGATCGCTTGCGCGCCGCCGGCCCCGGACGTCCCGCGCCGGTCGCGCTGGAATTGCTGATCGAGACGGCGCTGGGGCTCGTCAATGTCGACGCGCTGGCCGCATCGCACGACAGCGTCAGCGCCCTGCATCTCGGTGTCGGCGATTTCGCGGCCTCGATCGGGGCCCGCTGCTCCGATATCGGCATCTCGCCGGAGGGCTACCGCCAGACCGGAACGGCGCAGAGCGGCTACGCTTCCGCACCGCTCGATCTGTTCGCCTATCCGATGATGCGCGTGCTGGTGGCGGCGCGCGCGTTCGGCCTGCGCGCCGTCGACGGTCCGTGCGGCGCGTTCCGCGATGCCAGATTGACCGAAAGCACCGCGCAGAAGGCCGCCGCGATGGGCTTCGACGGCAAGCAGGTCATCCATCCCGACCAGATCGAACCGACGCTGCGTGCGTTCATTCCGTCCGGCCACGAGCTGGCGCAGGCACGCCGCATCCTCGAGGCGATGGAGCAGGCCGAAGCGCAGGGCCAGGGGGCCGTGACCCTGGACGGCAAGATGATCGATTACGCCAATGTGCGCATGGCACGCCGGATCATCGAGATGGGGTCTTGAGAAGCGCATGGCCACCATCCTGATCGTCGCGCCGGTGTTTGCGCTGATCGCGGCCGGCTATGCCTCGGTGCAGTTTCGCTTCGTCTCAGAGGGCGCGCACAAGGGCATCTCCGAATTCGCCTTCAGCATCGCGATCCCTGCGCTCTTGTTTCGCACCATCGTCGTGTCGGAATTCCCCGACGTCAGCCCCTACAGGATGTGGGGCGCCTATTACGGCGCGCTGGCGTTGACCTGGATCGCGGCGCTGGCGATCTCGAGGTTCCTGCGCGAACGGCGCGAGGACCGCGAGGACGGCGTCGTGTTGGCGATCGGCTCGGTCTACGGCAACATCGTGATGCTCGGCATTCCCCTGGTGCTCTCGGCGCTCGGCAACGAGGCGGCCGGGCCGATGTCGCTGATCCTGTCGGTGAACACGCCGCTGCTGTGGCTGTGCGGCATCCTGCAGATGGAGCTGGTCAGCCGCAAGCGAAAGGGTTCGGTGCTCTCGGTCATCCGTCCGGTGCTCGCCGATCTCGTGCGCAATCCGCTGATGCTGGGGATCGGCTTCGGCGTCCTCTGGCGCTTCACCGGCCTCGGCCTCAACCCCGTCGTCGACAAGACCATCGAGCTGCTCGCGCAGGCGGGATCGCCGGCCGCCCTGATCGCGCTCGGCATCAACCTGTTTCGCTTCGAGGTGAAGGGCGAGACGCCAAGCGTCCTCGCGATGTGCGCGCTAAAACTGCTGGCGATGCCGGCCGCCGCGTTCGTGCTGGCAAAGCTGCTGGGACTGCCGCCGACGGCCGCCGGCGTAATCGTGCTGTTCGCGGCGATGCCGACCGGCGCCAACGCCTACATCTTCGCGGCGCAATATCAGCGGCTGGTGAACCCGGTGTCGGGCGCGGTGGCGCTGGGGACGCTGCTGGCGGCGGTGACGCTGCCGGTGGTGGTGATGGTGGTGGCGCGCTGAGCCCCTGCCCATCATCGCCCCGAGGGGTCAGCCGCCCCAGTGCATGGCTTGGTAGATATCAGTGTATCCGCCCGAGTACGGGGCCGAGTACGGGGCTGCGTATGGCATATAGCCAAAGCTCTCGGCCGCACGCGGCGTGAGGCGGGGTGCGAAGGTTTGTGTAGCCGGCGCGGCATGTCGCCTATGATGTGCCGTCCCGGCACTGGCGGAGGCAGTCAGGGCGACAAGGATGCCCAAGGCCAAGATCGCACGCATCGCAATTGCTCCTGTTGAGTTGAGGTGCTGACATGGGCTTCGGCCCTGGCCGCACCAGTCCGCCCCCCTTCACGATTGCTCACATCCTCGGCATCCATCGTCGCACACTGAGCTCCGTCGTGATTTTGCCTTCGCACGCAAAGGTAGCTATTCTGCGGTGACACACATCACGGGGAGGCGGACATGGGACATCGCGAGGACATGCTCGACGTCATCAGGCGCGCTTACGCCGCGCGCGGCGATGGCGACGTGAAGGGCCTGGTGGCAGCTTTTCATCCCGAGGGCTCGTTCAACCTGATCGGCGACAAGGGCGCGCTGCACCTGACCGGAAATGTGCAGGGGCACCAGCCATTGCTTGCGGCCTTCGGCCAGTTCATCGAGCATTTCACTTTCGAAAAGCGCGAGATCCTGACCGAGCTGGTTGAGGGGAATTGTGCCGCGATACGCTCGCGCCTCGACATCCGATACCGTCCGAGCGGAAAGGTTTTCAGCACCGAAGTCCTGGACCTTTTCAAATTTCAGGATGGCAAGATCGTCGAGCTGGTCGAGTACGCGGACACCGCGCTGATCAAGGCTGTCGTGTCCTGACCTCAGGCACTACGTGCGCTGCCGGATCGGAAGTTTCGTGCGCCGTCACCGCAATCCCTGTAACCGCAATACCGGCGGCTGCCCCCGACGAACCGATTGCGCTTCTCGAGTTGGGCACCGTCGGAACTATGATTTATCTTTGCGGTAGCGCGCGACACATAAGCTCTAGGTCGGTCAGTCGTTTACTATTATATGCTACCTGCTCTGAATAAGGCAGACCAATGGCAGCTCGAGTAAAGGCCCTGATCACACCGGCCCTCATTTCGTGGGCCCGGGAGACGGCTGGCTTTTCGATCGCTGAAGCCGCCGACAAACTCGACATTGACGCCGAAGCGCTTACCGATTGGGAAAACCCCGACAGCGACGCCTCGCCGTCGATACCCCAATTGCGCAAACTCGCAGCGCTGTTTAAGCGGCCTCTGGCGGTCTTCTATCTGCCCAGTCCGCCGACCAAGTTTGACGTGATGCGGGACCTGCGTCGGCTTCCCGGAACGGGGCTGCGTCACTACTCACCGGCTTTGCAGTTAGAAATTCGCGCGGCGGCAGAGCGGCGCGAACTCGCGCTTGATCTAGCTGACGATCTTGATGAAGAATTGCCGAAATTCAACCTGAAGGCCGACTTGAGCGAAGACCCCGAAGCCGTTGGGCAGCGCATTCGCAAAGCGCTCGGTGTGACGGACGATTTACAAAACGAATGGCGCGACACTGACGGTCGCACTGGCTTCAATGCTTGGCGCAGTCGGATCGAAGGCACAGGCACACTAGTTTTCCAATCGGCTGCGATCGGCAGCGAGGAAGCATCCGGCTTTGCGATCTTCAACGATGTGTCGCCAGTCATCTCCGTAAATCGGAAGGATGCACTGACGCGGCGAACCTTCAGCTTGCTTCACGAATTCGCGCATCTGATGTTGCACGTGAGTGGCGTTTCTGATCTTGAGACCGACGAAAAGCGCCCGCCGGAAGATCAGGCGATCGAGGTTTTTTGCAATCAGGTCGCGGCCGCCGCGTTAATGCCGAAGGCTGCGGTGCTTGCCTATCCGGGAGTCGCAGAACAAGGCGTGCGCTCAGAGGGTTGGACAGACGCCCAAATCGGTGAACTGGCGCGGCGCTTCAATGTGAGCCGTGAAGCCGTCGTTCGCAGGCTACTGACGCTTAATCGCACCACGCAGGCATTTTACGCTCGCAAGCGAGGCCAATACGTCGCCGAGTATGAATCTCAGCGTGCGCGGCAGCGAGAGCAAACGACAGAGATCCGGCGGAATATGCCGCAGGAAACGGTGAGCCATTTTGGCAAGCCGTTGGTGAGGATGCTTTTGAGCAACTACTGGCAAGATCGCATGACTCTCAGCGCGATCTCTGGCTATCTCGGGCTAAAGGTGAAGCACATCCCGAAGCTAGCGAAGGCGGCGGGGCTCAGATAGTCGTATGACCGGATTGGTCTACAGCATCGACAGCAGCGCGCTGATCCACGCTTGGCACCGGATTTATCGCCCGAAGAATTTCGGATTTGTGTGGGACGGCTTCGACAAGCTGATTGCCGAAGGTCGTTTCAAGTCATCGATCGAGGTTTATAACGAGTTGCAGAAGAAAGACGACGAACTCTTCGCGTGGTGCAAAGACCGCAAGGAAAGTATGTTTGTCGAGATTGATGATCCGACGCAGGTGATCGTTGCGAAGATCATGGCCGCACATCCCAAGTTGGTCGATACCGTAAAGGGCCGGTCGGGTGCTGATCCTTTCGTGATCGCTCTTGCGGCGAGCACTACGCCGCAAATGTGGGTCATCACCGAGGAGCATCCTGGGAAAGAACGTATTCCCGATGTGTGCGACGCCCAGAAGATCGACTATTGCGGCGTTGCCGATCTCATCGAGAAAGAAGACTGGACAAGCTAGAGCATGTTGTTTTTGACTGGAATCGGGATTCCCACAGGGAGCGATTTCTGATTCAACCTCCATGCTGGAGGGCGGAGGCCAGCATGGATGACGCGACCCTATTCTGAAGACATTCGGGAACGGGCTTTGGCGCGAGCTGACGCGGGGGAAACGGTTCGTTCGATTGCAGAGGCGCTACAGATCAGCCCCTCCTGCGTGACGAAGTGGAAGAATCTGAGGCGGGATACCGGAGGCCTGTCACCTGGCCAAATCGGCGGCCACAAGAAACGGGTTCTGTCGGATGCCAACGCCGACTGGCTGCGCAAACGCATTCGCTCGGGGCCATTCACCCTGCGCAAGCTGACGCAGGAACTGGCTGCACGCGGGATCAAGACAGACGTGCGGGCGGTGTGGACTTTTGTTCACACCGAAGGGCTCAGCTTCAAAAAAAACGCTTCTACCAGCCGAGCAGGATCGCCCCGACGTCGCCCGTAAGCGGACCCGCTGGAAAGCACATCAAGGCAGGATCGACGTCGCGCGGTTGGTGTTTATCGACGAGACGTGGATCAAAACCAATATGGCACCATTGCGCGGCTGGGGGCCGTGCGGGCAGCGCCTCCAAGCATCTGCACCTTTCGGCCATTGGAAGACAATGACCTTCATCGCGGCGCTGCGTCACAATCGGATCAGCGCGCCTTGGGTGATCGATGGTCCCATCAATGGCGAGCTCTTCACGCTGTACGTCGAGAAGGTGTTGGCACCCACCCTCGCACCGGGCGAGATCGTCATCCTCGACAATCTTGGCAGCCACAAGGGCAAAGCGGCCCGCCAAGCCATCCGCGCCAGAGGCGCTCACCGCATCTTCTTGCCGCCATACAGCCCTGACCTCAACCCGATCGAGCAGGTCTTCGCCAAACTCAAACACCTCATGCGAGCTGCCGAAACTCGTGACGTCGAGGCAACCTGGCGAAAGGTCGGTGAACTCCTCGATCTCTTCTCAGAGCAGGAGTGCACCAACTACTTCAAAAACTCAGGTTACGTTTCCGTATAAAAACATCATGCTCTAGATCGTGATCGCGGTGATTGCCTCAGCCATCTCCGCGTGCGTGCAAACCTCGGGAGTCGTGTGCGCGCACCGCAGCCTGAATTCGCGACGTGAGAGGACATAAGGGCCAATGCGCAAAATCATTGCCGGCATTGGTACAGTTGGGTGGGCTCGAACCACCGACCTCCTGTTCCACAGACAGGCGCTCTAACCAACTGAGCTACAACTGCATCCTTGCGAGCCGCCTCTAGGGCTGCCTGAAAAGGCCTGACTCCGAGGGGGCTGGACGGGGCGGAAACTAGGTGCAACGGGCGTTTTTGGCAAGGCCGCAAAAGGCGTTATTTGCCCCTCTTCAGCGCGATAAATCCCTGGATTCGTCCGCAATCCACCTCGTGGGACCTGAGCTCCTCGCCCGGATCGCGCCGGACGATGCTTCGCATCGCCGGAGCCGATCCGACCTCTCCTTTCGGGGAGAGGTGAAGAAAAAAACCCGGGCCGCTGGGGCCCGGGTTTCCTGATTGGGTCGATCCGCCGTTTTGATCAGGCGGCGGGCTTGTAGAACTTCGAGGCGCTGGCCTTGATCGGCTCGGCGGTCTCGGCGGCGACGCGCTGGGTGAGTTCGACGAGCTCCTTGGCCTGGGCCTGGAAGGTCTCGAGCTGGGTGCGGGCGTGGCCGGTCCAGAGCTGGAAGGCGTCGGTCGGCGATCTGGTGCCGAACAGCTCCTGGGCGAAGTCCAGCGAGGCCGTGGTGTTGGCCTTGGCGAACTCCATCAGCTTGGCGGTGTACTCGCTCGCGCCCTTGGACGCCGAAGCGAACACGGCCTCGACGGTGCCGTTGTGGGTTTCGGCGGCGTCCTTGAACTTTGCGTAGGTCTCACGGGCCTGCGAAACGCCCTTCTCGGCGAACGCACGCATCTGCTCGGGAACCTCGAACGGAATGATCGAGGCAGAAAACGGATCAGTCGCACCTGTCATGTTTGGTCCCTCAACGCTAATGAAAATGGAGTGAGCCTTCTGGCGCGCCCGCCGGCCAACCGGGGCCATTTCTTCTTGTTACGAGGTGGCGGGTACGAAGACTGGACACGCAGAACAACGAAATGGCTCGTCCAGCGTCCAGCATTGTCGCTGCCTAACATGTCAACATTGTGCAGCGCAATGCGGCTGTGGGGTGCGATGCGATAATTTAATCCTCAGGGCGAGGTTCCCGGGGCCGGGAACCGGGGGTTGCGGTATTTCGGTGCGAATGACGGAGACGGCCGGCTCCCTCTCCCGCTTGCGCAAGCGGGAGAGGTTGGACCGAGGCCGCGGCCGGGTCGGCGCGCACCAAGGAACGGGCGCGGGTTGCCCCCCTCTCGGGCTTCAGTGCTTCGCCTTGGTCGCGTCCATGGCGGCGCGGCTGACGGCCTGGCTCATTTCGCCGGCCTGTTCGGCCAGGGCCTTCATCTGGGCCTGGACGTAGTCGCCGTGCAGCCGCATCACCTCGGTGAGGTCCCGGGCGTGGACCAGCGACTGGGCGTAGTTCAGCGAGGCCTGCACATTGGTCTCGGCGAAGGCGATGGCGCGGGCGCCGATGTCCTTGGCGCCGGCGCGCATGGAGGCGCCGCGCTCTTCGATCGAGCCGGCGGCGGCTTCCGCGTTGGCGAGCAGTTTTTCGAAGGCGTCGCGGGCCTGCCTGAAGCTCGATTCCGCCATGTTCCGCATCTCCGGCGGAAGCTCGAAATGGCCATTTGCCTGATCGGTCATGACTTGCTGCTCCTGTGCTGCTTTCTGCTTTGCCGGCCGTTTCGGCGGCCTTCGAAGGCTAGCCGACGACGGTATTGCCGGTATGACGCCCGCCCCCCGCGGATCGTTCTCGGCGGATTCCTGCGGATGCAACGACCATGCGCCTTGCGGGTTCAGCCACATTAAGGTTATCGCGGCTTTAGGCCGCCCCTGTCAGGGTGGGGCCGTGGACCTGACCGCGCCCGCGGGCGATACTAACTCTTTCTTAAGGCTGCCATTCCCGGCAGGCCTGTCGACGTGACGAGATACAAGCCGGTCGGATGACGAATTCGGATTTCCAGTTGCGAGGCGTCGGCGATCCCAGGCTGTCCGTGCATGCGACCTCGCCCTTGCCGGCCTGGCTCTGGTCGCCCGACGGCAGCCGCGTGCTGTGGGCCAATGCGGTCGGCGCAATATTTTTCGGCGCGGCCAATGCGGCCGAGCTCGCGCAAAGGACATTCGGACCGTCCGACACCCATCGCCGCCAGATCGTCCGGCTCGCCCGCCAGCTGCCCGCGAACGGCGCGGTGAGGCTCGAGCGGATGCGCGGCTTCGGCGCGCGGCTCGGCACGCTCATGACCTGCGCCTGCGCGCGGCTCGATTTTTCCGACGGCAGCGAAGCCGTGCTCGTCACCGCGATGGATGCCACCGCGCGCAGCATGCCGCTGGTCGAGCGGCTGCATCGCCTCGTCGACGGCGCGACAACGCCGATGGCGGCGTTCGCGCCCGACGGCATGTTCGCCGGCGCCAGCGAAGCCGCACGCCCGCTGCTCGGCTTTCGCGATCTCGGCGAGGCCGGCCTCGAACAGGCGCGCAGCGATGCGCTCGGCAGCGGCCGCGTCGAGATCCCTGTCGGCATCGGCAAGATGGTGCTGCAACGGGTCGGCGCCGGGGCCGATGTCGGCCTCGTCGCGCTGATCGAGCCCGAGGTGACGCAGGCCGCGCCCGCGGCCGAGAGCGCGCCGGAGCCTGCGGCTGAAATGTTGCATGAGGTGGTGCATGGAGCGGTGCAGCCGGCTGCCCCCGAGATGTCCGATGAACCCGCGCATCATGTCGTCGAGACGCCGCCGGCGGACGAGCTCGACGCCGGCATCGCGTTGTTCGATCCGTTTGCCGAGCCGGACGAGACGCCCGCGACGACCGAGACGATCGCAGCTGCGCCCGAGCCTGGTGCACACGAGGCGACGGAGATCGTCGCGATCCAGGATGCCGTGAAGGAAGCGGCCGAGGCGCCTGTCCGGGACACGATCGCCGAGACCGCGGAGACCGCGCCGGAAACAGCTGAGGAAAACCCGCCGGCAGCCATTGTGCCGCCGCAAGCTGCGCCGATCACATCAGCCATGGTCGAGCCGCCCGGACGTGCGGAGCCGCAGTCCGCACATGCTGAGACACCTCGCCAGCATCCGCTGCGATTCCTGTGGCAGATGGATGCGCTGGGGCGCTTCGTGCTGGCGTCGAGCGAGTTCATCCGCCTGATCGGCGCGCACACCGCGGCCGGCTTCGGCCGGCCCTGGCGCGAGATCGCCGACGAATTTGCGCTCGATCCCGATGGCCGCGTCGCGCAGGCGCTCGCCAGCCACGACACCTGGGCCGGCATCACCGTGAACTGGCCCGCCGATGGCGGCGAGCATCTGCCGGTCGAACTCGCAGGCCTGCCGGTCTACGACCGCGAGCGCAACTTCGCCGGCTTCAAGGGCTTTGGCGTCTGCCGCGATCTCGACGGCCTCAACCGGCTCGATGCGCTGCGCCGTTACGAATTGGTCTCCGAGCCGCATCCGCCGCAGAGCCTGTCGGCCGACGTGGTCGAGCCCGATCCCGAACCGGAGGCAGAGCCTCCGCTCGCGGCATCGCCGCCGCCCGAGCCTGAACCGCCCACTGCAATCGAAGCCGAACCGCCCGCACTTTTCATCGAAGCGAATTCACAACCAACCGATCCGGAAACGCCAGTGGAAACGCCTCCGAATGTCGTCCCGTTCCGCGCCCCCGGCGACCAGAGGTCACAAGGCGACCAGAGATCGCCGACGCTGACGCCGGTCGAGAACAGCGCGTTCAACGAGCTCGCGCGGCAATTGTCCGAGCGGCTCGAACGCGATCGCGAACAGATTTCCTCAACTGCGGCCGAGCTGCCGGCGGAGGAGATCGCGTCCGAAGCGCAGATGCCGCCCGAGCCCGCTCTATCGGAGCCCCTGATATCGGAGCCCTTGATCTCGGAGCTCGAGGCGCCGCCGGCCGCGGCCGAATGGCTGACCGAGCCGGCGCCGCCGCCGCGCGGCGACAGCCTGCGCGACCGCACGCTGCTGGATCTCGTGCCCTCGGGCATGCTGATCTACCGGCTCGACCGCCTGCTCTACGCCAACCCGGCGTTCCTGGCGCGCATGGGCTACGCCAGCATCAATGCGCTGGAAGACGCCGGCGGGCTGGATGCGCTCTATGTCGAGCCGGGCGTCTCCGCCGCCTCGAGCACGTCGCAATCGGGCACGCCGGTGACGATCAGCGCGGCCATCGCGAACGGCGAGCAGGAGCTGGCGACGACGGAAGCGCATCTGCACACGATCGACTGGAACGGCGAGAGCGCGCATGCGCTGATCTGCGCGCTGCCGCAAGCCATCCCTGTCATGGTCGCGCCGACCGTCGTCACCGAGACCGTCGTCGCGGAAACCTTCCCCTACGCGTCCGATCCCGAGCCCGAGGCCGGCGAAGCCGATGCGGAAGATCTCGCCGCGATCCTCGACACCACGGCCGAGGGCATCGTGATGTTCGATGCCGAAGGCAACATCCACGCCTGCAACCGCAGCGCCGAGGCTCTGTTCGGCTACGACGGCGAGACGCTGCTGCAGCAGACCCTGCTGACGCTGTTCGCGCCCGAGAGCCAGCAGATCGTCGTCGACTATCTCGAAAGCCTCAAGAGCCAGGACATCGCGAGCCTGCTCGATCACGGCCGCGAGGTGCTGGGCCGCGAGAAGAAGGGCGGCGTGCTGCCGCTCGCCATGATCATGGGCCGTACGCGGCCGGACGGTCCGAACTTCTTCGCCGTGTTCCGCGATCTGTCGCACGCGAAGAAGGGCGAGAGCGAGCTGACGCAGGCGCGACGCCTCGTCGACGGCGCCGCCAATGCCAAGGCCGACATGCTGGCGCGGATCAGCCACGAGATCCGCACGCCGCTCAACGCCATCATCGGCTTTGCCGAGGTGATGATCTCCGAACGCTTCGGCGCGCTCGGCAACGAGCGCTACGGCGAATACATGAAGGACATCCGCGCCTCCGGCGAGCGCGTGATCACCATCGTCGACGATCTGCTGGAGCTGTCGCGGATCGAGACCGGCAAGCTCGACCTGAATTTTTCGGGTTTGAACCTCAACGACCTCGTCGAGGCCTGTGTCACCGTGATGCAGCCGCAGGCCAATCGCGAGCGCATCATCATCCGCACCTCGCTCGCCCATGCGCTGCCGCAGGTGACGGCGGACGCGCGCGCGCTGCGGCAGGTGACGATGAACCTGATCTCGAACTCGATCCGGCTCGCCAGCGCCGGCGGCCAGGTGATCGTCTCGACCGCGCTCTCCGACCGCGGCGAGATCGCGCTTCGCATCCGCGACACCGGCCATGGCCTCAGCGAACAGGAAGTCGCCGCCGCCATGGAGCCGTTCCGCACCCCGCCGCCCGGCGACGCCGCGGACGGCGCGGCGCTCAGCCTGTCGCTGACCAAGGCCCTGGTCGAAGCCAACCGCGCCCAGTTCAACATCAAGAGCGCGGGCAGTTCGGGCACGTTGATCGAAGTGACCTTCGCACCTGTGGCGACGCGGGCGTGAAGACGGCCGCGAACGAGGTGCGTGCAGCGCCTACGCCGCGCGCACCGTATCCAGGAACTTGCCGACCTCGAACTTGAGGCGGTTGCTGTCGCCCGACAGAGACCTCGCCGCCGACAGCACCTGCGCCGATGCCGAGCCGGTCTCGACCGCGCCGTGGCGCACGTTGCTGATGTTGGCGCTGACCTGCGTGGTGCCGGCAGCCGCGCTCTGGACGTTGCGCGAGATCTCGCTGGTCGCGGCGCCCTGCTCTTCGACGGCGGCCGCGATGGTCGACGAGATCTCCGACAGGCGCTCGATGGTGCCGCCGATGGTCCTGATCGCGCCGACGGACTCGTTGGTGGCGCCCTGGATGCTGGCGATCTGCTGACCGATCTCGCCGGTCGCCTTCGCGGTCTGCTCGGCCAGCGCCTTCACCTCCGAAGCGACCACCGCAAAGCCGCGCCCGGCCTCGCCCGCGCGCGCCGCCTCGATGGTGGCGTTCAGCGCCAGCAGATTGGTCTGGCCGGCGATGGCGTTGATGAGCTCGACCACGTCGCCGATGCGGGCGGCAGCCCTGGACAATTCGCTGACGCGATCGTTGGTCTGGCCGGCCTGGCTGACGGCCTCGCCGGCGATGCGCGCCGAGGCCTGCACCTGGCGGCTGATCTCGTTGACCGAGGCGGTCAGCTCCTCCGCGGCGGAGGCGACCGACTGCACGTTGGTGGCGGCTTCTTCCGAGGCGGCCTCGACCAGCGTCGCCAATTCGCTCGAGCGGCCCGCAGTCGTCGTCAGCGACGTCGCCGACGCCTCGAGCTCGGTCGCCGCCGACGATACGGTCTCCACGATCTCGCCGATCGCGCCTTCGAAATCGTCGGCCATGCGGATCATGTCGGCGCGGCGGCGCTCGGCGGCGAGCTTGTCCTGCCTGATCTTCTCTTCGGCTTCGTCGCGCGCCTTCTGCTCGGCATTGAGCTTGAAGGTCTCGACGGCCTGCGCGATCTCCCCGATCTCGTCGGGACGGCCGAGGCCCGGCAGCACGATGGCGAAATTGCCCTTGGCGAGTTCGATCATCGCCGCCCGCATCGCCGCGAGCGGCTTCGACACCGAACGGCCGATGAAGACCCCGAGGCCGAGCACGCCGGACGCGATCAGCGCGATCGCGACGGCGATCCAGAACTGGATACCGTCGCGCTCGGCATCGTTGAGCCGGTCGGCTTCGGCGCGGATGCCGTCGACCGCGTTCGAGACCTGCGCGATCACGGGCTCGACCGCCGCGAACGCCTCCGACATCGCCTTCAATTCCGTCGCGAGCTTCAAGGCGGTCTCCATCCAGGCGGCGAAGTCGCGCTGATAGTCGGCGAGCTTCTGCCGCAGCTCGGTCTTCGCCGTCTCGGGAATGGCGGCCGCGTCGATGCCGGCCGAAAATTCCGACGCGCGCTTCTTCATCTCGCCGCCGTATTTGGCGTCGCGACGCAGCATGAAATCCTTCTCGTGCCGGCGCATCATCAGCATGATCACCTTGAGCGGGGCATCGTGGAGCTGATCGACCTTGCTCTCGATCTCGTGGACGGAGCCGCGCAGGCGGCCTTCGAGGCCTGAATTCTCGTTTAGCCCGAGCCGCAGCCGCTCCTCGACCACCGCGGCGAAACGTGCCTGATAGCTCTTCAGCGACGCGTTCATCGCGTCGATCTTCTGTGCGAGCTCAGGCTTGCCGAGCGCCGCGATCCGGCCGCGGAGCCTTTCGATGTCGGCAGCGACTTCCTTGCCGATCTCGACCTGGCGCTGGGCCCTGGCCGCATCGCCGCGCAGCAGGAAATCCTTCTCGGCGCGGCGGCCTTCCAGCAGCTCGACCGCGATCCTGTTGTTCAGCTCGAACATCGTGCGCGCGTTATCGGCAGCGTCGCGATAGACGCCCATCGCGCGCTCGCCGTAGAGATGAATGCCGCCGATGAGGACCACGCCGGCGACGCCGATGACGCCGATCGCAGTGATCTTGTGGGTGAGCCGGAGGGAGAGAAGCCGCATCATGTTCACCAGGCCGGTTGTGACTGATGCGGTTCATGAGGCGCTAACGCGTCAAAAACTCCGTTAATTTGCGGGCACGTAAGATTACGCGTATTGTGACAGAATGCACGTCAGAGTGCACAAGCAGAGCTCAACAAAAAGCACGGCGCTCATCGCGCCGTGCTGCTTGCGACGTCGTCAGTGAGGCGATGGCCTCAGCTGTAGATCTCGAACAAGCCGGCGCCGCCCTGGCCGCCGCCGATGCACATGGTCACGACGCCCCACTTGGCCTTGCGGCGGGCGCCTTCCTGCAGCAGATGGCCGGTGAGACGGGCGCCGGTCATGCCGAAGGGATGGCCGATCGCGATCGAGCCGCCGTTGACATTGTACTTCTCGGGATCGATGCCGAGCTTGTCGCGCGAATAGAGGCACTGGCTGGCGAAAGCTTCGTTGAGCTCCCAGAGATCGATGTCGTCGATCTTCAGGCCGTGACGCTTGAGCAGCTTCGGCACGGCGAAGATCGGGCCGATCCCCATCTCGTCGGGCTCGCAGCCTGCGGCCGCCCAGGCGACGAAACGGCCGAGCGGCTTGAGGCCGCGCTTCTCGGCGTCCTTGGCTTCCATCAGCAC
Organism: Bradyrhizobium sp. CCBAU 53338; assembly: GCF_015291665.1. Lineage (NCBI taxonomy): Bacteria > Pseudomonadati > Pseudomonadota > Alphaproteobacteria > Hyphomicrobiales > Nitrobacteraceae > Bradyrhizobium > Bradyrhizobium sp. CCBAU 53338. Next base: position 6,272,030 of record NZ_CP030048.1, read on the forward strand.
CACGGCGGCGGCGCCGTCGGAGAGCTGGCTGGCATTGCCGGCAGTGACGTACTTGCCGGGACCCTTCACCGGCTCGAGCTTGGCGAGCCCCTCCAGCGTGGTCTCCGGACGATTGCACTCGTCGCGGTCGACGACGTAGTCGACGATGCTCTCGGCCTTGGTGGCCTTGTCGACCACCTTCATCCTTGTCTTCATCGGGACGATCTCGTCCTTGAACTTGTTGGCCTGCTGGGCGGCGGCCATGCGGCGCTGCGACTCCAGCGAATACTCGTCCTGGTATTCGCGGCTGAGCTTGTAGCGCTCGGCGACGATGTCGGCGGTATCGATCATCGCCATGAAGATGTCGGGCGCGGTCTTCAGCAGTTCGGGATCGATCGATTCCTTCGGCGTGCCGCCGCCGGGGATCGAGATGCTCTCGACGCCGCCTGCGACGATGCAGTCGGCGCCGTCGGAGCGGATCGAGTTCGCGGCCATCGCGATGGTCTGGAGCCCCGAGGAGCAGAAGCGGTTCACCGAGACGCCGCCGGTCGACTTCGGCAGGCCGGCGAGCAGCGCGGCTTGGCGGCCGATGTTGGGCGCACCATGGGCGCAATTGCCGAGATAGCAATCCTCGACATAATCCTTGTCGACGCCGGCGCGGTCGACCGCGTGGTGAATGGCGTGCGCCGCGAGCGACATCGGCGGCGTGATGTTGAATCCGCCGCGGCCGGATTTGGCGAGGCCCGTGCGCGCGTAGGAAACGATGACGGCTTCACGCATTGTTTTCTCCCTTTCGAACGATGGTACGGAGGCGCTGGTCAGAAGCGTTCTCTGGCCGCCATTGGTACACAAAGATTGGCCGGCGCGACAATAAAAACGCCGCCTCCGGTGACAGAGGCGGCGCTGTTCCGCGGGTCGGAATATATCGGCACCAGGCGCTGTGAAATCCGACTCTGTCGGCTTGCTGTGTCACCTCTCCCCAGCGGGAGAGGTGAAGAATCAGAACGTCAGCGCCTTGACCTGCTTGACCTGCGGCAGGGCCTGCACCTTGGCGAGCAAATCGGCCGGCACCGCGCCGTCGACCTCGACCAGCGCGATGGCGTCGCCACCCTGCGAGACACGGCCGAGATGGAAGGTCGCGATGTTGATCTTGGCATCGCCGAGGAGGCCCGCGAACTTGCCGATGAAGCCCGGCTTGTCCTCGTTGGTGACGTAGATCATCGACTTGCCGAACTCGGCATCGACGCGGATGCCCTTGATGTCGACGAGGCGCGGCTTGCCGTCGTGATAGACGGTGCCTGAGACAGAGCGCTCCTGCCGTTCGGTCGCGACCGTGACGGTGATCAGGCTCTCATAGTCGCTCTGCGCGGCGCGGGTCACCTCGTCGACCACCATGCCGCGCTCCTTGGCGACGACGGGGGCGGAGACGACATTGACCTCGCCCAGCATCGGGCGCAGCAGGCCCGACAGCACCGCGGAGGTCAGCGCCTTGATCTTCATTTCGGCGACGTGACCCTCATAGGTGATCGTGACCTTAGAGATGCCGGTCTCGGTGAGCTGGCCGGCGAACGAGCCCAGCTTCTCGGCGAGCGTGATGAACGGCTTGAGCTTCGGCGCTTCTTCCGCGGTGATCGACGGGAAATTGATGGCGTTGGAGATCGCGCCGGAGATGAGGTAGTCCGACATCTGCTCGGCGACCTGGAGCGCGACGTTCTCCTGCGCTTCGGTGGTGGACGCACCGAGATGCGGCGTGCAGATCACGTTGGGATGGCCGAACAGCACGTTGGCGGTCGCGGGCTCCTCGACGAACACGTCGAAGGCGGCGCCGGCAATGTGCTTGGAATTGAGCGCATCGACCACGGCGTGCTCGTCGACGAGGCCGCCGCGGGCGCAGTTGATCAGGCGCACGCCCTTCTTCATCTTGGCGATCGCGGCCGCGTCGATGATGTTCCTGGTCTTCTCGGTCAGCGGCGTATGCAGCGTGATGAAGTCGGCGCGCTTGAGCAGATCATCGAGCTCCACCTTCTCGACGCCGATGTCCTTGGCACGCTCCGGCGACAGGAACGGATCGAACGCGACCACCTTCATGCGCAGGCCGAGCGCGCGGTCGGCGACGATCGAGCCGATGTTGCCGCAGCCGACCACGCCGAGCACCTTGCCGGTGATCTCGACGCCCATGAAGCGGTTCTTCTCCCACTTGCCGGCCTGGGTCGAGGCGTCGGCCTGCGGGATCTCGCGGGCCAGCGCCAGCATGAGCGTAATCGCATGCTCGGCAGTCGTGATCGAATTGCCGAACGGCGTGTTCATCACGATGATGCCCTTGGCCGTGGCGGCGGGGATCTCGACATTGTCGACGCCGATCCCGGCGCGGCCGATCACCTTGAGGTTGGTCGCCTTCTCCAGGATCTTCGCGGTCGCTTTCGTCGCGGAGCGGATCGCGAGGCCGTCGTAATTGCCGATGATCTCGGCGAGCTTGTCCTTGTCCTTGCCGAGGTTGGGCTGGAAGTCGACCTCGACGCCGCGATCCCTGAAGATCTGCACGGCGGCGGGAGAGAGCGCGTCGGAAATGAGAACTTTGGGTTTGGTCATGGGGATGATCCGTGGTGCGAGCTGCATTTACGGAACGTCATCCGCGGGCCTGACCCGCGGATCCATCTCTTGAGCGATGGATGACCGGGTCAAGCCCGGCCATGACGAGGATGGGGTGAAACGCGTTAAGCCGCCTTGGCCAGCGTGGCCTTGGTCTCGGCAAAAGCCCAATCGATCCACTGCGTCAGCAGCTCGACGTCCTTGGCCTCGACGGTGGCGCCGCACCAGATGCGGAGGCCCGCAGGCGCATCGCGATAGTACGCGAAGTCGTAGCCGGCACCTTCCTTCTCGACGAGAGCGACGAGCTTCTTGGAGAACTCGGCCTGCGCGTCGTCCGAGAGCGAGGTGATCGCGGGATCGGTGAACTTCAGGCACACGGAGGTATTGGAGCGGATCGCGGCGTCCTTGGCCAGGAAGTCGATCCAGGGCGTCTTCGCCTTCCAGTCGGCCAGCACCTTGGTGTTGGCATCGGCGCGCGCGATCAGCGCCTTGAGGCCGCCGATCGACTTGGCCCAGTTCAGTGCGTCCAGATAATCCTCGACGCAGAGCATCGACGGCGTGTTGATGGTCTCGCCGACGAAGATGCCTTCGTTGATCTTGCCGCCCTTGGTCATGCGGAAGATTTTCGGCAGCGGCCAGGCCGGCTTGTAGGTCTCGAGCCGTTCCACCGCGCGCGGCGACAGGATCAGCATGCCGTGCGCGGCTTCGCCGCCGAGCGCCTTCTGCCAGGAGAAGGTGACGACATCGAGCTTGGCCCAGTCGAGGGCTTGCGCGAACGCGGCCGAGGTCGCATCGCAAATGGTCAGGCCTTCGCGGGTCGCGCTGATCCAGTCGGCATCAGGCACGCGCACACCCGAGGTGGTGCCGTTCCAGGTGAAGACGACGTCGCTGTTGGGATCGACCTTGGAGAGATCGGGAATTTCACCGTAGCCAGCGTTCAGCTTGGTGACGTCCTTGAGCTTCAATTCCTTGACGATGTCGCTGACCCAGCCCTCGCCGAAGGATTCCCAGGCGAGCGTTGTGACGGGCCGCGCACCGAGCAGCGACCACAGTGCCATCTCGACCGCGCCGGTATCGGACGCCGGCACGATGCCGATCCGATAATCGGCCGGCACTTCAAGCACTTCGCGCGTCAGATCGATCGCGAGCTTGAGCTTGGTCTTGCCGACCTTCGCGCGATGCGAACGGCCGAGCGCTGCGTCCTTGAGATTTTGGGCGTTCCAGCCGGGGCGCTTGGCGCAGGGGCCGGAGGAGAAATGCGGCATGGTCGGCCGCGAAGCGGGCTTCGCTACAGTCATGATCTACCCTTCCAGATAGTAAGCCTCCCGTTGGGGGGAGGTGTCCCGCCGCGGCTGATACGGGAATCGGGAAGGCCAGTCAAGGAAGTTCAGGCGCCTCACGCTGGAGTGATGGCTCCTCCGGAGCGATACCAGGGGATGCGACAGGCGCGAGCGCGTTCAGCAAGTCGGTGGCCTCGCTGATCAATTGCGCGGCACGGCGGCGGCTGCCGACCTTCAAAATGCACTTGTCGTTGGCCTGCACAACGTAATCGTTGCCGACCTTGATCATCGAATAGCTTGTCATCGAAATCCCCGAACCAACCGAGCCCGGTTTCAGACGCTCCGTAGCACCCTTCGTTCCGCGATCCACGTGAACGACGAACGGGTAGTTTATCAGCTGTTAAGATGAACGAAGGCGCGATCCGATTTCGTTGATCGCGCAACGCTCGCCGCGCGCTGCGTCAAAAGCGGACAGTCATGCCGGCGTGGCTCAATGCAAATCCGAGACGCTTGTAGAAGCGCTGCGCGTCGACGCGGCTCGAATGCGTCAGCAATTCGACCAGGTTGCAGCCGCGCGCTTTGGCTTCCGCGATTGCCCATTGCACCAATTGCTCGCCGATGCCGCGGCTGCGGCAGTCGGAGGCAACGCGGACATCCTCGAGCAGAGCACGAATGCCGCCTTGGGAACTGATGCCCGGAAGCACCGCGAGCTGCAGGCAGCCGACCACCCTGCCCTCGCTTTCGGCAACGACCAATGTGAGATTCTGGTCGCGCTCGACGCGCTCGAACGCCTGATAGTAGACGACGGGAAGCGGATCCTCGACGCGCTCGCGGCCGCGGCCGAGATGATCGTCGGCGAGCATCGCCACGATCGCGGACACGTCGTCGCGGCGCGCGGGGCGGATGGAGACGGACTTTTCGTTCATGCGGGTAGCTCCAGAACTCGGCGCGAAGGGCTCAGCGCACCGGTGGCAGACCGAGACAGGCCTCGGCTTCAGTGATCCAGCGGCGGATGGCGGCATAGCGGCCGAGATCGAAGCCGCCTTCATGCGCGAGGCGCGTATACGCGAGAAGCGAGACGTCCGCGAGCGAGACCGCATCGCCCGCGAAGACACGGCTCGCCGCCAGATGCTGCTCCATGCGGTCGAGCGCCGCATAGCCGCGCTTGACCTTGTCAGGATCGAGCTCGGAGGCGGCCTTGCCGAGATAGACCATCTGGAAACGGCACACCGCGACATAAGGCTCGTGGCTGTACTGCTCCCAGAACAGCCATTCGTCCATCTTGGCGGCGGCAAAGGCGTCGCGCGGAACGAGTGCGCTGTCGCGGGCGAGATAGCGGATGATGGCGTTGGACTGCGCCAGCGTGCGGCCGTCGTCGAACGCGACGGTCGGAACCTGGCCGGCGCCGTTCATCTTCAGGAATTGCGGCGTGCGCGTCTCGCCCTTGCGCGTATCGATCTCGATCCAGCGATAGGGCAATGCGAGATGATCGCAGACCCACTTCACCTTCAGACAATTGCCCGAATTGCTGTCGCCGTAGATTTGCATCGCTGCCGCCCCTTGTCGGGCGACAGAGCATCAGGACGCAGCCGAGCTGTCAACCGCGGCGGCGCGAGGGTGCATCAGAACTTGTAACCGCCGCCGACGCGGAAATTGTTCAAGCCAACGGTGATGTCCTTGACGTTGGAAAAGCCGACATGCTCCCATTCGCCGCGAATGAGGAAGTTGCCGCAGATCGCGTATTCAATACCGATACCGGCGGTCCATCCGTACATGAACGCGTTCGCGCGCTGCTCGGTGCTCGCCCACGCGCCTGTGTCGATCGTGTCCTGATGATGAGTCGTCGTGGTGACACCGCCGACCGTGACCGACGTATCGTAGTCGTCATGCTTGATGTAGGACACGGTCGCGAACCGCGAGACTTCGGCGCGCCCGATCGCCAGGCCTGCGAAAGCATAGGGCATGAAGTCGCCGCCGTCCCAACCAACCCGGCCGCGGAAAGTGGCGTAATCCTTGAGCTTCAGCGAAGCGCCGCCGCCGAGCGTGGTGACGTAAGTATAGGTGTGGCCAGTTGGCGCTGTCTCGCCGTCAAGGATGCGCGTCATGGAGTCGCTGGCCGAGCTCGCTATGTTGTTCATGTAGCTGTAATTTGCCTCGACGCCCATCACGGCATCGTAGAGCTGCCAGTTCTTGCCAACATAGGCGCCGAACCCTGTCGACTGCACGTGGTTCTTCGGCAGCAGCGACCATCCGCCGACCGGCGCCTGGAGGATGCTGTTGCGAAGCATGAAGTCGGTCATCGACTTCGGAGCGTGGCTGAAATCGATGTCGGTCGTAGCGAAGCCGAACTGGCCGCCGACATAAAAGCCTTCCCAATTCTGGGATGTCCTCGACAGTCCGTCGGTGAAGCCGCCGCGCAGGACGGGCAGATCGGAGAGATCGGCCGCGTGTGCGGCGGACACAGATCCGAACACCGCTGCCACCAACCAAAGCCTACGCATTGCAACGCTCCATCGAACTCGAACTGTCGAGCGTGATCATGGCTCGTTAACCTTAACCAATGGTTGCGTCCGGCGTTTTCGTCGCCGCTCGCCATGAAAAAAATGCAAAGCAAAACGGCGCGGGATGATCCCGCGCCGTTAAGAGACGTTAAAGCGATGAGGCTCGCGATCAGCCCTTGGTGACGAGCGGCGGCGGCACGTAGGCCGGCGGGCTGTTGAGCTCCCAGCGCACGCCGAGCTTCACGTCGTTCGAGGTGATGTTCCTGACCTTGATGGTCGAGGGGCCGGCGGCGCTGCCATCGAACGCACGGAAGTTGCCGGGCGCAGCGTCGCCGAGATTCATGTAGCTGTAGGCCAGTTCGACGGTGAACCCGGGATTGACCTTGTAGGCGAGACCGGCATGGGCGGCCCATGCGAAGTTCCACTTACCGTTGTTGTCGAAATAGGTGACGCTGTTGGACAGCGCGCCGGCGGTGTAGCGGACGCCGTTATCCTGGAAGCCCGAGAGCTGGTTGTAGGAACCACCGAGGCCGGCGCCGATGAACGGCGTGATGCACCACCAGGTACCGAGATCGACATAGGCGTTGGCCATGACGACCCACTCGGACTTGCTGCCGGTGTAGGTGTTGGCTTCGACATCGGCCGCGCCGAGAGCGACGCTCTGCGAACCGTGCAGGTTGGCCTTGCCGCGGTACTGGCCGGTCACGTCGGCACGGAACCAGTTGTTGAAGCGATAGCCGACACCGACGTCGAACAGCGGCGAGGAGTCGAAGCCAAGCCCGGCCGTCGTGGTCGGGAACGCCGCCGACGTCGCGCTGTCGATGCTCTTTGCGCTCTGGTTGGTCATGCCGATATCGCCGCGCAGATACCAGCCGCCGAAATCAGCGGGCGGAGCGGGCGGCGCGTACATGGGGGGCGGAGCCGCGATCGGCATATCGGCGGCAAACGCCATCGACGAGATCAAGGATGCCGCACCCGCGGCAAGGAGAGACTTAACGCTACGCATTGGCTTCGTCCTTATGGCCGGTGAGGCTGAAAACGAGCGCCTCACGTTCTGGAAACTCACGAGCCGGACGATGGCAGCAAATGCTTAAGCGCCACTTAACCCTAATTTTTAAGGTTGATTTTTTCTGACTGCACACGCGGATGCGGCGCGAGCGTTGCAAAAATGCTGCGGTGGCGCGCCGCAATTGCTAACGATTGGTGAAGCCGCAATGCAGCGAAAGAAGGTTTATTAACGCCTGTGTTGCGGCAGCTTCGGCAGGAACACCGCAAGCAGGCCGATCGCCGGCAGATAGGCGCAGACCTGATAGACGAACTCGATCGAGGTGTGGTCGGCGAGCCTGCCGAGCACGGCTGCGCCCAGGCCACCGATGCCGAAGGCGACGCCGAAGAACACGCCTGAGATCATGCCGAAGCGATGCGGCACCAGCTCCTGCGCGAACACGATGATCGACGACGTCGTCGAGGAGATGATCAGGCCGATGATCACCGACAGCACCGCGCTTGCGACGAGGCCGGCATAGGGCAGCGCCAGCGTGAACGGCAGCGCGCCGAGAATCGAGATCCAGATCACGATCTTGCGGCCGAAGCGATCGCCGAGCGGACCGCCGAAGAACGCACCGACCGCATTCGCCGCCAGGAAGATGAAGAGAAAGATCTGCGCCGTCTGCGTCGACACGCCGAAACGGTCGATCAGATAGAAGATGTAGTAGCTCGACAGGCTCGAGACGTAGAGCTGCTTCGAGAACAGCAGCGCCACCAGCACGAGGAGTGCAACGACGACGCGGCGCGAGCTCGGCGCATCGGGATGGGCCTGAACCGGCGCAGCCTTCCTCGTGGTGATCTGCGGCGCGTACCAGCGACCGATGCGCCAGAGGATGACGATCGCGAGGAATGCGATCGAGGAGAACCAGGCGATACTGCCCTGCCCGAACGGCACGACGATGAGCGCAGCGAGCACCGGCCCCATCGAGGTACCGAAGCTGCCGCCGAGCTGGAACACCGATTGCGCAAAACCGTAACGGCCGCCCGAGGCGAGCCGCGCGATGCGTGCCGATTCCGGGTGAAACACCGCCGAGCCGAGACCGACCAGCGCGGCCGCAATCAGAATGACGAGATATTGGTGCGCGGCGCTGAGCAGCAGGAGGCCGAAGAAGGTCGAGGCCATGCCGATCGACAGCGAGTAAGGCTGCGCCTTCTTGTCGGTGTAGTGGCCGACCACCGGCTGGAGCAGCGATGCCGTGAACTGGAAGGCCAGCGTGATCATGCCGATCTGCGCGAAGTCGAGCGCGTAGGTGTCCTTCAGGATCGGATACACCGAAGCGATCAGCGACTGCATGGTGTCGTTGAGGAAGTGCGAGAAGCTGATGCCGGCGAGCACGATATAGGCCGGCCCCGCGGCGGTTTTGGCAGCGGACTTGGCGGCGGGCGCGACGTCGTTGACGACGACGGGCTCGGTCGGCGTTTCCGCAGGCACGACGACAGGCTTGTTCACTGGAGCATCCCGGCGCGGCAGATTGCCGCGACCTCACAGGTACGATGCAACGCTCGGTGGAACCACCGCCAATCGCAAATGGCTGGGATGCGTGATGAGTCTCTTCTTCCCCTCTCCCCTTACAAGTGGAGAAGAAAGAAGAAGCTCAGGCCGCCGCCTGCCCCAGCGCCGAGACGATCGTGTCGACGACGTCCTCGACCAGGATGCGGTCCTCGCCTTCGCCCATGACGCGGATCACGGGCTCGGTGCCGGAGGAGCGGATCAGCAGGCGACCGTGGCCGTTGAGGCGCTTCTCGCCGTCCGAGATGGCAGACTTGACGTCGGAATCGTCGAGGGGCTTGCCGCCCTTGTGGCGGACGTTCTTGAGGATCTGCGGCAGCGGATCGAAGCGGTGGCACACCTCCGAGACCGGACGGCGCAGCCTCTGCACCACGGCCAGCACTTGCAGCGCGGCGACGAAACCGTCGCCCGTCGTGGCGTAGTCGGACAGGATGATGTGGCCGGACTGCTCGCCGCCGAGATTGTAGCCGCCGCTCAGCATCTGCTCGAGCACGTAGCGGTCGCCGACCGGGGTGCGCACGAGATCGAGCCCCTGCCCTTTCAGGAAGCGCTCGAGGCCGAGATTGGACATCACGGTGGCGACGATGCCCGGACGCGACAGACGGCCGTCCTCCTTCCAGCTCTGCGCGATCACCGCCAGCAGCTGGTCGCCGTCGACGACATGGCCGCGCTCGTCGACCAGGATGACGCGGTCGGCGTCGCCGTCCAGCGCAATGCCGATGTCGGCGCGCATCTCGCGCACCTTCCTCGACAGCGCTTCCGGCGAGGTCGAGCCGCAATCCTTGTTGATGTTGAAGCCGTCCGGCTCGACGCCGATCGGCACGACGTCCGCGCCCAATTCCCACAGCGCTTCCGGCACCACCTTGTAGGCGGCGCCGTTGGCGCAATCGACCACGACGCGCAGGCCGTCGAGCGAGAGATCGCGCGGCAGCGTGCGCTTGGCGAATTCGATGTAGCGGTCGTGCACGCCGTCGATACGGCGGGCGCGCCCGAGGCTCGCGCTTTGTGCAAGCCGCTTCTCGATCGGCTCGTCGAGCAGCTGCTCGATCTGCTTCTCGACGTCGTCGGAGAGCTTGAAGCCCTGCGGGCCGAACAGCTTGATGCCGTTGTCCTCGAACAGATTGTGCGAGGCCGAGATCATGACGCCGAGATCGGCGCGCATCGACTTGGTCAGCATCGCGACCGCCGGCGTCGGCATCGGGCCGACCAGCAGCACGTCCATGCCGACCGAGGTGAAGCCCGCGACCATCGCGTATTCGATCATGTAGCCCGACAGGCGAGTATCCTTGCCGATCACGACCCGGTGGCGGTGGTCACCGCGCTGAAATGCAAGGCCGGCGGCCTGGCCGACCTTGAGCGCGAGTTCCGGCGTGATCAGTCCGTTAGCGCGGCCCCGGATCCCGTCCGTCCCGAAATATTTGCGGCTCATATCGTCCCCCACGCAACAACCAGGAATCCCCAAGACAACCTCCGGGTGCCCTGGCGGGCCCCGCATCCCTGATTTGCTAGGCTCTTATAAGCCTTACACCGCTAAATTGGCTTCAAAAAATATGATGAATCATTACGGAACCGGGAAACCGGTACCATGGTAACCTGTTGTTAACACTATACTTCCGGTTTGAGCGCCGGAACGAGGCGGAACTGCCCCTCAGGGCTTGCGCTTGACGTGACCGTCCTCGCGGCTCGGCGCCGGCTGGATGACATTGACGGGATCGGAGCCCGGAAATGTCTCCTCGAGGCCCTCTTCCAGCGCCTCCTCCAGGTCCTGCTTTTCCTTGATCTCCTTCGGCGAGGGTCCTTTGTGCGGCTTGGTCATGGCGCCCTTCTCGCAAACGATTTGGCTGTGCATCCAACCATGCTAGATGACCCCTCAATCTTCCGATGCAAGACTTCTTAAGACGGGGCGGGGAACGTTCATGAAGCACATCACCTGTATCGACGATCTTCGCGCGCTGCATAAGCGCCGCGTGCCGAAGGCGTTCTTCGACTATTGCGACCGCGGCTCCTATGCCGAGGAAACGCTGCGCGCCAACCGCGAGGACATGCAGCAGATCAAGTTCCGCCAGCGCATCCTGGTCGACGTCTCCAAGCGCGACACCTCGACCACGATTTTGGGCGAGCCCTCGACCATGCCGCTGATACTGGCGCCGGTCGGCCTGCTCGGCATGCAGCATGGCGACGGCGAGATTCACGCCTGCCGCGCGGCGCAGGCCGCCGGCATCCCGTTCACGCAGTCGACCATGTCGATCTGCTCGATCGAGGACATCGCGGCCGCCGTCGACAAGCCGTTCTGGTTCCAGCTCTACGTGATGAAGGACCGCGGCTTCATCAAGGATCTGGTCCAGCGCGCAATCGCGGCGAAGTGCAGCGCACTGGTGCTGACCGTCGATTTGCAGGTGATCGGCCAGCGTCATGCCGACATCAAGAACGGCATGACGATTCCGCCCGAGTGGTCGCTGTCGAAGTTCATCGACTTCGCGACCAAGCCGGCCTGGGTCTCCGGCGTGCTGCGGGGCAAGCGCCGCACCTTCGGCAACATCGCGGGCCATGTGAAGAACACCGAGGATCTCAACCGCCTCGCCGAATGGACCGCCTCGCAGTTCGACACTTCCCTGAACTGGAAGGACGTCGAATGGATCCGGAGCATCTGGCCGGGCAAGCTCATCATCAAGGGCATTCTGGACGTCGAGGACGCCGAGGAAGCCGCCAAGACCGGCGCACAGGCGCTGGTGGTCTCCAACCACGGCGGCCGTCAGCTCGACGGCGCGCCGTCCTCGATCGAGGTGCTGCCCGAGATCGTCGATGCGGTCGGCGAGAAGATGGAGATCATGTTCGACGGCGGCATCCGCTCCGGCCAGGACGTGATGCGTGCGCTCGCGCTCGGCGCAAAATCCTGCATGATCGGTCGCGCCTACGCTTATGGCCTCGGTGCCGGCGGCCAGGCCGGCGTCGCCAAGGCGATCGACATCATCCAGAAGGAGCTGCTGACCACGATGGGCCTGTGCGGCGTCAACCGGATCGACGAGATCGACGATCATGTCATTGCGGTGTGAGCCGCGGTTTGCCCTCTCCCCGTAAGAACGGGGCGAGGGACCGCGCACTATTCTCTCAAGTCTTTGAGAGGTCGGCCTCGACCAGCGCGCGGAGCTCGGCCGTGACCTGCGGCCGCTGGCCGAACCACAGCTCGAAGCCGCGCACCGCCTGGTGCAGCAGCATGCCGAGCCCGTCGGCGGTCTTCAGTCCGCGGGCCCTGGCGGCCGCGAGCAGCGGCGTCACGAGGGGAACGTAGACGAGATCGGCGACAACGGCGGCTTCGGGCAGGCGCGCCACATCGACCTCGAGTTCGGGCTGGCCGTGCATGCCGAGCGAGGTCGTGTTCACGAGCAGCTTGGCCTGCGGCAGGACGTCGTTGATCCCGTCCCAGGCCCGCGGATGCACGTTCGGCCCGAACTGCGCGGCCAGCGCCTCGGCGCGGGCCAGCGTGCGATTGGCAAGATGAATGCGCGCGAAGCCGCGTTCGAGCAGGCCGAACACCACCGCGCGCGAGGAGCCCCCCGCCCCCATCACCAGCGCCTCATCGGCCTTGTCCCAGCCGGGCGCGCTGGCGTCGAGATTGCCGAGAAAGCCCTCGACGTCGGTATTGGTCGAGCGCAGTTCGCCGTCTTCGAACCACAGCGTGTTGGCGGCGCCCACGGCCCTGGCGCGCGCATCGGGGGTCGACAGTTCGAGCACGCCGACCTTGTGCGGAATGGTGACGTTGGCCCCGACGAAGCCGCGCAGCGACAGCCGCAGCACGAAATCCCGGAGATCATCGGGCGGAACGGCCTCGATGACATAGCCACCCGCGATGCCGAGCGTGCGCAGCCAATAGTGATGGATCAGCGGCGAGCGCGAATGCGCGGCCGGCCATCCGATCAAGCAGGCTGCGGGCGGTTTGGGCGTCGTCATCCTTCCCTCGGGTCGTGTTCGAGGGCGATCCATTTCGCGTCCGGCCGGTCCTGTCAAGCAGGCGGTTGATCCGCGGGTAAGGCCGCCCCCGGGGCGGCCTTGATGTCCGCGACCGCACGCTCGATGGTCTGACGATAACGCGCACGTCGCGGGCCGACGCCATGCGTCAGCAACGCACGGCGCACCGCGGGCGAGGCCCCCGTGATGAAGAGCCGGATACCTTGCCGCTTGGCCTTGGCGGCGACGCGGCCGAGCACGTTCGCCGCGGTGGAATCCAGGAACGGCACGGCCGCGAAATCCACCACCAGCGCCTTGCGCTTGTCGGCGATACCGTCGAGCACGCCCCCGATGGCGGACGCCGCACCGAAGAAGAACGCACCGGTGATGCGGTAAACCAGAACGTCGCGATCAACCGCGAGCGCGGCGTCGTAGGGCACGCGCTCGCCATTGCCGTCGTCGGGACGATCGGCCGCCACCAGCGGCGAACGCTCCTCGATGCCGGTCATCTCCGCCATGCGATGGATGAACAGCACCGCGCCGAGCGCGAAGCCGACCAGGATGCCTTCGGTGAGGTCGCGGAAGATCGTGAGCAGGAAGGTCGCGAGCAGCACGACGGCGTCGCCCCATGACGAGCGCAGCAGCGTCGCGAATTCGTGCTTCTCCGCCATGGTCCAGGACACCACGACGAGCACGGCCGCGAGTGCGGCGAGCGGGATGTAGCTCGCGAGCGGTGCTGCGACCAGCATGAACAGCAGCAGGAACACCGAGTGCAGCATGCCCGCCAGCGGCCCGCGCGCGCCGGCCCGGATGTTGGTCGCGGTGCGCGCAATCAGGCCGGTGACGCAGATGCCGCCGAACAGCGCCGCGCCGATATTGGCCGCGCCTTGCGCAACCAGCTCGCAATTGGAGCGATGGCGGCGCCCGGTCATGCCGTCGGCCACCACCGCCGACAGCAGAGATTCGATGGCCGCGAGCAGGGCGAACGAGATCGCATCGGGCAGCACCGCCGTCGCCTTGGCGAGCGAGAACGCCGGCAGCGCCGGCGAGGGCAACTCGCGCGGGATGCCGCCGAAACGCGATCCGATCGTCTCGATCGGGAGCGACAGTGCGGCGGTCGCGATGGCCGCGAGCACGACCGCGATCAGGATGCCGGGCCAGGACGGCCGCCAGATCCGCAAGGCGCCGATGATGGCGATGCTGACCAGCGCGACCAGGACCGTAGCGGGATTGATGGTGTTGAGCCCCCCCGCGAGCGCGACGAGTTTCGGCACGAACTCGCTCGGCTCCTTTCCCGCGAGCGTGATGCCCGAGAGATCGCGAAGCTGGCTCGCAAAAATGATCACGGCGATGCCGGCGGTGAAGCCGACCGTGACCGGATAGGGAATGAACTTGATGTAGGTGCCGATGCGCAGCAGACCCGCGGCGATCAGGATGATGCCAGCCATCAGGGTGGCAAGGATCACGCCGTCGACGCCGTGCCGCTCGGCGGTCACCGCGACCAGCACGATGAAGGCGCCGGCGGGACCGCCGATCTGGAAACGGCTGCCGCCGAGCAGCGACACGATGAAGCCGCCGACGACGGCCGTGTAGAGCCCGCGATCCGGCGTTACGCCCGAGGCGATCGCGATCGCCATCGACAGCGGCAGCGCGACGATCGCGACGGTGAGACCCGCGAACACGTCAGCGCGAAAATCCGCGAGGCCATAGCCTTCGCGCCAGACGGTGACGAGTTTTGGCAGGTACAATTCGGCAAAGGTCGGCTGACGCAACTGACGCAGTCCGCCTGCGCTTTCGCTGGTGATGCTCATTGCCCACAATGCTCCACTGCATCGTGCGGCCGCGTGCTTCGGCGCGACGGTGCGTTAGTTCAGACTGCTCCCGAGCATGATCGTCGCGGGATCACGCCCCCATCCGACGCGGCGGCCCCGGCTCCTTCAGCCGAACGCCGCGTCCTCCGCTGTCGCTGCGCGCCTGTTCGCCGATCAGCTCGACACCGGCCCGGTCGAACGCCTCGACCACCTTGATCAAGGTCTCGACCACACCGCGCACATTGCCGGTCGAGGCCTCCATCCGCTGGATGGTCGGCAGCGACACGCCGGCAAGCTCGGCCAGGGTTTTCTGGTCAATGCCGAGCAGCGCGCGGGCCGCCCGCATCTGGAATGACGTGATCACCTTGGCCTCACGTTTTAGCTCTTATAATTGATATTTTGTGCATGTACAATGATGTAAAATACATCATATCGAGGCGAGCGCAAGGGGGCCTCGCTGTCTCCTCGGTCACTGCGAGGAGCTCTTGCGACGAAGCAATGACGCGTGGAGAGAGCCCAGCCCCAAGTCTCCTCTCCCCGCGAGAACGGGGAGAGGACGAAAGAGCAAATGCGCCCTTACTGCGCTGGTCGGATCACGCCGCGTGCTGATGCGCGGCAATGATCTGGTCGGCGGCGCGTCCCGTGACTTCGGCCATATGGTCGAACTGACGCGTGAAACTGCCGGCGCCGGCGGTGGCGGAACGCAGTTCGACGATGAGTTCGCCGATCTCGGCTTCGGGCATCATGGCACGGACGCAGTCCCAGCCGCTCCAGCCGTCGCGGGTGTCGAAGCCGAGGATCTGGCCGCGCCGCGCCGACAGGATCGCGTTGATCTTGGCGGTGGCATCGGTCGGACACACGATCTCGACCACATGGATCGGCTCCAGCAAGACCGACTGGCATTGCGGCAGGCCTTCGTTGAGCCCGATCCGCGCCGCCGTGCGGAAGGCGAGGTCGGAGGAATCGACGCTGTGATATGAGCCATCGGTCAGCGTCACCTGCACATCGGTGACGGGGAAGCCGAGCGGGCCGCGGGCGAGCCCGTCGACGACGCCTTCTTCCACCGCGCCGATATAGTTGCGTGGCACAGCGCCGCCGACCACCTTCTCCGCGAACCTGAAGCCTTCGCCACGCGGCAGCGGCTGGATGTCGAGCACGACATCGCCGAACTGGCCGTGACCGCCCGATTGCTTCTTGTGGCGGCCACGCTGGACGATCGGCTTGCGGATGGTCTCCTGGTAGCCGATCGCGGGCGGATGCGAGGTGATCTTGACACCGAAGCGATCGCGCAGCCGTTCGCTGGCGACGCGCAAGTGCATCTCGCCCTGCCCCCACAGCACGGTGTCATGGGTCTGGGCGTTCTGCACGACGACGAGCGACGGATCCTCTTCGTGCAGCCGCATCAAGGCCTGGCCGAGCTTGACGTCGTCCTTGCGGTCGGTGGCCGCAACCGAAATGGCGAGCACCGGCGGCGTCGGCTCGGCGGCGGCAAGCGCAGCGGGCGCGGTTTTGCCGCTCGACACGGTGTCGCCGGTCTTGATCGGATCGAGCTTGGCGAGCGCCACGGTGTCGCCGGCGTCAGCCGTGGCGCGCTTGGTGTCGTAAGCACCGTTGACGGCGAGAATGCCGGAGATGCGGCTCGTTCCGCCGGAAGCGGACTGCAACGTGGCGCCGTCGTCGAGATGGCCGGCGAGCAACCGGGTCAGCGACAGCTTTCCGCCGTGCTGCGAGTGCAGCGTCTTGAAGACGAAGCCGAGCGCGTCCTTCGCGGAGGGCGCGCCGAGACGTTTTGCCGTCTCTGCTATCCCCGGCGCCTCGTGGCGCAGCGCCTTCATCAGACGCAGCACGCCGTTCTCGCGCGAGGCCGCGCCGAGCAGAACGGGGCAGATCAGTCCTTCGCGCAATTCGCGGGCGAGATCGTCGAACACGGCATCGCGCGGCGGCTGGATATCCTCCAGCAATTGCTCCATCAGTGCGTCGTCGTGATCGGCCAGCTTCTCCAGCATCGAGAAGCGCGCCTCCTTCTCGCGATCGAGATTGCCGCCGTCGAGCGCGACCACTTCGGACGCCTTGTGCTCACGATAGATGAACGCACGTTCCAGTGCGAGATCGACGAAGCCCTCGATCAGCTCGCCCTTCCAGATCGGAATCTGGCGCAGCACCAGCGGCACGCGCGAGGCGGGCTGGAGCATCGCGAGCGTCTCTCGGATGCGCTTGCTGGCGCGGTCGATCTTGTTGAGGAACAGGAAACGCGGGATCTTCAGCTCCTCCAGCTCGCGCAGGATGATCTGAAGCTGGGGCAGCTTCTTCTCGTCGGCCTCGCAGACCACGATGGCGGCGTCGACCGCGGGAAGCGCGGCGCGCATGTCGTGGGCGAACTCGACGGAACCGGGACAATCCAGGAAGGTATAGCTGTCGCCCATGAAACTCGTGGTGGCGGCAGTCAGCCCGACAGTCATCTTGTGGTGACGGGCCTCGGGCGTGGCGTCGCCGACGGACGTTCCGTCGTCGACGCTGCCGGCACGCGGGATTGCGCCCGTCCGCGCCAGGATCGCTTCGAGAAGTGTGGTTTTACCTGATTGGAAAGGGCCCACCAGCGCAATGCACCGTGGACCTCGGGGACTTCTGACGTCTTGTCCCATTCGCCGCCTCCTTGGTGTGGAGCTCGGCCCATGATTGGGTCGGCAAATGCAGATGCTCTGCCCGTCCCCGAGATTTGGCAAGCATCAAACGTCGCTGCGGTGCGTCGTCAGTTCGTCGTATCGCTATCGATCGATGTTCCACCTCTCCCGAAGGTCGGATCGCATCGAAAGATGCGATCCGGGTGAAGGTTACAGTCTCACTAAACGCGACGGCCCCTCACCCGGATTGCTACCGCCATCCGACCTCTCCCCGTCGGGGAGAGGTAAAGAGAAAGAGATCCTCGCCTGCAATGACGGAACGCCTTAACGGCCTGGACGGAGTTCCAGGCTTTCGAGTCCAGCGGCAACGTTGAGGCCGACCTGGCCCTGCACGCTGAGCGGCTGAAGCGCGATCGAATTGTTGGAGCCGCCGACCAGCACGTTGCCGCCGAGGCCGACGCCGACCGAGGCGCTGCCCTGCGCACCGGCATAGTTGCCGGAGAGATCACCGGGGCCGAGGCGATTGACCGGTGCGAACACGCCCCAGGCGAGCGACGTCTCCTGGGTGATGCCGAGGTCGATGCCGACCTTGCGGATCGTTGCAATGTAGCGGTCCTCGGGCAGACCGTCGGCGCGCAGCACGCAGCCGAGATTGGTCACCGATCCCACCACGAAGCCGATGCTGGCGCCGCCGCGGCATTCGAGCACGCCGACCCGTACCAGCCGCGACTGCGCGCTGGCACCCGCGATGGAAGCGACGAGGCACGCAGCAGTGAGTCCGGCGAGGAGGAGTGAGCGGTGCATGAATGTCTCCGGCAATGAATGTGATGCGAGCAAAGAGGCGCGGCAGGAAGCCGCAGGGCGTTCTATGCCACAAGTGGCATGAGCGTGCCAGATCGCGCGGGCGTGAAAGAAAAAGGGCCCGCGCGAAGCGGGCCCTTTCGTATCGGATCGTACCTGCAAGCTTAACGCAGATTGCCGCAGAAGCGCTGGATGCGCTTGCAGGCGTCTTCGAGGTCCGAGGTCTTGGTCGCGTAGGAGATGCGGAATGCCGGGCCGAGGCCAAAGGCCGAGCCCTGCACGACAGCGACGCCTTCGGTCTCCAGCAGCTCGGTGACGAACTGCTCGTCGTTCGAGATCAGATTGCCCGACGGCGCCTTCTTGCCGATCGTGCCGGCGCAGGACGGATAGACGTAGAACGCGCCTTCGGGACGCGGACACTCGATGCCGTTCGCCTGGTTGAGCATGGAGACGACGAGGTCGCGACGCTCCTTGAACACCTTGTTGTTGGCAGCGATGAAATCCTGCGGACCGTTCAGCGCTTCCACCGACGCCCACTGCGAGATCGAGGACGGGTTCGAGGTCGACTGCGACTGGATGGTCGCCATCGCCTTGATGAGATGCGCGGGACCACCGGCGTAGCCGATGCGCCAGCCGGTCATGCAATAGGCTTTCGACACGCCGTTCACGGTGAGCGTGCGGTCGTAGAGGCTGGGCTCGACCTGCGCGACGGTGGTGAACTGGAAGTCGTCATAGACGAGGTGCTCGTACATGTCGTCGGTCATCACCCACACGTGCGGATGCTTGACCAGCACGTCGGTGAGCGCCTTCAGCTCGGCCCTGGTATAGGCCGCGCCGGTCGGGTTCGACGGCGAGCACAGGATCACCCATTTGGTCTTCGGCGTGATGGCGCGATCGAGCGCCTCGGCCTGAAGCTTGAAGCCTTGAGCGGCCGTGCAGACCACCGGCACAGGCTCGCCACCGGCGAGCGCCACCATCTCGGGATAGCTGACCCAGTACGGCGCGGGGATGATCACCTCGTCGCCCGGATTGATGGTCGCCATCAGGGCGTTGTAGAGCACCTGCTTGCCGCCGGTGCCGACGATGATCTGGTTCGGCTTGTAGGCGACGCCGTTCTCGCGCTGAAACTTCGCGATGATCGCGTCCTTCAGCTCGGGGATGCCGTCGACCGCGGTGTACTTGGTCTTGCCGGACTCGATGGCGTGGATCGCCGCCAGCTTGATGTTGGCGGGCGTGTCGAAGTCGGGCTCACCGGCGCCGAGGCCGATGACGTTGCGGCCCGCCGCTTTCAGCGCGCGTGCTTTATCCGTGACCGCGATGGTCGCGGACGGCTTCACACGGTCGAGCGCAGCGGCAAGGAAGGACATCGTCATCTCCTGACAAGCGTCGTGAACCCTCTGGCCTCACGACTCCAATTGTGGGAATGGAGCCACCCTAAAACGTGTGCCGCTGCACCGCAAGAAACTTCGGCCCGATCTCGCAAAAGTTTACGGATTTCGCGCGGCCGGAGCCTCGATTTCCCGCAATTTTCCGCAACTTTGCCCCGCAATCCCCACATATCCGGCAAGGCTTGTCCTCGGAGCAATTTTGCGGGGTCCGAGCGCCACAAAACTGACGGCGGCCTGACGCGCGAGAGCTGCCACTGATCGCCAGCACGGGTGGGATCGCGTCCCTGTCATCGCCTCTCGCGCGATCGCGCGACGCGATGAGTCGTGCATGTTGACGCAGGCGTGATCTGAATTGCGGCGTCGTGCGAACATGACCTTCCCTGGCATTGCGGTGCGGCAGGGTTTTCGAGTTTTTCTAGTACCCGGCCCTTGCGGCTGATTCCCATCGGCATCATTGTTTAGCCGCGGTGCGGGGCAACATGCACCGCATCTTCCCGTCCTTGGAATCGAACTCCCAGAATGTACAAGCTCTATTCGATGCAACGCTCGGGCAACAGCTACAAGGTCCGCCTTGCGCTGGCGCTGTTGAACGTACCCTACGAGGCGGTCGAGGTGGACATTCTGCGTGGCGAGAGCCGCACGCCTGATTTCCTGACCAAGAACCCGTCCGGCCAGGTGCCGCTGCTCGAGGTCGGCGACAACCGCTATCTCGCGGAGTCCAACGCCATCCTCTGGTACGTCGCCGTCGGCACGCCGCTGGCGCCGGAGAATCGGATCGATCGCGCCGAGGCGCTGCAATGGATGTTCTTCGAGCAGCATGCACTCGAACCAAATATCGGCGCCGCCTATTTCTGGCTGTCGCTGGTCAAGGGTGGCCGCGACCTGCAGACCCACGCGCTGGAGGACTGGATGGAGCGCGGCTATGGCGCGCTCCAGGTGATGGAGAACCATCTCAAGACCAACGACTACTTCGCAGCGCGTCAGCTCACGGTCGCCGACATCGCGCTGTACGGCTACACCCACCTCGCCGACCGTTGCGACTTCGACCTGGAGCCGTTCCCGGCGATCCGGGACTGGCTCAAGCGCGTCGAGGCGGCGCCGGGCTTCGTGGCGATGGACTGGCGTCCCGCCGACATCGACGATCCCGCCAGCATCGCGGCCGGAGCCTGAAATCCGGTGCGGCGTTAAGAAATAGCGGGGGTTGCGTTAACCTTTGCCCCAATCCGGCCATGTTCGGCGCGATTGCCGCCCCAATATTGCCGGTTGAAATTGTGAAGTTATTCGGCGTCGCGGGTGATTCGCTCGCACGTTGAAGGATTTAGACCATGATTCGGGCGTCCGGCACGGTCGGCTTTCAGGGCCAGACCGATACCGTCTCGTCTTCCCGGCTAGCCAGCGCGGTCGCGGCCTCGCTCGCCGTCGCCGCCCTCTCGCTGTGCCTGATCGTCACCCTCACGGTGCTGTCGACCAAGGCGACCATGGCGATGGGTCTGCCGGTCTGATCGCCGTTTCATCCTCGACAGCCTTCAAGGTGCCGCGCGGCCCCGCGCCTGATGGCATCGCGACGGGACGCCGATGAAATCGCCTGTGGTCATCGTTGCAATCACCCTGACAGCAGCCATCCTGGTTGCGGCGTCGCTGTTGATCTTCGTCGGCACCCGCAAGGCGCCGGGGACGTCGACATGGAATGCGCCCGGGCAACAGCGCATCATGCACGCGCATTTGGTCTAAAATCATCCGAAAGCTTTGAGCGCGCAGGCAAGCTCCGCTTAAGCGCGCTGCGTGAAATCGCATTGCGCTCGCGCAGCCATGCGTCAGTCTGGCGGCCTTATTTCGTTCAGGGAGGAACGAGCGAGGGCCCCATGCGGTTCGGATGGCGCGCCATCTCAGGTCCCGTGCTGACGGCAGCGATTGCTCTGCTGGCGATCGTGCTCGATCGCGCCGTTCCCCTTCCCTCGCCAGCGCCGCTGTTCGTCTGCGTTGTCGCGCTTGCCGGCGCGCTGTCGGGCCTTGCCTCCGCCATGACCAGCGCGGCCTTCGCCGTAGCGGGCGCTGCACTGTTCTTCCTTGGCCATCGTGCCATGCCCCTCCCTGCCGCCGCCGATCTGGTCGGGCTCCTCGCGGTGACGGCCTTCGGCACCGCTGCCATCACCGGCCTGATGCGCGAACGCCTGCTCGCAGCTCTCGCCGCCGAGCGGCACAACCACGCCACCGCGGCGCGGCTGTCGGCCGCGCTCGATCAGGTCGATATCGGCATCGTGCTGCTCGATGCCGAGACCCGCGCCGAATTCATCAACCGCGCCTTCCGCGATTACTTCGCGCTGCCGGACGAGAAGGCCGACGATAGGCCGCCCTTCATCGCGCTGATGTATCACGGCCGCGACACCGGCGCGTTCGAGCTGCCGGAGGACGAGCTCGGCGTCTTCATCGCGCAGCGCATGGAGATGGTGCGGATCGGCGACGCCACCCCGATCAACATCGCCTTGCGCAACGGCGAGGTGCTGCGCTTCGTCTGCACCGCGCTGCCCGACGGCGGCCGCATGCTGAGCTACACGCCGGTGACCGACCTCGTGCGCCACACCGACGCGCCGGCGCGCGGGGATTATTATCGTTCGCTGCGCGATCCCGCGAGCCGCAAGCTGATCCGATATCTGCGCGTTGCGGAGTGACGCGCGACAACGCGATTGATCCGCAGCGCCATCATCCGTATCAAGGACGCCTCATCGGCCCTTCGATCACGGATTTCCCAGATGTCGCTCATCATTCGCTCGGTCACAAGGCAGGATTACGATCAATGGCTACCGTTGTGGGACGGCTACAACGCCTTCTACGGCCGCTCCGGTCCGACCGCGCTCGCGCCCGAGATCACCAAGACGACCTGGCAGCGCTTCTTCGATGCCTATGAGCCGGTGCATGCGCTGGTCGCCGAGAGCGAAGGCAAGCTGCTCGGGCTCACGCACTATCTGTTCCATCGCAGCACAACCGCGATCGAGCCGTCCTGCTATCTGCAGGACCTGTTCACGAACGAGGCCGCGCGCGGCAGGGGCGTCGGCTCGGCGCTGATCCATGGCGTGTACGAGCGCGCCAAAATCGCGGGCTCGCCTCGGGTCTACTGGCAGACTCACGAGACCAACACCACGGCTCAGAGCCTGTACGACAAGGTCGCGGAACGCTCAGGCTTCATCGTCTACCGCAAGATCTTCTGACGGCCACCGGGCGGCGAGCCTGTGGATAACTCCTGATGTCACCGGCGCGTTACACACCGCGACTACCTTGCAGTCGCGTCTGATCAGGCCCCCCGTCACCGATCAAGCGCCCCAAGCGGTCCCCGTCAGTCGCCGCGTCTGACAGGGGCCGCATTTTTTTGCCCGGCCTCTCGTGCCGGCATGGCAGCAACGCAGGCGACCGCTTGCCGGTGCAGCGCACCGCGGTCACAATGGGCGCCTGCTTCGTTCTCACAGGATCTCCCATGGAAATTCGTAATCTCGGCGGCTCCGGCCTGCGCGTGTCCGCGGTCGGGCTCGGCTGCAACAATTTCGGCCAGCGTATCGACCTCGAAGCCTCGCGCAAGGTGATCCACCGCGCGCTCGATCTCGGCATCACGCTGTTCGACACCGCCGACATTTATTCGAACAGGGGCGGCTCGGAAAACGTGCTCGGCGCCGTGCTCGGCGACCGCCGCAAGGACATCGTGCTGGCGACGAAATACTCCAAGCCGATGACCGAGGACGGCACAAAGCAGGGCGCCTCGCGCCGCTACATCATGGACGCGGTCGAAGCGAGCCTGAAGCGGCTGAAGACCGACTACATCGATCTCTATCAGCAGCACGACTATGACCCGCTGACGCCGATCGAGGAGAGTCTGCGCGCGCTGGACGATCTCGTCCGGCAGGGCAAGGTGCGCTACATCGGCAATTCGAATTTTCCGGCCTGGCGGATCGCCGAAGCGGAATACGTCGCGCGCGCGATGAATGTCTCCAGGTTCGTCTCCTGCCAGGACGAATACTCGCTCGTCGTGCGCGACATCGAGAAGGATCTGCTGCCGGTCGCGCAGGAATACAAGCTCGGCCTGTTGCCGTTCTTCCCGCTCGCAAGCGGACTTTTGACCGGCAAGTACAAGCGCGGCGTGGCCGCGCCCGACAATACCCGCTTCGGCCAGACACCGCGGCTGCGCGACCGCTACGTCACGCCGCGCAACGAAGACATCGTCGAGAAGCTCCAGGCCTTTGCGACGGCGCGCGGGCACTCGATGCTCGAGCTCGCCTTCTCCTGGCTCGCCGCCCGTCCGCAGGTGTCGAGCGTGATCGCCGGCGCCACCCGGGCCGAACAGGTCGAGCAGAACGTCAAGGCGATCGCCTGGCAGCTCAGCGCCGAGGAGATGGCGGAGATCGACAGGATCACGCTGGGCTAACGTTGAGGATGCGGCGCTACTTGGCGCCGCGTCCCACGGTCTGCTTGACCTCGAAACCTTCGAACTGGGGATGGCCCTGATAGAGCGGCTTGTTGTCCCCGGCGCGGGCATGCGCTGCGCGGAACGCCTCCGACCTGGTCCAGGCCTCGAACGCGGCATGGTTCGCCCACACTGTGTGCGAGGCGTACAGCGTATGGTCCTCGAGCTCCGGCCCCTTCAGCAGATGGAATTCGACGAAGCCCGGCACCTTGTCCAGATGCGTGTCGCGCGACGCCCAGACCTGCTCGAAGGCAGCCTCTGAGCCTTTGGTGACTCGGAAGCGGTTCATGGCGATGTACATGACTTGTCTCTCCTGATGCTCACGCAATCATGTCGTTATTCCGCGACGCGCCGCAAGCCGCGAGCGCGCAATGACGGCGACGGTGGCTAAGCCACCAACCCCTTCATCGGCCTTGCGCTTGCGCTGTCCGGGAACACCGTCTGGGCCAGCACCTGATCCGACAGGCCGAACTGGCCTTGCAGCACGCCCTTGATCACGGAGCGCAGATCGGTGGTCGGCTTGAGGTCGCGGCCTTCATAGAGATTGGCGGGCTTGAGCCCCGGCCAGTCCGAGATGACGCGGCCGCCTTTCACGGCGCCGCCGGCGAGCAGCGCGATGGTGCCGGTGCCGTGGTCGGTGCCGTCGGTGCCGTTGATGCGCGCGGTACGGCCGAACTCGGTGGCGACGACGACGACGGTGTCGCGCCAGCGATCGCCGAGGCCGCTTTCGAATTCGGCGAGCGCGCCGTCGAGACCGCCGAGCAGGAAGGCGAGCCGCCCGACCGGACCGCCCTCATTGGCATGCGTATCCCAGCCGTCGAAGGCGAGTGCGGCGATGCGCGGGCCGTCATCGGCGGCCATCAGCTTGGCCGCGCCGCGTGCGACCTGACGCATCTGGGCGACCTGGTTGCCGGGCTTCGGCTTCATGTCGTCGCCACTCGCGGCCTTCTCCAGTTGGAGGCCCTGCGACAGCGCCGACGCAAGCGCCGGATCACGATGACGGTAGAGATCGACGAGGCGCATCGCGGTGTCGTCGTCGGCCTGCGGCAGCGCGACCGGCGCCCAGCCGACCGTCGGCGCACTGCCGCGCAGCACCAACGGCGTGGTCGGGCCGACCGCGAGTCCGCTCGACACGCGCTCGCCGCGCGGCAGCGCCTCGAGCGCGCGGTTGAGCCAGCCGGACTGCACGCGGCCCGGACCGCCATAGCCGCTTTCGAGCACGTCCTGGCCGTCGAAATGCGAGCGGTCGCGGTAAGGCGTCGAGACGGCGTGGATCACCGCCGCATGCTGCGCGCGATACATCCGCGCGAATTCCGGCATGGACGGATGCAGACCGAAGAAGGAATCGAGCATCAGCGCGGGATGTGCGCCATTGGACGCGAGCGCGATCGAGCCGTGCAGGCCGGCATAATCGGGGTCGCCGATCGGAGCCACGGTCGCGAGCCCGTCGAGCGCGCCGCGCAGGATCACCACGACCAGACGCGGATCGTGCCCGTCGGCCGCGCGCGCGAATTTCGGCAAATAAGCCCAGGCGGCGAAGGAAGCGCCGCCGAGCAGCAGACCACGGCGCGAGGTGAGGAGCCGGTTTTCGACGCAGTCGATCATCTTCATCTCCTCTGCAATTCCGGCGACATCAGCAGCAGCGCCAGTGCCTGCTGGCGCGATTCCGCGCGCTCGATGGTTTTGCGCGTTTCGGCCGACGCCGCATCGGCGGCGGCGAATTCCAAGAGATCGAGCGGATCGATGTTGGGCCCGAGCCGCGCGCCCATCTGCGAGGCGATGTCGAGCCGCAGCTTGATGCCTTCGG
Organism: Bradyrhizobium sp. CCBAU 53338; assembly: GCF_015291665.1. Classification (NCBI taxonomy): domain Bacteria; kingdom Pseudomonadati; phylum Pseudomonadota; class Alphaproteobacteria; order Hyphomicrobiales; family Nitrobacteraceae; genus Bradyrhizobium; species Bradyrhizobium sp. CCBAU 53338. The sequence goes on from NZ_CP030048.1 coordinate 6,297,759, forward strand.
GCGCCGCCCAGGCCGCAGCGGTGTCGGGGAAACCGTTGGGGCCGGCCGGGGTCCACAGCGGCTGGCCGAGCAGGTTCAGACTGTTGAGGTAGAAACCGGGATCCTCCGGCACCCGCGCGAGCAGCCGGCCGCTCGCGACCAGGAAATCGTAAGGCGAGCGCATCTTGGTCAGCGGCGCTTTCCACGCCTCATCGGAATCGACCAAAGCTGTCGCAAGCGCCTTGAGATCGCCGTCGGTCCTGACGAAGACATCGCGCAACCGCGCCACCAGCGCCGGTGGCGGATCGTCGGCGACGAAGTGGCGGGCGAACTTGGTGGCGATGAAATTCGCGGTCGACGGATGACGGGCGATGTCGGCGAGCGCGGCTTCGCCCTGTGCCAGCCCGGTCGGCTCATAGGTCTTGCCGAGCAGCATTTGCGGCCCGGGCTGGTGCGCATTGGCGTTGAACGCGAACGAGCCGGGTACGCCGAGTTGTCCCTTGCGGCCGGCAAAGGTCCAGCCGGTGATGATGCGCGCGAGCGAGGTGACGTCCCCCTGCGTATAGCCGCCACCGACGCCGAGCGTATGCAGCTCCATGATCTCGCGCGCGAGGTTTTCGTTCAGTCCACGCTTGCGGTTCTGGCCCGCGCGCGAGTCCGGTCCGAGCGATTGCTGGTTGTCGAGGAAGAACAGCATCGCCGGATGCTGCTCGACCGCCTTCAGCATGTCGGCGAAGCAGCCGAGCACATGCGAGCGGATCGCCTCGCGCTCGAACGCGCCGGCCCACATCCGCGCCAGTTCGCCCTTGCTCGCGGAGATGCAGAAATGGTTGGACCAGAACACGACCAGGCGCTCGGTGAAGCCGCAATCGACCAGCATCGCGCGCTGCAGCCGCGCCAGCGCCTCGGTGCGAAAGGTCTTCTGGATCACGTTGAGCGGCTGTGCCGGCTTTGCAGCGGCCGGCGCGGCGGCGCCGGGCTGCATGGTGCCAGGCTTCATCGCGTTGTCGGCCGGCTTCGCTTCGGCCATCTGGCCTGCGATCTCGGTCACGACCGTGTTGAGCGAGAGATTGCGCCGCAACTGGTTGTCGGGCTTCTGTTCGGCAGGCGGTTGCGGCGCTTCTGTCGGCGCAGCGGCCTTCGCGGCCTCACGCGCCTGCTTGACCTGGTCCTGATAGGCAAACGCCGCCTGCCCGAGTTGCGGCGTCGATTGCAGACCCGGCGCCTCCAGCAGCACGCCAAAGGGGCGCGCCAGCTCCGCCTTCACGAAACCGCGGGGATCGGAGGCCGCATTGATGAGATCGCCCGAGGCGCCGCCGCGGGCACCGAAGCCGAAGCGGTTCAGCGCGACGAGGGCGGCTTGCGAATCGCGGGCCATCGATTTGTCCTCCGCGCGTTGCCAACCGCTTTCCTGGTCCGTGCGCGGCGCCTAATATACCGCAGCGACGGATGAACCCGACATGAAAATGACGCCAAAGCTTTTGCGTAAATCATGACAAATCCGAAAGAAATCGCGTTCACGTCACCGGCCCCGCGGCGCCTCGTTTGTTCCCGATGCGGCACCGAGTTCGGCTGCGACTTGTCGGGCAATTGCTGGTGCGCGGAGGAAAGCGCCAAGCTGCCGATGCCGGTCAAGGGCGAGGATTGTCTGTGCCGGGAATGTTTGCGCAAGGCGGCGGCGGAGGCCGCGCAAGCCTAGACCGCGAACCCCGGCGATGTCCGCGCCATGCCGTCGAACGCATCGAGCAGCCTTTCGCGCCAGGCATAGACGGGATCATCCGCCTCGAGCAGCTTGAACGGGCTCACCACGCGCGCCCATTGAAAGCCGCCGAACACGATGTAGTCGGCATAGTTCGGCGCAGCGCCGCCGAGATAGGCCTGCGTCTTGAACGTCTGCCGCATGATCTCCAGCGATTTGCGAAACGCGACGACCGTGCTGTCGCGACTCGCCATGATCTCCTCCAGCTTCTTGCCGCCGAAGCGCGCCTCGCGCGATGAGCGGAAATAGTCGGCGTCGATTTCGGCGAGGTTTTTCGGGATGTCGGCGATGATGAGCGGAAAGATGCCACCGACGATGGCGATGTCGCCCCATGCGTTGATCATGCGCGCCATGGCGCGACCGCCCTCGCCGCCGAACAGCGACGGACGATCGGGAAAATTGTCTTCGAGATAATTCGCGATCGCCCAGGAATCGACAACCGGCTTGTCGTGATGCAGCAGCACCGGAACCTTCTCCGAGCCGTGCGGCGCGATCGTGCTCTTCTCGGTGAAGCGCCAGGGCAGCGATTCCGCCGTCAGCCCCTTGTGCGCCAGCGCCATCCGCGTGCGCCAGCAGAACGGACTGAACGGGCGCGAGGTGTCGGTGCCGACGAGTTCGTAGAGTTTGAGCGACATCGTGGGGCTCCGTCATTGCGAGCGCAGCGAAGCAATCCAGTCTGCTTCCGCGGAGACATTCTGGATTGCTTCGCTTGCGCTCGCAATGACGTTGTTGAGGCAGATGTGCGCGTCTACCGCCCGTTGGTTCGCAGCAGCCTCTCGCCGTCTTCCGTCACCGCTATGACCAGGCCGAGGCCGGGCAGCGTCTGGCGCGCGACGAAGCCGCGATCGGCGGCGTCCTCCCAGATGGTGAGGCGGGGACACGAGGTTTTCCAGGTCGAGATCACCTCGGCATAGGCGCGCGGCTCGCGCGCGATCCATTCGACGAAGTCCAGCACCAGCGGGTCGGCTTTACAGCTCATTGCAGGACTCCCTTGTCGAAGGCGGCCAGCACCGGCACACGCAGCAGGAGCCAGCCGCCATAGGCGATATAGTAGCAGGCGATGGTGGTGATCAGCTTGTTCGACCAGGTCATGAATTGCTGGTCGGTCATGGCTTCGAGAATGCGCCGCGCCAGCGAGGTGCCGAGCATCGAGGCTGCGATGGCGATACCGGCGAGCACGGGATCGAGCGTGGCGGCCTGGTCGATGATGCCGCCGAAATAGATCAGCTTGGTGAAATGGCTGACCAGCTGGCACATCGCCTTGGTCGCCACCTTGTCGCGCCGGCCGAAATCGCCACCGAGAAAGAAAGTGTCGAGCAGCGGGCCGGAGACGCCGGTCATCAGCATCAAGCCCATGCAGATCGTGCCATAGACGGTGCCCTGCCAGAGGCTGTCAGGGTTGGGCTTGATGTTGGTCGGCAGCAGCCGCGCCATGAACGGCGTGGCGCCCAGCATCAAGAGCGCCATCGGCTTGTCGGGCACGTAGCGCGTGAGCGACCAGGCCGCCAGCGCGATGGCCGCGCCGACCAGGTAGTTCGCGACGGGACGCCAGCGGATGTGCTTGCGCCACAGCAGGGCGCGCCAGCCGTTCGAGGCCATCTGCGTGATCGCATGCAGCACCATCGCCGTCGGCAGCGGCATCAAGGCCAGCAGCACGCCGATCAGGATCAGCCCGCCCGCCATGCCGAACAGCCCCGACAGGAACGCGGTGGCGACCATCAGCAATCCGAGGGCAGCGATCATGATGGGCGTCACGTGGGGATTCTCCTGTAGGCGAGTTAGGGACGCAGGCTGCTTCACTCCCTCTGCCCGCTTGCGGGGCGAAGCGAAGGGGGCCGCCTCAGCTTCGACAAATCAGCATGAATTACGCTGATGTTTGTGCCTCGCTTGCCGTGTCGGCGCAAACTGAGTTATCTTGGCCTGGCATCAGCTTTCCTGAGGGTTATCGATTTGCGGCGGCTGCTCTTTCTCAACGGCATCAAGGCATTCGAGGCGGCGGCGCGAACCGGCAGCTTTGCTGCGGCCGGAATCGAGCTGAGCGTGTCGGCGGCCGCCGTCAGCCGCATGGTGCATCTGCTCGAAGAGCGGCTCGGCGTCGCGCTGTTCGAGCGCAAGGCCAACAAGCTGGTGCTGACGCAGGCGGGCCGCGCCTATCAGGGCGGGCTGACGCCGATCTTCGACGCACTCGCCAGCCTCACCGCGCAGGTGACGGCGCCATCAAGCGTACGCGTGCTCACCATCGGCGTCGGCCACACCTTTGCGATGCGCTGGCTGATCCCGCGGCTGTCGGAGTTTCGCAGCGAGGAGCCCGACATCGAGGTGCGCTTCACCACCGGCGGCGCGTCGGTGCCGTTCGGCGAGGACTGGAGTTGCGGCATCAAGCTCGGCACCGGCGACTGGCCGGGGCTCGTCGCCGAACCCTTGTTCGCCGGCGACCTGACGCCGGTCTGCGTGCCCCGCCTCGCCGCCAGCCTGAAACGGCCGGCCGACCTCAAGGGGCCGAGCCTGATCCGCGTCGAACATTCGCCCGAGGACTGGCCGCTCTGGCTGAAGGCCGCGAATCTGCCCCGCATCACTCCGCGCGGGCCGGAGTTCCAGTTCTACGGCCAGGCGCTGCAGGCCGCCGCCGACGGGCTTGGCATCGCCATGGGCATCCGGCCCTATATCGACGACGACCTCGCCGCTGGACGCCTGGTCGCGCCGTTCGACCTCTCGGTGCCCAAGGGCATGCGCTGGTACCTGCTGTACCGCAGCTTTCAGACCGAACAGCGCGATTTCGCCGCGTTCCGCCGCTGGATCATGCGGGCAGCGGCGGAACCCGCAACGCGGCCGCGACGGCGGACTGCCGGGCGGGCCTGAGCTCGGAACCAGCTGAAAAAGCCGGCCCCTT